>DASYKC010000163.1:0-2250 GCA_035995885.1 Caldimonas sp. | reverse complement strand
CCGTCGGCCGCCTTGGGCGTGGACATCCGCGACGGCTTCCAGCTCGCCGTGAAGCTCAATGGCGGCAGGCTCGGCGGCCTGCCGGCCGAAGTGCTGGTGAGCGACGACCAGTTCAAGCCCGACGTCGGGCGCCAGTTGTTCGAAAAAGACGTCAAGCGCGACAAGGTCGACTTCATGACCGGCGTGGTGTTCTCCAACATCATGCTGGCGGCGCTGCCCGAGGCGATCGACAACAACGTCATCTACATCAGCCCGAACGCGGCGCCGTCGTCGATGGCCGGCAAGGACTGCAATCCGCTGTTCTTCGCCGTCTCCTGGCCGAACGACGCGTACCACGAGGCGGCCGGCCAGTACGCGAACACGCGCGACCTGAAGAGCGTGTACCTGGTCGCGCCGAACTACCAGGCGGGCAAAGACTCGCTCGCCGGCTTCAAGCGCACGTTCAAGGGCCAGGTCGTCGGCGAGAACTACACCAAGCTCGGCCAGCTCGACTACGCCGCCGAGCTCGCCGAGATCCGCGCCGCCAGGCCGCAGGCCGTCTACATCTTCCTGCCCGGCGGCATGGGCATCAACTTCATCAAGCAGTACGTCGGCGCCGGCCTGGGCAAGGACACGACGCTGCTCCTGCCGGGCTTCTCGGCCGACCAGGACGTCATCAACCCGGTCGGCGCGGCGATGGCCGGGCTCTTCAACACCGCCCACTGGTCGCCCGACTTCACCAACGCCGCGAACCAGAAGTTCGTCGCCGAGTTCGAGAAGGAATACAAGCGCGTGCCGACGCTCTACGCGTCGCAGGGCTACGACGCGGCGCTCCTCATCAACGCCGCGGTGCGCGACACCAAGGGCAGGCTCGACGACCAAGGCGCGGTGCTGAAGGCGCTCAAGGCGGCGAAGTTCGAGTCGGTGCGCGGCACGTTCAGGTTCAACAGCAACCAGTACCCGATCCAGAACTACTACGTCCGCACGGTCGGCAGCGACGGCCACGGCGGCCTGATCAACAAGTCGTTCAACGAGCCGATCCTGAAAAACCACGGCGACGCGTACGTGCAGAGCTGCGCGATGAAGTGAAGTGAGGCGCGGCGACCGGATCGTCTCCGCAGTGCCGGCGCGCTGACGATGGCCGGCGTCCTCATCCTCGAGCAGTCGCTCAACGGGCTGCAGTTCGGCCTGATGCTGTTCCTGCTCGCCGCCGGCCTGACGCTGGTCTTCGGCGTGATGGACATGATCAACCTCGCGCACGGCTCGCTCTACATGGTCGGCGCGTTCCTCGCCGCCTGGCTGGTCGCGCTCACCGGCTCGTTCGTTCTCGGCGTGATCGGCGCGGTCGCGCTCACCGCCCTCTTCGGCATGGCGCTCGAGGCGGGCCTGCTGCGGACCCTCTACGCGCGCGACCACCTCTCGCAGGTGCTCGCGACCTTCGCCCTCATCCTGATCCTCAACGACGGCGTCAAGATGATCTTCGGCAACGACCTGGCGCTGTCGGCGCCGGCCGCGCTCGCCGGCCCGGTCGAGCTGCTGCCGGGTCTGATGTATCCGGCGTACCGGCTGCTGATCCTCGCCGTCGGCCTCGCCCTCGCCCTGCTCCTGTGGCTGCTGGTGCAGAAGACGAGGATGGGCGCGCTGGTCCGCGCCGGCGCGTCGGACCGCGAGATGGCGACCGCCATGGGCACCGACATCCCGCGCCTCTTCACGATCGTCTTCGGCATCGGCGCTGCCCTCTGCGCGGTCGCCGGCGCGCTGCTCGGGCCGCTGCTCGCGGTCCAGGTCGGCATGGGCGAGAACATCCTCATCCTCGCCTTCGTCGTCATCGTCATCGGCGGCATCGGCTCGATCCGCGGCGCCCTCGTCGGCGCGATCCTGGTCGGCGCGATCGACACGCTCGGCCGGACGCTGCTGCAGCACGTGCTGCGCGAGTTCCTGCCGCCGCAATGGGCGAGCGCCGCGGGGCCGGCGATCGCGTCGATCGCGGTCTACGTGTTCATGGCGATCGTGCTCGCGATCAAGCCGCAAGGCCTGTTTCCGGCGCGCGGCTGATGGCGCCGACGCGGTCCGGCGCCGCCGCGACGCATCGCGCCGCGCCGCTCCTCGCCCTCGCCGCGCTCGTCGCCTTGGCGCTCGCGCTGCCCTGGCTGCTGCGCGCCCTCGGCCTCGACTTCTATCTCAGCCTGGCGAGCCGGATCGTCGTCTACGCGATCGCCGCGACCAGCCTCAACCTCGTCCTCGGCTACGCCGGCCTGGTCTCGTTCGGCC
>DASYKC010000162.1:0-5334 GCA_035995885.1 Caldimonas sp. | reverse complement strand
CACCGCGAGCTGCTCGACCAGGATCTTGGCCGACGAGCGGATCGCCTCTTCCGGCGTGATCGCGCCGTTGGTGGCGATCTCCATCACCAGCTTGTCGAGGTCGGTGCGCTGCTCGACGCGGGCGCTCTCGACCGTGTAGCTGACGCGCGAGACCGGCGAGAACGACGCGTCGAGGACGATCCGGCCGATCGACTTGGTCGGCTCGTCGCCGTAGCGGCGCAGGTTCCCCGGCACGTAGCTGCGGCCCTTCTCGACCTTGATCTGCATGTCGAGCTTGCCGCCCGACGACAAATTGGCAATGACGTGCTCGGGGTTGATGATCTCGACGTCGTGCGGCGTCTGGATGTCGCCGGCCGTGACCGGGCCTTCGCCTTCCTTCCTCAGGACGATCGTCACCTCGTCGCGGTTGTGCAGGCGAAAGACGACGCCCTTCAGGTTCAGCATGATGTGGACGACGTCTTCCTGGACGCCGTCGATGGCCGAGTACTCGTGGAGCACGCCGGCGATCGTCACCTCGGTCGGCGCGTAGCCGACCATCGACGAGAGCAGGACGCGCCGCAGCGCGTTGCCGAGCGTGTGGCCGTAGCCGCGTTCGAACGGCTCGAGGGTCACCTTCGCCTTGTTGCCGCCGAGCGGCTCGACGTTGATGGCCTTGGGTTTCAGCAGATTGGTTTGCATGGAGTCCTTGTTCCTCTCAATACCCTCGGCTCGTTACACCGATAAGGCTGATGGACTGTGCCGGGCTTGATGGAAACAGCTCCGCTGCCGGCAGACGGAGCCAAAGAGAAACCGAGAAGGGATGACGGCAACGCCGGCCCCACTGTCCGTCCGGTATCGCTATCGTGAATACAGCTCCACGATCAGCGCTTCCTTGATGTCGGCGCCGAACTCGTCGCGGTCGGGGGGCTTCTTGAAGATGCCTTCGAGCTTGCTCGCATCGACCTGCACCCAGTTGGCCATGCCCTGCCCTTCGGCGAGCTTCACGGCGTCGGTGACGCGGAGCTGCGTCTTCGCCTTCTCGCGCACGGCGACCGTGTCGCCGGCCTTGACCGAGTACGAGGCGATGTTGACGACCTCGCCGTTGACGGTGATCGCGCGATGCGAGACGAGCTGACGCGCTTCGGCCCGCGTCGAGCCGAAGCCCATGCGGTAGCAGACGTTGTCGAGGCGCGACTCGAGCAGGCCGAGCAGGTTCGCGCCGGTGTTGCCCTTCCTGCGCTCGGCTTCGGCGAAGTAGCGCCGGAACTGGCGCTCGAGGACGCCGTACATGCGCTTGACCTTCTGCTTCTCGCGCAGCTGGATGCCGTAGTCGGACGTGCGCGTCCCCGAGGTGCGGCCGTGCTGGCCGGGCTTCGAGTCGAACTTCGCCTTGTCGCCGATCGGCCGGCGCGCGCTCTTCAGGAAGAGGTCGGTCGCTTCGCGACGGGAAAGCTTGGCCTTGGGGCCGAGGTAACGTGCCACGTGAATTCCTTCTAGATCATCTGACGCGGCAAGATCCTGCGAGCAGGGTCTCCGCGCGAGTCTGGCGAATGTTGTTGTCGGCGCTCAGACGGTGGGCTTAGCGAAGCCCGAGGGCTTCGTCGAACGGGCCGGTCGCCATGGCAACCGGCAAGAGAAAACCTGCTCCTCAGATGCGACGGCGCTTCTGCGGCCGGCAGCCGTTGTGCGGCACCGGCGTCACGTCGGAGATCGAGTTGATGCGGATGCCGAGCGAGGCCAGCGCGCGCACCGACGACTCGCGACCGGGGCCGGGGCCCTTGATGCGGACGTCGAGCGTCTTGATGCCCTGGTCCTGGGCGGCGCGGCCGGCCGTCTCGGCGGCGACCTGCGCCGCGAACGGCGTCGACTTGCGCGAGCCCTTGAAGCCCTGGCCGCCGCTCGACGCCCACGCCAGGGCGCTGCCCTGCCGGTCGGTGATCGTGATGATCGTGTTGTTGAACGACGCGTGCACGTGCGCGACGCCGTCGGCGACGTTCTTCCTGACTTTCTTGCGCACGCGCTGCGCGGCGGTGCTGACGGGAGGCTTGGCCATGTCGATTCCTTATTTCTTCACCAGGGCGCCGCTCTTGCGCGGGCCCTTTCTCGTGCGCGCGTTGGTCTTGGTCCGCTGGCCGCGGACCGGGAGCCCCCGGCGGTGGCGAAAGCCGCGATAGCAGCCGAGGTCCATCAGCCGCTTGATGTTGATCGACATCTCGCGGCGCAGATCGCCCTCGATCGGCATGCGACCGATCTCCTCGCGGATGCGCTCGAGGTCGGCGTCGGTCAGGTCCTTGACCTTGCGGTCGAACGGAACGCCGGCGTTGGTGCAGATCTTCTGCGCCGTCGAGCGGCCGATTCCGTAGATCGAGGTCAGGCCGATCTCGGCGTGCTTGTGGGGCGGGATGTTGATGCCGGCAATACGTGCCATGGGATTTCCTCTGACTTAGCCTTGACGCTGCTTGTGGCGCGGGTCCGTGCAGATCACGCGCACGACGCCCTTGCGCCGGATGACCTTGCAATTGCGGCACATCTTCTTGACCGATGCTGCGACTTTCATTTCAATCCTCCTGGTCTTCTCTCACTTGGCGCGGAACACGATGCGTGCCCGCGTCAGGTCGTACGGTGTCAGCTCGACGGTGACCTTGTCGCCGGGCAGGATGCGGATGTAGTGCATGCGCATCTTTCCCGAGATGTGGCCGAGCACGACATGGCCGTTTTCCAGCTTCACACGGAACGTGGCGTTGGGGAGGTTCTCGAGAATCTCGCCCTGCATCTGAATGACATCGTCTTTCGCCATGCGTTCCGCGTCGGGGGTCCTTCGTTCGATCTTCGTGGTTGCGTGAAAGGCGAGCCTCAGCTCGCCTTGAAATTGGCCTTCTTCAGCAGCGATTCGTACTGCTGGCTCATCACATAGCTCTGCACCTGCGCCCAGAAATCCATCGTCACGACGACGATGATCAGGAGCGACGTGCCGCCGAAGTAGAACGGCACGTTGTATTTGAGGACGAGGAACTCCGGAAGCAAGCACACCGCGGTGATGTAGATCGCGCCGGCGAGCGTCAGGCGGGACAGGATCCGGTCGATGTAGCGCGCCGTCTGGTCGCCCGGCCGGATGCCCGGGATGAAGGCGCCGCTCTTCTTCAGGTTGTCGGCCGTCTCGCGGCTGTTGAAGACGAGCGCGGTGTAGAAGAAGCAGAAGAAGACGATCGCCGCGGCGTAGAGCATGACGTAGATAGGCTGGCCCGGCGCGAGCAGCGACGCCAGGTCCTTCAGCCAGCGCAGGCTGTCGCCGGTCGCGAACCAGCTCACCGCCGTCGTCGGCAAGAGGATGATCGACGAGGCGAAGATCGGCGGGATCACGCCCGACATGTTCAGCTTGAGCGGCAGGTGCGACGACTGGCCGCCGTAGACCTTGTTGCCGACCTGGCGTTTGGCGTAGTTGACGAGGATCTTGCGCTGGCCGCGCTCGACGAATACCACCGCGAAGGTCACCGCGGCGACGAGCAGCGTGATGAAGATCGCGGCGACGATCGACATCGAGCCCTGGTTCACGAGGCTGCCGAACTGGCCGAGGGCGTTGGGCAGGCCGGCGGCGATGCCGGAGAAGATCAGGATGGAGATGCCGTTGCCGAGGCCGCGCTCGGTGATCTGCTCGCCGAGCCACATCAGGAACATCGTCCCGGCGACTAGGCTCACGACCGCGGTGAGGCGGAAGCTGAAGCCGGGGGAAATGACCAGGCCGGGCGAGCCTTCGAGCGCGAGGGCGATGCCGAGCGACTGGAAGAGCGCCAGGCCGAGCGTGCCGTAGCGCGTGTACTGGGTGATCTTCCGGCGCCCCGATTCGCCTTCCTTCTTCAGCGCCTCGAGCGACGGCACGACGTAGGTCATCAGCTGCATGATGATCGAGGCCGAGATGTACGGCATGATCCCCAGCGCGAACACCGTGAAGCGCGACAGCGCCCCGCCCGAGAACATGTTGAAGAGGCTGAGGATGCCGCCCTGCTGGTTCTGGAACAGCGACTGCAGGGCGTTCGGATCGATCCCGGGCACGGGGATGTGCGCGCCCAGCCGGTAGACGACGAGCGCGCCCAGCAGGAAGAACAGGCGCCGGCGCAAGTCGCCGAACTTGCCGCTCTTGGCCAGTTGATTCGCGTTCGTTGCCACTTTCGCTTTCCGTTTTCTCTCGCGTCAGGTGACCGAGCCGCCGGCGGCGACGATGGCCGCCTTGGCGCCCGCGGTCGCGAGGATGCCGCCGCTGAGGGCAACCTTGATCGTCAGCTCGCCGCTCTTGATGACCTTGACGCTCTTGGTCAGCTCGCTGATGAGCTTGGCCTGCTTCAGGGTCAGCATGTCGACCTCGGCCGCGCCCAGGCGCTGCAGCTCGCCGAGGGTCACCTCGGCGTTGAACCTGGCCGTCAGCGACTTGAAGCCGCGCTTGGGCAGGCGCCGCTGCAGCGGCATCTGGCCGCCTTCGAAGCCGACCTTGTGGTAGCCGCCCGAGCGCGATTTCTGGCCCTTGTGGCCGCGCCCGGCGGTCTTGCCCAGGCCCGAGCCGATGCCGCGGCCGACGCGGCGGCGCGCCTTCTTGGCGCCTTCGGCGGGCTTGATGCTGTTCAGTTCCATCTGCTTTTTCCTCGCGTGCTCAGAGCACCTTCACCAGGTACGAGACCTTCTCGATCATGCCGCGCACGGCCGGCGTGTCTTCGAGCGTCGATTCGCTGTTGGTCTTGCGCAGGCCGAGGCCGCGCACGGTCGCGCGGTGCGACTCGCGCGTGCCGGCGACGCTCCTGACAAGCTTGATCTTGACCGTCTTCTTCTCGGTGGATTGGGCGTTCATGTTCGCTCTCGCTCTCAGCCGACGATCTCTTCGACCGTCAGGCCGCGCTTGGCGGCGATCTCGGCCGGCGTGCTGCAGCGCTTCAGGCCGTCGAGCGTGGCGCGGACGATGTTGTAGGGATTCGACGAGCCGAGGCTCTTGCAGACGATGTCGGTCACGCCCATCACCTCGAAGACGGCGCGCATCGGGCCGCCGGCGATGATGCCGTCGCCGGGCTTGGCCGGCGCCATCAGGACGCGCGACGCGCCGTGCTCGCCGACCACCTTGTGGTGGATCGTGCCGTTCTTCAGCGACACCTTGATCATGTTGCGGCGCGCCGATTCCATCGCCTTGGTCACCGAGACCGGCACTTCCTTGGCCTTGCCCTTGCCCATGCCGACGCGGCCGTCGCCGTCGCCGACGACGGTGAGCGCGGCGAAGCTGAGCGTGCGGCCGCCCTTGACGACCTTGGTGACGCGGTTGACCGCGATCATCTTTTCCTTCAGGCCGTCGTCGTTGCCTTCGGTCTGGGCGCGGGG
>DASYKC010000161.1:0-93496 GCA_035995885.1 Caldimonas sp. | reverse complement strand
CCCACGACCTGCGCACGGCGTTCAAGGACGACCGGCTCGATCCGATCGTCGGCGCGCGCTATCGGCGCACGGTGCTGGCGCAGGGCCGGCAGCTGCCGCCGCGCGCGCTGGTGCGCGAGTTCCTCGGCCGCGAGACCAACTCGAAGGCGTTCTTCGACGACCTCGCGCGCTGAGCGCGCAAAGTCGGCACGGAACGCCTCGCCGTCGTCCCGGCTAGAGCACTTCGCTCGCGAAATCGGCGAGGCGCGAGCGTTCGCCGCGCGCCAAGGTCACGTGGCCCGAGTGGGCCCAGCCCTTGAAGCGGTCGACCGCGTAGGTCAGGCCCGACGAGCCCTCGGTGAGGTAGGGCGTGTCGATCTGCGCCAGGTTGCCGAGGCAGACGATCTTGGTGCCGGGACCGGCGCGCGTGATCAGCGTCTTCATCTGCTTGGGCGTCAGGTTCTGCGCCTCGTCGATGATCACGAACTTGTTGAGGAAGGTGCGGCCGCGCATGAAGTTCAGGCTCTTGATCTTGATCTTCGAGCGCACCAGGTCGTTGGTCGCGGCGCGCCCCCATTCGCCGGCGCCGCTGTCGGTCTTGGAGAGCACCTCGAGGTTGTCGTCGAGCGCGCCCATCCACGGGCCCATCTTCTCTTCCTCCGTGCCCGGCAGGAAGCCGATGTCCTCGCCGACCGGCACAGTGACGCGGGTGACGATGATCTCGGTGTAGCGGCGGTCGTCCATCACCTGCGCCAGCCCCGACGCGAGCGACATCAGCGTCTTCCCGGAGCCGGCCGTGCCGGTGAGGGTGATGAAGTCGCACTCCGGGTCCATCAACAGGTTGAAGGCGAAGTTCTGGTCGCGGTTTCGCGCCATCACGCCCCAGATCGAGTTCTTCTGATGGGTGTAGTCCTTGAGCGTTCGCAGCACCGCGGTCTTGCCCGTGATCTCGATCACCTTGGCGTAGAGCGAGGGCGCGCCGGGCGCCTCCAGGTAGACGAACTGATTGATGAGGAGCGAGCCGACGATGTCGCCACCGATCCGGTAGTAGGTGAGGCCGCCCTGCTGCCAGCTCTCGACCGTCTTGGCGTGCTTGTCCCAGAAGTCGGCGGGCAACTGCAACGTGCCGGTGTAGAGCAGGTCACCGTCGTCGAGCGTCTTGTCGTTGAAGTAGTCCTCGGCCGGCAGGCCGAGCGCACGCGCTTTGATGCGCATGTTGATGTCTTTCGACACCAGGACGACGTCGCGCTGCGGCTGCTGCTCGACCAGCGCCTTGACGACGCCGAGGATCTGGTTGTCGGCCTTGCCGGCAGGCAGCCCCTGCGGCAGGCTGACGTGAATCAGGTCGGTCTGGAAGAAGAGCTTGCCGCCGGCCTCGCGGTGGCCGGTGCGGTTGAGCGAGATCCCTTCCGAGCGCCCGGCCGCGTCGCGCGTCGGCATGTTCGCGGCCAGGGAATCGAGGTCGCGGCTCACCTGGCGCGCGTTGCGCGCAACCTCGGTCATGCCGCGCTTGTGGCCGTCGAGCTCCTCGAGCGTGATCATCGGCAGGTAGATGTCGTGCTCGTCGAAGCGGAACAGCGACGTCGGGTCGTGCATCAGCACGTTGGTGTCGAGGACGAAGAGCGTCGCCGGGCCGGTGCCGCGCGCCTTGCGCATGCGCTCGGGCCGGGCGACGACCACCTGCGCTGCCGGCGCCGGCGCCTTCGCGGCGACCGGCGGCGCCGCCGGCAGCGTGCCTTCGTTCGACAGCTCGAGGACGGCCGGCGCGACCGGCTCGCCGCCGGGTTCCGCGCGTCCGCTGCGCCGGGCCGGGCGGTGCGCGGCCTGCGATTCGAAATCGGCGCGGCTCAGGAAGTCGGCGCGCTTGGCCGGGGGCTTGGGCAGGGGCATCTGGAGCTCGGTGTCGGGGGCGACCCCTTTGGGATGGGCAAACGGCGTGCGGCGTGCGGAGCCGGTGCGGCGTCGGCCGGGCGCCGACGGGGCCCGGCGGCCGCAGCCGCTCAGCCCGTTTTCTTGATGGCCTTGACAGCCTTCAGGACTTCCTCGACGTGGCCGGCGACCGTCAGGCCGCGCCACTCGGCGCGGAGCACGCCGGTGCCGTCGATCAGGAAGGTGCTGCGCTCGATGCCCTTCACCTTCTTGCCGTACATGATCTTGTTCTTGACCACGCCGAACATGTGGCAGAGCTTTTCTTCGGTGTCGGCGATGAGCTCGAACGGCAGCTCGAGGTTCTGTTTGAAGCGATCGTGCGACGCCATGTTGTCGCGCGAGACGCCGAACAGCACGGCGCCGGCCTTGACGAATTCCTTGTAGTGATCGCGGAATTGCATCGCCTCGGTGGTGCAACCCGGGGTATTGTCCTTCGGGTAGAAATACAGGACGACGATCTTGCCGGCATAAGCCTGCGGCGTGAACTTCACCCCTCCTGTTGCGAGCGCTTCAAATTCCGGGACCGGTTTATTGATTGCAGGCGTCATGAAGCTCTTGTCGCTAAGCCCAGGCGGCGGGCGGTAACCAGGTAACCCCGTCGCGGGGCGTAGCCAGCAATTATAGGGCTTGCCCTCGGTGCGCCGACACTCCCCGGGTCAGCGAACGCCGGCAGGCGATGCGCTGAAAAGCAGCGCGGCGACGACCGAGCGGCTTTCGGCGAGGAGGACGTTGTAGGTGCGGCAGGCGGCCGCCGAGTCCATCGTCTCGACGCCGATGCCGGCGTCGATCAGCGGCCGCAGCAGCGCCGGCGCCGGAAAGCGGAGACGCGCGCCGCTGCCGAAGATGACGAGCTCGGGCTTCAGCGCGGCGATGCGTGCGAAGTGCTCGGCGGTCAGCGACTCGAAGTCGGCGGCGTGCCATGGGACGACCGCGCCGTGCCAGGGGACGACGACGCTTTCGGTGTGCTCGACGCCATTGACGACGACGCCTTCGGGCCCATGGCGGGCGATCGCGTTCTGGCCCTCGATCCGGTCGGCGCGCATTTTCATGACGTGATTATCGGAGGCGGCGTCGGCGCTGTCGCGAAGCCCTTCGCACGAGGCGGCCGGCGCGACCCCTGTGGTCAAATGTCGGGCTGCCTTCGGGCCCTCGAATCGCCGGAGCCTCCACTCGTGCAATCCGTTCAAAAGTCGAGCAAGCTCGCCAACGTCTGCTACGACATCCGTGGGCCCGTGCTCGAGAAGGCACGTCAGATGGAGGAAGAAGGCCAACACATCATCAAACTCAACATCGGCAACATCGCCGCGTTCGGGCTCGAGCCGCCGGACGAGATCGTCCAGGACATGATCAGGAACCTGCCGAACGCGGCCGGCTACACCGATTCCAAGGGCCTGTTCGCGCCGCGCAAGGCGATCGTCCACTACACCCAGCAAAAGCACGTGAAGGGCGTGACGATCGACGACGTCTTCCTCGGCAACGGCGCCTCCGAGCTGATCACGATGAGCATGAACGCCTTGCTCAACGACGGCGACGAAGTGCTGATCCCGGCGCCCGACTACCCGCTCTGGACGGCGTCGGTCGCGCTCTCGGGCGGAACGCCGGTGCACTACCTGTGCGACGAGGCCAACGACTGGCTGCCCGATCTCGACGACATGGCGGCGAAGATCACGGCGCGGACGCGGGCGATCGTCGTCATCAACCCGAACAATCCGACCGGCGCGCTCTATCCCGACGACGTGCTCGCGAAGATCGTCGAGCTGGCGCGCCGGCACGACCTGATCGTCTTCGCCGACGAGATCTACGACAAGACCCTCTACGACGGCCACACCCACACGTCGATCGCTTCGCTCGCCGACGACGTGCTCTTCCTCACCTTCAACGGCCTGTCGAAGAACTACCGCTCGTGCGGCTACCGCGCCGGCTGGATGGTCGTCTCGGGCGAGAAGCGCCACGCTGCCGACTACATCGAGGGCCTCGGCATGCTCGCCTCGATGCGCCTCTGCTCGAACACGCCCGGCCAGCTCGCGATCCAGACCGCCCTCGGCGGCTACCAGAGCATCGACGACCTGGTCGCGCCGGGCGGCCGGCTGGCGCGCCAGCGCGACCTCGCCTATTCGCTGCTCACCGCGATCCCGGGCGTCACCTGCGTCAAGCCGAAGGCGGCGCTGTACATGTTTCCGAAGCTCGACCCGAAGCTCTATCCGATCGACGACGACCAGCAGTTCGCCTACGAGCTGCTCGCCGAGCAGAAGGTGCTGATCGTCCAGGGCACCGGCTTCAACTGGCCGCGCCCCGACCATCTGCGCGTCGTCTTCCTGCCCAACTCCGACGACCTGGTCGAGGCGATGGGCCGGATCGCGACCTTCCTCGAGCACTACCGCGCGCGGCACGCATCGAAGGCCGGCGGCCAACCGACGTTCGCATGAAGCCGTTCCAGGTCGGCCTGCTCGGCGCCGGCGTCGTCGGCGGGGGGACGTTCGCGGTCCTGCAGCGCAACCAGGAGGAGATCCGGCGCCGCGCCGGGCGCGAGATCCGGATCACGCATGTCGTCGACGTCGACCTGGCGCGCGCGCGCCGCGTCGCCGGCGACGCGGCCGAGATCGGCAACGACGCGCGCGCGCTGATCGCGCGGCCGGAGATCGACGCCGTCATCGAGCTGATCGGCGGCACCGGCATCGCCAGGACGCTCGTCCTCGAGGCGATCGGCGCCGGCAAGCACGTCGTCACCGCCAACAAGGCGCTGCTCGCCGTCCACGGCACCGAGATCTTCGCGGCGGCGCGGGAGAACGGCGTCGTCGTCGCGTTCGAGGCGGCGGTCGCGGGCGGCATCCCGATCATCAAGGCGCTGCGCGAGGGGCTCACCGCCAACCGCATCGAGTGGATCGCCGGGATCATCAACGGCACGACCAACTTCATCCTCTCGGAAATGCGCGAGAAGCGGATCGACTTCGCGAGCGCTCTCGCCGACGCGCAGCGGCTCGGCTACGCCGAGGCCGACCCGACCTTCGACATCACCGGCGTCGACGCCGCCCACAAGGCGACGATCGTCAGCGCGATCGCGTTCGGCGTGCCGGTGCAGTTCGCGAAGGCGTACGTCGAGGGCATCGTCGACCTGCAGGCGGCCGACATCGCCTATGCCGAGCAGCTCGGCTACCGGATCAAGCTGCTTGCGATCACCAAACGCCGCCTGGGGCAGGCGCCGCGCGCCAGCCGTCAGGACGGCGTTCCCATCAGTGCCGAAGGCGGCGGCAGCGCCGCCGCCGGCATCGAGCTTCGCGTTCATCCCACCCTCGTGCCGTCCCGGCGCCTCATCGCCAACGTCGAAGGCGCGATGAACGCCGTGATGGTGCAGGGCGACGCCGTCGGCACGACGCTCTACTACGGCAAGGGCGCAGGCGCCGAGCCGACCGCCTCGGCGGTGATCGCCGACCTCGTCGACATCGCCCGGCTCGCCACCGCCGATCCGGACCATCGCGTCCCGCACCTCGCCTTCCAGCCGGCGGCGATGCAGGACCTCGGCGTGCTGCCGATCGACGAGGTCGTGACCGCGTTCTATCTGCGCCTGCAGGTCGCCGACGAGACCGGCGTGCTGGCGCGCATCACCGGCATCCTCGCCGAGCACGGCATCTCGATCGACGCGCTGCTGCAGCGGCCGGGCGCTGCAGGCGTGGGCGAGGCGCGCACCGACGTCATCATCCTCACCCACGACACTGTCGAAGGGCGGATGACGGCGGCGATCGCGAAGATGCAGGCGCTGCCGACGGTGCTCGCGAAGATCGTCCGCATCCGCAAGGAAGACCTGGCTTGAGCCATTCGCACGGCCGCCCGAAGAATGGCTCCTCCCGCTTGGCGGGACGGCGCGAGGCGCCCAGGGTGCACACATGAAATACGTGAGCACGCGCGGCGAAGCGGCGGGACGCGGCTTCGCCGCGATCCTGCTCGAGGGTCTTGCGCCCGACGGCGGCCTGTACGTGCCGGAGCGCTACCCGCAAATCGACGCCGCGACGCTCGCGGCGTGGCGCGGCCTCTCGTATCCCGAGCTCGCGTTCGCCGTCATGTCGCTCTACGTCGACGACATCGCGGCGCCGGACCTGCGCGCGATCGTCGACCGCAGCTATCGGCCCGAGGTCTTCGGCGGCGACGCCCGGATCGCGCCGCTGCGACGGCTCGAGCCCGGCGTCTTCGTCCTCGGCCTCTCGAACGGCCCGACGCTGGCGTTCAAGGACGTGGCGATGCAGTTCCTCGGCCACGCCTTCGAGTACGAGCTGGCGCGGCGCGGCGGCCGGCTCGCCGTCCTCGGCGCGACCTCGGGCGACACCGGCAGCGCCGCCGAGCACGCGCTGAAGGGCAAGCGTGGCATCGAGGTCTTCATGCTCTCGCCGCTCGGGCGCATGAGCCCGTTCCAGCAGGCGCAGATGTTCAGCCTGCTCGACGCCAACATCCACAACATCGCCGTCGAGGGCGTCTTCGACGACTGCCAGGACCTCGTCAAGGCGGTCTCGGCCGATCTCGACTTCAAGCGCGCGCACTCGATCGGCACCGTCAACTCGATCAACTGGGCGCGCCTGCTGGCGCAGGTCGTCTACTACTTCGCCGGCTACTTCCAGGCAACGCGCGGCGACGACGAGGCGGTCGACTTCGCCGTGCCGACCGGCAACTTCGGCAACATCTGCGCCGGCCATGTCGCGCGCAGCATGGGCCTGCCGATCCGCCGCCTCGTGCTCGCGACCAACGAGAACGACGTCCTCGACGAGTTCTTCCGCACCGGCGTCTACCGCGTTCGCAGCGCCGCCGAGACGCACGAGACGTCAAGCCCGTCGATGGACATCTCGAAGGCGTCGAACTTCGAGCGCTTCGTCTTCGATGCGCTCGGCCGCGACGGCGAACGAACGCGCGAGCTCTTCGCCGCGGTCGAGACACGCCGCGCCTTCGCCCTCGACGCCGGCGAGCGCGAGCGGATCGGCGCGTTCGGCTTCGTCAGCGGCCGCAGCACGTCGGCCGACCGCCTGGCGACGATCGCCGACGTGCACCGGCGCTTCGGCGAGGTCATCGACCCGCACACCGCCGACGCGCTCAAGGTCGCTCGCGACCACGCCGAGGCGGCGACGCCGATCGTCGTTCTCGAGACCGCGCTCGCCGCCAAGTTCAACGACACCGTGCGCGCCGCGATCGGCAGCGACGCGCCGCGGCCGGCACGCCTTGCCGGCCTCGAGGCGCTGCCGCGCCGCTTCACGACGATGCCGGCCGACGTCGCCCGGCTGAAGGCGTTCATCGCCGAAAATGACCGGCGATGAACGAGAAAGCCTCGCCGCCCCGGCCGCCGCTGCTCGCGCTCGACGACGCGATCGAGCGGATCCTCACGCGCGTTGCCGCGCCGGGCGCCGAGCACGCCGAGACGCTCGCGACCTTCGATGCGCTCGGCCGCGTCCTCGCCGCCGACGTGCGCTCGCAGATCGACGTGCCGCCGGCCGACAACAGCGAGATGGACGGCTACGCGCTCAGCGCCGCCGACGTGGCGGCGCCGGGCACGATGCTGCCGATCAGCCAGCGGATCGCCGCCGGCAGCGTCGGCGCGCCGCTCGCGCCGGGCACGGCGGCGCGCATCTTCACCGGCGCGCAGGTGCCGCCGGGCGCCGACGCGGTCGTCATGCAGGAGCAATGCAGCGTCGTCGACGGCGGCGTCCGTGTCGACGCGCCGGTGCGGGTCGGCCAGTCGATCCGCCGCCGCGGCGAAGACGTCGAGCGCGGCGCGCGCGTTCTCGGCGCAGGAATGCGCCTCTCGCCGCAGGCTTTGGGAATGGCCGCCTCGGTCGGCACGGCCAGCCTGCAGGTCGCGCGCCGGCCGCGCGTCGCCCTGTTCTCGACCGGCGACGAGCTGGCGATGCCGGGCGAAGCGCTCAAGCCGGGTGCTATCTACAACTCGAACCGCTTCACCCTGCGCGGCCTGATCGAATCGCTCGGCGGCGTCCACGACGACCTCGGCATCGTCCCCGACCGACTCGACGCGACGCGCGCCGCGCTCAGGCAGGCGGCCGAGCGCAACGAGCTTATCGTCACCTGCGGCGGCGTCTCGGTCGGCGAGGAGGACCACCTGCGGCCCGCGCTCGAGAAGGAAGGCCGGCTCGACCTCTGGCAGATCGCGATGAAGCCGGGCAAGCCGCTCGCCTTCGGCGAGGTCTTCCGTGCCGACGGCTCGTCGGCCTGGTTCATCGGCCTGCCTGGAAATCCGGTGTCATCGTTCGTCACCTTCCTGCTCGCCGTGCGCCCGGTCCTGCTGCGCCTGCAGGGCGCGACCGAGCTGGCGACGCGGCCGATCGCGATGCGCGCCGACTTCGCCTGGCCAAAGCCCGACCGCCGGCGCGAGTTCCTGCGCGTCCGCCGCAACGATGCCGGCGGCCTCGACCTCTTCGGCCATCAGGGCTCGGCGGTGCTGACGTCGACGATCTGGGCCGACGGCCTCGTCGACAACCCGCCCGGGCAGGCGATCGCGCCCGGCGACACCGTCCGCTACCTGTCGCTGCGCGAGCTGCTCGGATGAAGGTCGCCGTGCGCTACTTCGCCGCCGTGCGCGAGGCGCTCGGCAGCGGCGAGGATGCCGAGGTCGGCGCCGGCGCCGACATCGCCGCGCTGCGCGACGCGCTCGCTGCGCGCGGCGGCCGCCATGCCGAGGCGCTCGGCCGCCAGCGCGTTTTGCGCAGCGCCAGGAACCGCGTTCTCAGCCCCGAGACGACGCCGCTCGCCGACGGCGACGAGGTCGGCTTCTTTCCGCCGCTCACCGGCGGCTGAGGGCGAGGCCGCATGACCGCGCCACGCGTCGCGATCCAGATCGACGACTTCGACCTCGGCGCCGAAGTCGCGGCGCTGCGCGCCGGCGACGGTGGCGTCGGCGCGGTCGCCGCCTTCGTCGGCACCGTGCGCGAGCGGAGCGACGGCGCGCCCGTGCAGTCGCTCGAGCTCGAGCACTACCCCGGCATGACCGAGGCGGCGATCGAGGCGATGATCGACGAGGCGATGCGGCGCTTTCGAATCCGCGCCGCGCGCGTCGTCCACCGCGTCGGCGCGCTCGCGCCGTCGGCGCAGATCGTCCTCGTCGCCGTCACGTCGGCGCATCGCGGCGATGCCTTCCAGGCGTGCGAGTTCCTGATGGACTACCTGAAGACGCAGGCGCCGTTCTGGAAGAAGGAGACCGGCCCGGCCGGCGCGCGCTGGGTCGACGCGCGCGTCGCCGACGACAAGGCGCTGGCGCGCTGGGGCATCGCCGCCGACAACGCGCCTGCCGCGGCCGGCGACGCGCCAGCAGAGCGCTGATCGTGCCCTGGCTCGAGATCGCGGCGGTGTCCGCAGGCGCCGTCGTCGGCTCGCTGCTGCGCTGGTCGGCGGGGATCTGGCTCAACGCGCGCTGGGCCGGCTTCCCGCTCGGCACGCTCTTCGTCAACTGCGTCGGCGGCCTCGCCATCGGCGCCGTCCTGTTCTGGCTCGAGCGCTCGCCCAACGAGCTGCTGCGGCTCCTCCTCGTCACCGGGCTGCTCGGCGGCTTCACGACGTTTTCCGCGTTCTCCGCGGAGTCCCTGATCCTGCTGCAGCGCGGCGAGGTCGTCCTCGCGTTCGGCCACACGATGGCTCACGTCGTCGGCTCGCTGGCCTGCGCTGCGCTGGGCTTCCGGATTGCCCAACTCGCCTTGATGCGCTGAAGGATCGGGCGGCGCGCCGCTGCCTTGAAAAGCCCCGGCGTCGCCCAACCTCTGCGCGATCCGGAGGATGACGCCATGCGAATCGACAAGCTCACCACGACCCTGCAGGAGGCGCTCGGCGAAGCGCAGAGCCTGGCGGTCGCGCACGACAACCCCTACGTCGAGCCGGTCCACGTCCTGGCGGCGATGCTCGTCGAGGATGCCGGGCCCGCCGCGCTGCTGGCGCGCGCCGGCGTCGACATCACCCGGCTACGGACCGCGCTCGAAAGCGCGATCGAGCGCCTGCCCAAGGTCGAGGGCGGCGATCAGGTCGTCCAACCCGGGCGCGAGCTGACGGCCGTTCTCCAGGCGGCGGAGAAGGAGGCGAACAAGCGCGGCGACCAGTTCATCTCGAGCGAGCTGTTCGTGCTCGCGGCGGCCGAGTCGAAGACCTCGATCGGCTCGCTGCTGCGCGAGTTCGGCGCCACGCGCAAGGCGCTCGAGGCGGCGATCCAGACGGTGCGCGGCGGCCAGAAGGTCGACAGCGCCGAGGCCGAAGGCCAGCGCGAGGCGCTCAAGAAGTACACGATGGACCTGACCGAGCGTGCCAGGAACGGCAAGCTCGATCCGGTGATCGGCCGCGACGACGAGATCCGGCGCGCGATCCAGGTCCTGCAGCGGCGCACCAAGAACAACCCGGTGCTGATCGGCGAGCCGGGCGTCGGCAAGACGGCGATCGTCGAGGGCCTGGCGCAGCGCATCGTCGCCGGCGAGGTGCCGGATTCGCTCAAGGACAAGCGCGTCCTCGTTCTCGACATGGCGCTGCTGCTCGCCGGCGCGAAGTACCGCGGCGAGTTCGAGGAGCGGCTGAAGTCGGTGCTGAAGGAAGTCGCCCAGGACGAAGGGCAGACGATCATCTTCATCGACGAGCTTCACACCATGGTCGGCGCGGGCAAGGCGGAGGGCGCGATCGACGCCGGCAACATGCTCAAGCCCGCGCTCGCGCGCGGCGAGCTGCACTGCATCGGCGCGACGACGCTCGACGAGTACCGCAAGTACATCGAGAAGGACGCCGCGCTCGAACGTCGCTTCCAGAGGATCCTCGTCGACGAGCCGAGCGTCGAGGCGACGATCGCGATCCTGCGCGGCCTGCAGGAGAAGTACGAGGCGCATCACGGCGTCGAGATCACCGACCCGGCGATCGTCGCCGCGGCCGAGCTGAGCCATCGCTACATCACCGACCGCTTCCTGCCCGACAAGGCGATCGACCTGATCGACGAGGCGGCGGCGAAGGTCAAGATCGAGATCGATTCCAAGCCGGAGGTGCTCGACAAGCTCGATCGCCGGCTCATCCAGCTGCAGATCGAGCTCGCTGCCGTCCTCAAGGAGAAGGACGAGGCGAGCCGGCGCCGGCGCGAGCTGATCGAGGAGGAGATCAAGCGCGTCAAGCGCGAGATTGCCGACCTCGAGGAAATCTGGCGCGCCGAGAAGGCGGCGGCGCAAGGCTCGGCGCAGATGCTCGAGGAGATCGACCGCATCCGCTTCCAGATCGAGGAGCTCAAGCGCCGCGGCGAGTTCGACAAGGTCGCGGAGCTCCAGTACGGCAAGCTCCCGGAGCTCGAGAGGAAGCTCAAGGAAGTGCAGGAGCGCGAGCAGAAGAAGGTCGCCCAGGGCGGCCGGCCGCAGTTGCTGCGCACGACGGTCGGCGCCGAGGAGATCGCCGAGGTGGTCGCGCGCCAGACCGGCATCCCGGTCTCGAAGCTCATGCAGGGCGAGCGCGACAAGCTGCTGCAGATGGAAGCGAAGCTGCACGAGCGCGTCGTCGGCCAGGACGAGGCGATCGCCGCGGTCGCCAACGCGATCCGGCGCTCGCGCTCGGGCCTTTCAGATCCGAACCGGCCGACCGGCTCGTTTCTCTTCCTCGGCCCGACCGGCGTCGGCAAGACCGAGCTGTGCAAGGCGCTCGCCGATTTCCTCTTCGACAGCGAAGACCACCTCATCCGCCTCGACATGAGCGAGTTCATGGAGAAGCACTCGGTCGCGCGGATGATCGGCGCGCCGCCGGGCTACATCGGCTACGACGAGGGCGGCTACCTGACCGAGGCGGTGCGTCGCAAACCCTACAGCGTGCTGCTCCTCGACGAGGTCGAGAAGGCGCACCCGGACGTCTTCAACGTCCTGCTCCAGGTGCTCGACGACGGGCGCCTCACCGACGGGCAAGGGCGCACGGTCGACTTCAAGAACACCGTCATCGTCATGACCTCGAACCTCGGCTCGCAACAGATCATGCAGATGGTCGGCCAGCCTTACGAGGCGATCAGCGACGCGGTCTGGGCCGAGGTCAAGAAGCACTTCCGGCCCGAGTTCCTGAACCGGATCGACGAGGCGGTCGTCTTCCATGCGCTCGACCAGAAGAACATCCAGCAGATCGCCAGGATCCAGCTGCGCGCGCTCGAAGAGCGCCTGGCGAAGATGGAAATGAAGCTCGAGGTGACGAACCGCGCGCTGGCGCAGCTCGCCAAGGAGGGCTTCGATCCGGTCTACGGCGCCCGGCCGCTCAAGCGCGCGATCCAGCGCGACATCGAGAACCCGCTCTCCAAGCTGATCCTCGAAGGCCGCTTCGGCCCGAACGACGTGATCCCGGTCGATTACGAGGGCGGCCGCTTCGGCTTCGACCGCGTCGTCCACTAGAGAGCCCCGCGCTCACCTCGTTCGTCGTCCTCGAGGGCGCGCGCCGCTCGGCGCTCCCTCGACCGCGAAAAGGGTCAGGCGGGCTGGGCTTCCTCGAACAGCGAGTCCATTCGCAGCACCTGCAGGCGCGCGAGCGTCAGGTTGGCGCTCGTCTTGTCGAGCACGGCGTGCATCGCCAGGCCCGGATTGCGCGGCACGCCGCGCAGCAGCAGGTGGTGGGCGCCGAGCGAGATCGCCGCTTCCGGCAGGGCGTGGCCGAAGCCGAGCGAGCGGCTCGCCGCCATCATCGCCGCGATCAGCGTGCTGCCGTGCGCGGCGAGCTCGGCCGAGCCGGGGTTGGCGCCGGCGTGGGCGATCGGGTTGCCGCTCTGCACCTCGAAGACGCAGCAGCTGATGACGCCGTTCAGCTCGCTCAGCTGCTTGACGTAGCGCTCGATCAGCGTCGAGGGCATCGTCGGCGAGTACGACGGCGTCGCGATCGCCGGCATCGGCCGCATCGTCAGGACGATCGGCGGCCGCGAATCCTCCATCGGCAGCGTGTCGCCCGACGGCAGGCCGGTCGCGAGCGGCGGCCGCTTTGCCTGGTAGGCGGCGGCCTTGAACGCGCCGAGCTCGGGAACGACGCGACCGTCGCTGGGCGTCTGCTCGCGCAGTCGGCTCCACGTGCCGGTGATGAACGCCCAGGCATCGGCGGGTCGCGCGACCTGCGGCGTCGTCCGCACCGCGACGCCGGTGCCGCGGCCGAGGTCGAGGCCGTGCGTGACGAGCGTGCTCGCCGAGGCGAGCGGCAGGAGGAGCAGGTTCCGGTTCGGCCAGGGGCCGGTGATGATGTCGTCGTGCAGCGGCTTCAGTGCCGACGCGATCGCGTGGCCGGGCAGCTCGCCGACCATGACGACGCCGAGCCGGCTGTAGGCGAGCAGGACGCGCGCGATCGCGTGGCGCGACGCCGTGTCGGCGTCGGCCTCGGTGGTGTAGAGGCGCAGCAGCTGGTTGTCGGCGGTCGGCAGCTCGACGAACTCGAGCGTGGCGAGCGCCGTGCCGTAGCCCTGGCGGCGGACAACGAGCCTTTGCACGGCGCGGCCGCTGGCGGCCGCGATGCCGGTGAGGAGCTTGCGCGACGACGACGTCGCGATGTCGTGGACGGCGATGAAGTTGGGCTGCAGGTGCTCGAACTGCTGCTGCAGCGCCTCGGCCGGCGCGCACGAGACGAAGAGCTCGCGCTCGTTGCCGCCGATCTGCCGGCCGACCTCTTCCTTCTCGCTCGCGAGGTAGTCGTTCTCGTTGTCGAGGAGCTGCGTCGCCAGCGCGGTCTGGGCGCGCGTCGCCGCCCAGGCGTCGGGCGACTCGGCGGTGGCGCCGAAACGGCCGGCGCGCCGCTGCGATTCCTGCGGCGTGCCGCCCGCGGGCGGCTGCGGCACGCGCCAGTCATCGAGACCGTTGGACTGGCGCGCCTGGACGCGCGTCGCCTGCCATTCCTCGAGCTCGTCGGGAGACGCGGCCTCGGCGCGCGTCACCGGCCATTCCTCGGGCGTGGGGGTGCCCGTCGTGGCCGACTTCGAAGTGTCTCGCGCGAACTTGCCGCTGCTGCTCGAATCACTCATCGGAAGCGTTCCCTTACGCCGTCCTGGGCCAGGCGCGGGCTCGTCGAAGCCTGCGCCAGCGCGGGGTCAAGCCCCGCTGGCCGGTCGGTCGCAGTGTAATCCTCGCCTCGACGCCGCATGGCTCGGGTCGGCAACGTCTCGTAACCGCAGTCGTCGAGGATTACCGCTTCGACGCACCTGCGAACGCACCGAAACGGGCGCTCGCATTCCTCCGGGCTCGGCTGCGCCACGGCAGCGGCGGCACGCCGGGAGGTCGCTTGCGTTTATACTCATGGGCTTTCCCTTGCCGCATCGGGTCTTGACGTAGACCCTACTCCGGGGCCCGGCCCCGGCGAGCGGCTTCCTTCCCGGAATCCACAAGGAGACTCCATGCGTCACTACGAGATCGTGCTCTTGATCCATCCGGATCAGAGCGAACAGGTTCCGGCCATGCTGGAACGCTACAAGACCACCGTCACCGCCGGCGGCGGCAAGGTGCACCGGGTCGAGGACTGGGGACGGCGCCAGATGGCGTACATGATCCAGAAGCTCGCCAAGGCGCACTACCTCTGCATCAACATCGAGTGCGACAACAAGGTGTTGAACGAGCTCGAGACCGGCTTTCGCTTCAACGACGCCGTCCTGCGCCACCTGACCGTCGTCAAGGACCACGCCGAGACGACGCCTTCCGTGATGATGAAGGCGGTCGACCGCGAGGAATCGCGGCGCGCGCCGGCGCCGCAGGAAGCGGCGGCCTGACCAATCGGCTGGCGCTGACGGCGAGGATCGTCGAGCGTGCGGCGCTCAGGTTCACGCCGGCGGGTCTGCCGGCGATCGACGTGAGCCTCCGCCACGAATCGGAGATCGCCCAGGTCGGCAGCGTCCGCAAGGTCGGCTTCGAGATCCGCGCCCGTGCGATCGGCAGCATCACCGAATCACTGCTTGCTGCCGAGCTCGGTGTCGATCACGTCTTCGCAGGCTTTCTCGGCGCGCAACGCAACGGACGCGGAATCGTCTTTCACATCCAATCCATCGAATCGAAGTAGAGAGGTCACCATATGCCCCCGCCCCGCGGTAAAGGTCGGTTCTCCAAGGACCGCAAGCCCAAGCGCAACACCCAGTCGCTGCTGTTCCGTCGCAAGCGCTTCTGCCGCTTCACGGTCACCGGCGTCAAGGAAATCGACTACAAGGACATCGACACCTTGCGCGATTTCATCAACGAGAACGGCAAGATCACGCCCGCCCGCCTGACCGGCACGCGCGCCTTCTTCCAGCGCCAGCTGACGACGTGCATCAAACGCGCGCGCTTCCTGGCGATGCTGCCGTACAGCGACCAGCACAAGGTCTGAGGACGACGCCATGCAAGTCATTCTTCTGGAGAAGGTCGCCAACCTCGGCAACCTCGGCGACGTCGTCAAGGTCAAGGACGGCTACGCCCGCAACTACCTGATCCCGCAACGGGCAGCGCGCCGCGCCACCGCGACCGCGATCAAGGAGTTCGAGGACAAGCGCGTCGAGCTCGAGAAGCTCGCCGCCGACCGGCTCGCCGGCGCCCAGGCGCTGGGCGAGAAGATGAGCGGCCGCACGGTCCACATCACGCAGAAGGCCGGCGTCGACGGGCGCCTGTTCGGCTCGGTCACCAACGCCGACATCGCCGACGCCCTGAACCGCATCGACTTCAAGGTCACGAAGGCGCAGGTGCGCATGCCCAACGGTCCGCTCAAGGTCGTCGGCGAGCACACCGTGACGGTGGCGCCGCACACGGATGTGGTCGTCGATGTGAAGGTGGTGGTGCTCGGCGAGACAAGCTGACGACGACCTAGAAACAGGATCGCTCCTTCCCCGCTTCGCTCCCCTTCCTCCGAGAGGAAGGGGCGGGCTCCTTCGGAGCCCATCTTTTTTCGCGCATTTCCACCGACGGTGCAGTGGCTGTCCCCAGCCTTGTCCACCGGCGGCGGCGCGAGCGCCTTTATGATTTCCGGATGTCTGCGATCTTCTCGTCAGCGGGAGCGCCTCCCGATCTCCGGTCCGACGACGATGTCGCCCGCCTGCGCATTCCGCCGCACTCGGCCGAGGCCGAGCAGAGCGTGCTCGGCGGCCTGCTGCTCGACAACGGCGCCTGGGACCGGATCGGCGACCTGCTCGGCGACGACGATTTCTATCGCTACGAGCACCGCCTGATCTACGCCGCGATCGCGGCGCTGGTCAACGCGACCAAGCCGGCCGACGTGATCACGGTCTTCGAGCAGCTGCAGCGGCTCGGCAAGGCCGACGACTGCGGCGGCCTGGTCTACCTCAACGCGCTGGCGCAGAGCGTGCCGAGCGCGGCCAACATCCGCCGCTACGCCGAGATCGTTCGCGAGCGCTCCGTGTTGCGAAAGCTCGTCGCGGCGAGCGACGAGATTGCGACCAGCGCGTTCAACCCGCAAGGCCGGCCGGTCGCGCAGATCCTCGACGACGCCGAGGGCAAGATCTTTCGCATCGGCGAGGAAGGCTCGCGCTCGCGCCAGGGCTTCCTGAGCATGGACCAGCTCGTCGTCCAGCTGATCGACCGCGTCAACGAGCTGCACGAGAACGGCGCCGAGGAGGTGACCGGCGTCCGCACCGGCTTCTACGGCCTCGACAAGATGACTGCTGGCCTGCAGGCCGGCGACCTGATCGTGCTCGCGGCGCGGCCATCGATGGGGAAGACCGCGCTCGCGCTCAACATCGCCGAGCACGTCGTCGTCAAGGAAGGCCTGCCGGCGGTCGTCTTCTCGATGGAAATGGGCGCTGCGCAGCTCGCGCTGCGCATGGTCGGCTCGCTCGGCCGCATCGACCAGCAGCGCCTGCGCACCGGCGCCCTGCGCGACGACGAATGGGGGCGCCTCTCGGAGGCGGTCGAGAAGCTCGGCAAGGTCAGCCTCTTCATCGACGAGAGCGGCTCGCTCAGCCCGACCGAGCTGCGCGCCAGGGCGCGGCGGCAGGCGCGCCAGTGCGGCCAGCTCGGCCTGATCGTCGTCGACTACCTGCAGCTCATGACCGGCAGCGACGGCACCAGCGACGAGAACCGCGCGACCGTGATCGGCGAGATCTCGCGCGGACTGAAGTCGCTCGCGAAGGAGCTCAAGTGCCCGGTGCTTGCACTCTCGCAGCTCAACCGCAGCGTCGAGTCGCGCACCGACAAGCGGCCGATGATGAGCGACCTGCGCGAGTCGGGTGCGATCGAGCAGGACGCCGACGTGATCATGTTCATCTACCGGGACGAGTACTACAACAAGGACTCGAAGGAGCCGGGGGTCGCCGAGATCATCATCGCCAAGCAGCGAAACGGCCCCACCGGAACGGAACGACTGATCTTCCTGAAGCCGCTCACCAAGTTCGACAACCTCGCGCCCGGATCGGCAGGCAGCGACTATTGAGCTGAACACGCACGCGCGCGCCGTCTTCGCGATGGTCGTGGCGACGCTGCTCTGGAGCATGGCAGGCGTCGTCACGCGCCATCTCGAGTCGGCCGGCGGATTCGAGGCGACCTTCTGGCGCAGCGCCTTCAACGCCGTCGCGCTGGTCGTGCTGCTGACGCGACTGCGCGGCGCCGCGGCGCTGAAGAAGACCCTGCTCGGCGCCGATCCCACGCTCTGGATCTCGGGCCTGTGCTGGGCGGTGATGTTCACGGCCTTCATGGTCGCGATCACGATGACGACGGTCGCCAACGTGCTCGTGACGATGTCGATCGCGCCGCTCCTCACGGCGCTGGTCGCGCGCGTCGTCCTCGGCCAGCGCCTGCCGGCGCGGACCTGGGCGGCGATCGTCGTCGCCGGCGCCGGCATCGCCTGGATGTACGCGCACGAGCTGGCGCTGGTCGACGCGCGTCAGCTCGCCGGCACGCTGGTCGCGCTTGCCGTGCCGATCGCGGCGGCGCTCAACTGGACCGTGATCCAGCGCAGCCGCGGCGGCGGCGCCGACCTGCTCGCTGCAGTGCTGGTGGGCGCGGTGCTCTCGTCGCTGATCACCTTGCCGCTGGCGGCACCGCTGCGAACGAGCGCGCACGACGTCGCCTTGCTGGCGCTGCTCGGCATCGCCCAGCTCGCCGTGCCGTGCCTGATCGCCGTCGCCGCGGCGCGACGGCTCGCCGCGCCCGAGGCCGCCCTGCTGTCCCTGCTCGAAATCGTCTTCGGCGTGACCTGGACCTGGCTCGGCGCCGCCGAAGCGCCGAGCCGCCACGTTCTCGAAGGCGGCGCGCTGGTGCTGGGCGCGCTGGTTGCTAACGAATCGATCGCCTTGCGCCAGCGGCGCCTTGTCGCTGATGCGACATGAGTCACGGCAGGCGCTGCTGCGCTCGCGACTCTGGCCGCTAACATGACCTCACATCCGCAACGCCGAGATCGATCGCGCATGCCGCTTCGCCATCCTCGCTCCGCCGCATCGCCGCGCTCAAGCGCCGACGATCCGCGTGCACCCCATGCGCTGCTGATGTTGCTCGAGGGTCGTGCGCCGATGGAGTTCTTCTCGCTGATCGCGGCGCTGCCGTGGCTGGCGCGCCTGCCACGCGGCGACGGCCATCCGGTGCTGGTCTTCCCCGGCATGGGCGCGAGCGACATCACGACCCTGCCGCTGCGCCGCTACCTCGCGAGCCTCGGCTACGTCACGCAGGCGTGGGGCCAGGGGCTCAACTTCGGCCCGCGTCCGGGCATGCTCGAGCGCTCGGCCGACGACATCCGCGGCCTCGCCGACAAGCACGGCCAGCCGGTCAGCCTGATCGGCTGGAGCCTCGGCGGCATCTACGCGCGCGAGCTCGCCAAGCTGCATCCGGCGCTGGCGCGCTGCGTCGTCACGCTCGGCACGCCGTTCACCGGCCATCCCAAGGCGACCAACGTCTGGCGCATTTACGAGCTGCTCAGCCGCAGCAAGGTCGGCGACCCGGACCTGATGGCCGAGATCAGGAAGCCGCCTGCGGTGCCGACGACGTCGATCTATTCGCGCAGCGACGGCATCGTCTCGTGGCGTTGCAGCATCAACGAGCCCGGGCCGCTGGTCGAGAACATCGAGGTGCCGGCGAGCCACGTCGGCATGGGCGCGAATCCGCTCGCGCTCTATGTGGTCGCCGACCGGCTGGCGCAGCCGATCGGCCAGTGGCGACCGTTCGACGCCTCCGGCGCGCGGCGCTGGTTCTTTCGCACCGCGGTGCCCGACGCGGTCGCGACGGCGGGCTGAGCGACCGCCGTCGCATGCAGCTCACCGCCAACGGCGTTCGCCTCGAAGTGGAGGACCACGGCTCGCCACAGGGCGAGCCGCTCCTCCTCGTCATGGGTCTCGGCATGCAGCTCCTCGGCTGGCACGAGGACCTGGTCGCTCTGCTCGTCGGCCGCGGCTTTCGCGTCATCCGCTTCGACAACCGCGACATCGGCCTCAGCCAGGGCTTCGATCAGGGCGGCGTTCCCAACCTGGCGCTCGACTCGCTCCGCTACGCGCTCGGCTTTCGCGTCAAGAGCCCGTACACGCTCGTCGACATGGCTGCCGACGCAGTGGGAATCCTCGACGCGCTCGGCATCGACTCGGCGCACGTCTGCGGCGCCTCGATGGGCGGGATGATCGCGCAGCGCATGGCGGTGAGCGCGCCGCAGCGCGTCAGGAGCCTGACGCTGATGATGACCTCGAGCGGCGCGCGCCGCCTGCCCGGACCGACGCTCAAGGTGCGCAGCGCGATGATCTCGCGGCCGACGTCGCAGACCATCGACGGCATCGTCGAGCACTACGTCCGGCTCTACGCGCTTATCGGCAGCCCGGCGTATCCGTCCGCGCCCGACTATCTGCGCGATCGCTTCACGACCTCGGTGCGGCGCTCGTACCGACCGGCCGGGACGGCGCGGCAGATGGTCGCGATCGCCGCCGACGGCGATCGCTCGCCGGTCCTGGCGTCGATCCGGATGCCGACGCGGATCATCCATGGCCGGGCCGACCCGCTGGTCCCGGTCGCCGCCGGCCACGACCTCAAGGCGAAGATCGCCGGCGCCCAGATCGACCTCGTCGACGGCATGGGCCACGACCTGCCGGCACCGCTCTGGCCGCGCTTCGTCGACGGCATCGTCGCGGCGGCGGGGCGCGCCTGAGCCACCCCCTGCGGACCGCCGCGCGCCGCCGCCTGTCGCCGCTGCGCCGACGGTCACGCTGCGTGGCCGCGAGGCCGTGACATCCGACCTGCCGGGCGCCTCGGGGCCCGCCGGTTAGGGACGATACTTTCAGACCTGATCGGCCTGCGCCGCCGGGCGGCGCCCGGCCTCGTCTGAATGCTTCTTCCATGAGTCTGAGCGATCCGTCCGTCAACGCCGTCCTCGCCGCCGCCCAGGACCGGATCCGCGCGACCGCCGACAGCGCCGTCGTCGAGGTCGCCAACAGCCTGCTCGTGCTGATGAAGTCGGCCGGCACCTATCGCGAGCGCGGCCAGCTCGCCTTCGCGCAGATCCACATCCTCGAAAGCCGCGAGCTCTTCCTGACATCGTTCGCGACTGCGCTGCGCGAGCGCATCGGCGAAGACATCGCCGCGCGCAGCGAGAATCGCGCCGCCGGCGGCGAGACCGACTGGCAGTCGATCAGCCTCGTCGACGAAGGCCAGATCGAGGAGAAGATCTCGTTCGAGCGCATCGGCCAGCTGATCGCGCATCGCAGCGAGGCCGAGCTGCGCGAGCTCGACGGCTACATGAGCACGATGCTGCGCCACGGCTGGGCCGATCCGCAGAAGAACCCGCTGCGCGGCGCCATCCTCGGCTCGGCGCTGCACAAGGCAATCGAGAAGATCACCGACGAGCCCGACACGCAGAAGATCTTCGGCCGCGAGCTCGGCCAGGCGATGGCCAACGCCATGCCGGCGTGCTACCTCGAGATCGTCGCCGGCCTCAAGCAGCGCGGTCTGAAGCCGACCGACCTGGCGATGCGCCCGGCCGACGAGTTCTCGGCCCGTCCGGCGGCGCGCGCGCCCGGCGCCGGCGCGGCCTTCGACGAGGCGCGCAAGGCCTGGGAGATGTCGTGGCAGGGCCGCATGGGCGCGGCGCCGGGCGAGCCGCTGCGCAGCTGGGAGCAGTCGATGGTCGGCCGCTTCGCCAACGCCGATGCGCCCGCCGCCGGCATCGATCCGGAAAGCTCGGCGGCGCTCCTCGACCGCCTGATCCGCGGCGGCATGCCGGGCTCGTTCGCCGTGCCCGGCGCGGCGCGCGCGCCGGCCGCCGTCGAGGCCGATGCCGAGCTCATGAATCTGCTGCGCCGCCTCAACGGCGGCGCCACCTACCAGGGTGAGTTCGACGCGCTGCCGCGCGATACCGGCTACGGCGGTTACACGGGGCAGGGCGGCGACGACTTCGCGCCGACGACGCGCAGCGGCGTCCCGCTCGGCGTCTCGTACACCCAGCCGCCGTCGAGCGGATTGACCGGCCTGATGGCGGCCAACCTGATCCGCGCCCATCGCGCCGAGCTGCTGCAGGCGTCGCGCGGCAAGCTCGATCACCTCGTGATCGAGGTCGTCAGCAGCCTGTTCGACCAGATCCTGTCGGATACGCGCGTGCCGCCGCAGATGGCGCGCCAGATCGCGCGCCTGCAGCTGCCGGTGCTGCGCGCGGCGCTCACCGACGGCAGCTTCTTCTCGTCGCGGCGCCATCCGGTGCGCCGCTTCATCAATCGCATCGCCTCGCTCGCCTGCGCCTTCGACAGCTTCGACAGCGGCCCGGCGAAGGAGCTGCTCGAGCGCATCAGCGGCCTGGTCAAGGAGATCGTCGACGGTGACTTCGACCAGCTCGACCTCTACGACGCCAAGCTGCTCGAGCTCGAGCGCTTCGTCGCCGAGCAGACCCACGCCGAGATCCGCGAAAGCGCGGCGGCGGCGACGCTGCGCGGCAAGGAGCTCGAATGGCGCATCCAGCAGCGCTTCAGCCAGCAGCTGCGCGCCGCCCTCGAGCCGCTCGCGCTGCCGGCGTTCCTGCGCGATTTCCTCGGCGGCGTCTGGGGTCAGGCGATCGTCGTCGCATCGCGCCGCGACGGCGCCGACGCCGCCTATCCGGGGCGGCTGCGTCGCGCCGGTGCCGATCTCGTGCGGAGCATCCAGCCGAAGCGTTCGCTCGACGAGCGCAAGCAGTTCGTCGCCGGCCTCCCGGCGCTGATGGCCGAGCTGACGCAGGGCATGAAATTCGTCGACTGGCCGCAGGCGGCGCAGGACGAGTTCTTCGGCCAGCTGGTGACCCAGCATGCCGGCTCGCTCAAGGGCACGGCGCGCAGCGAGCTCGACCACAACATGTTGGTCCGCCATCTCGAGACGGCGTTCAAGACGCCCTTGCCGAGCGCCGAAGAGGCCGCCGGCGAGCTGGCGCCGGGGCCGGCGGAGGCCGCGCCGCTCGAGCAGCGCTTCTCGATCGAGGAAGAGCTCGCGATCGGCCTCGTCTCCGAGAACCAGGTCGACTGGTCGCGCGACGTCTCGCCGGCGCAGCAACCGAGCGCGCCCGAGACGGCGCCTGCGCCGGCGGCCACCGTGCCGCCCGCCGCCGGCGGGGACGGCGGCGAGGCGCCGTTGCCGACGCTTTCGGCCGCCGACGCCATCGCCCCGCCTGCGGACGCCGGGGTCGCCGCCAAGGAGGAGGCCGCCGAATCGCCCGAGCTCGCCCCCGGCCCGCAGCTGCGCGACCACCTCCAGCTCGGCTTTTCCTACCAGCTCAACCTGAAGGACCAGTGGCAGAAGGTGCGCCTCACCTACATGAGCCCGGCGCGCAGCCTCTTTCTCTTCTCGCACGGCGCCAAGGGCCGCGAGACGATCTCGATGACGGCGCGAACGCTCGGCCGCCTCTGCGCCGCCGGCCGCATGCGCGCCTTCGAGAACGCGTTCCTGATCGATCGCGCGACCCAGCGTGCGCGTCAGCAGCTCGCGACGATCGGCCGCGCGCCGGTCTGAGCCTCGTTCGCGCCGATCAGCAGCTCAGCAGCGCCGGCGGCGCGCGCCAGAGCGTCTGCAGGTGGGCGAGCTCGTCGTCGAAGCGGGCGTTGATCCGCTGCAGCTCGTTCTTCTGCTGCGCGACCAGCTTGTCTTGGGCGGCGAGGGCGGAATCGTTCCGGTCGATGTCCATCCTCAGCTTGAGCGGAAGGTTCCCCTGGGGGTAGAACTCGCGCTCCTCGTCGAGCTTCTTCTTGTCGCGCAGGAGCAGCTCGATTCGCGCCTCCGAGATCCGCATCGCCTTGGCGATGTCGTTGAGCGCCTCCTGGCGGGCCAGGTCGTGGCGGGCGCGATTCGGGTAGCGCTTGACCAGGTTGCGGTCGGCGCGCTCCTCGATCTTGCGGTCGCGGCACGCCGCCTCGGCAGTCCGGACGCGGGCCTCCTCGACCTCGCGTTCCTTTTCGGTGAGCGGCTTGCGGACGAGGCCGCGAATCGAGCCGTCGGAGTTGCGCTGGAGCAGATCGCGGTCGGCGCACTCGGGGACCGGCGTCTGCGAGACGTGCTTCCTGCCCTGCGCATCGACGCAGGTGTAGATCCGCGGCGTGGCCGGAGTCTGGGCGGCGGCGCCACCGAAGGCGGCGCCGAGGAGGGCGCATGCGAGTGCGCGGCTCATGGCGTTGCGCTTCATGTCGAGGCTCGACTGTAGCGCTCCCTTAGGATCCGCCTGCATCCTTCGACCCGCCGTGAATCACTTCGACCTCCCCGCCTGGCGCCTCTCGGTCGCGCCGATGATGGACTGGACCGACCGCCATTGCCGGTACTTCCATCGCCTGCTGACGACGCGGACGCGCCTCTACACCGAGATGGTGACGACCGGCGCGCTGCTGCACGGCGACGTCGCCCGCCATCTCGATTTCGATCCGGTCGAGCAGGCGCTGGCGCTGCAGCTCGGCGGCAGCGACCCCGCCGACCTCGCCGCCAGCGCCCGCCTCGGCGAGCGCTGGGGCTACGCCGAGATCAACCTCAACTGCGGCTGCCCGAGCGAGCGCGTCCAGCGCGGCGCGTTCGGCGCCTGCCTGATGGCCGAGCCGGCGCTCGTCGCCGCGTGCGTGCGGGCGATGCGCGACGCAGTCGCGATCCCGGTCACCGTCAAGCACCGGATCGGCATCGATCGCATCGAGAGCTACGCCTTCGTTCGCGACTTCGTCGGTACCGTCGCCGAGGGCGGTTGCCAGGTGTTCATCGTCCACGCCCGCAACGCCTGGCTGCACGGCATCAGCCCGAAGGAAAACCGCGAGCTGCCGCCGCTGCGCCACGAGGTCGTCGCCGCGCTGAAGAAGGATTTCCCGGCGCTCACCTTCGTCCTCAACGGCGGCGTTCGCAGCGCCGACGAGATCGACGCGCACCTGGCGAGCGCCGACGGCGTCATGGTTGGCCGCGCCGCCTACCACCAGCCGTGGGACCTCGTCGACTGGGACGCGCGCTTCTTCGCCGCGCCGGCCGCGGCCACGACGCGCGACGCGGTCGAGGCGGCGATGGTCGGCTACATGGAGCGGCTGGTCGCGCGCGGCGAGCCGTGGTCGCACGCGTCGCGTCACATCCTCGGCCTGCGCAACGGCCAGGCCGGCGCGCGGCGCTGGCGCCAGGTCTGGTCGGATTCGCGCCTCAAGGGCGAGGCGCCGGCGACGGTGTCGCGGCTCGCGCGTCAGGCGCTCCTCGGCGCACTCACGGCGGACGCCGCGCCGGCCACGCCGCCAGGACCACGCCCGCCAGCGCCAGCGCGAACGCGGCCGCTTGCGACCTCGTGAACTCTTCGCCGTAGAAGAAGGCGCCGACCGCGGCCGCGGTCATCGGCAGGAAGACCGTGAAGATGCCTGCAGACGAGGCCGGCACGTGCTTCAGGCCCGTCATCCACAGCCAGACCGTGACGACGCTCGCGGCGATCGAGTAGGCGAGCAGCAGCCACCACGACGACTCGGGGATGAACGACGGCGAGAAGCCGCGCAGCTGCCAGAGCGCGAACGGCGCGACCAGCACCAGGCCCCAGAGGTTGATGAGGGCGCTGATCCGCTTCGGCCCGAGCGACGCCGACAGCTTCTTGCCGATGACGACGTAGAGCGCCTCGCAGGTGACGGCGCCGACGAGGAGCGCCACGCCGACGAGCGAGCCGTTCGCCAGTTCGCCCTCGGCGTCGCGCCCGAACGCGACCAGGGCGATGCCGGCGATCGCACAGGCGATGCCGGCGCCGACACGGACGCCAACGCGCTCCTTCAGCAGCGACCACGAGAGCAGGGCGACGACCGCCGGCAGCGCCGCCATGATCACGCCGGCGGCGAGCGCCGTGCTCTGGCGGATGCCGAACAGCATGCAGATCGAGAACAGGAAGTTGCCGAAGAACGACTCGAGGAAGAGCAGGCGATGGGTGCGCGCGTCGAGCACGGTCTCGCCGGGCGGGCGGCGCAGCCACGGCGCCATCGCGACCGCGGCGATCGCGAAGCGCATGCCGGCCAGGAGGAAGATCGGAAAGACGATGACCAGCGCCTTCGAGAAGCCGACGTAGGCGCCGACGATCGCCATCGCCGCGGCGAGGCAGAGGTAGGCGAGCGCGGTGCGCGCCGGCGATGTCGTCATGCGGTCCTCGGGCGTTGCGCGGCGGCGGCGTCGAGCGCGCGCCGACGCTCGTTGCGGGCGATCACGAAGCTGGCGACAACGACGCCGATGGCGACGACGGCGATGATGATCGTCGCCACCGCGTTGACGCTCGGGTTGAGGCCGAGGCGGGCGCGCGAGAAGATGACCAGCGGCATCGTCGTCGCGCCCGGCCCCGAGAGGAACGCCGACAGCACGACGTCGTCGAGCGAGAGCGTGAAGGTGAGCAGGAACGCCGACAGCAATGCCTGGCCGATCATCGGCAGCGTCACCAGCCAGAACACCTGCCACGGCCGGGCGCCGAGATCGAGCGCGGCCTCCTCGAGCTGCGGGTTCAGCGTCAGCAGGCGGGCGCGGACGACGACGGTCGCGTAGGCCATGCCGAGCAGGACGTGGCCGAGCCAGATCGTCAGCATGCCGCGATCGGGAAAGCCGACGCCGAACGCCGCCTCGCTGGCGCGGTGCAGCGAGACCAGCATGAGCAGCAGCGACAGGCCGATGATCACCTCGGGCATGACCAGCGGCGCCGCGACCATGCCGGCGAAGAGCGTGCTGCCGAAGAAGCGCCGATAGCGCACCAGCGCGAATGCGGCGAGGGTGCCGAGGACGATCGACGCACACGCCGTCGCGAACGCGACCTTGAGCGAGAGCGCGAGGCCGGCGAGCAGCTCGCGGTCGGAGGCGAGGGCGGCGTACCAGCGCAGCGTGAAGCCGCGCCAGACGTTGGCGACCGGCGAGTCGTTGAACGAGTAGACGACGAGGGCGACGATCGGCAGGTACAGGAAGGCGTAGCCGAGCGCGAGCCAGGCGCGCGCGAACCAGCGGTCGACGGCGCGGCTTCGCATGCGTCAGGCGGCGCGTTGCACCGCCTCGGCCTGGTAGCGGCTGAAGACGGCGAGCGGAACGATGACGAGCAGCACCATCGTCACGGCGACGGCGCAGGCCATCGGCCAGTCGTTGTTGCTGAAGAACTCGTCCCAGAGCGTGCGGCCGATCATCTGCGTCTGCGGCCCGCCGAGCAGCTCGGGGATGACGTACTCGCCGATGCAGGGGATGAAGACGAGCATCGCGCCGGCGACGATGCCGGCGCGCGAGAGCGGCACGGTGACCTTCCAGAACGCCGTCCAGGCGCTCGCGCCGAGGTCGGCGGCGGCCTCGAGCAAACGCAGGTCCATCTTGGCGAGGTTGGCGTAGAGCGGCAGGATCATGAACGGCAGGTAGGTGTAGGTCATGCCGAGGACGAGAGAGAACGGCGTGTTCATCAGCTGCCCGGGCCCGGGGATGAGATGGGCCGCGGCGAGCACGCGGTCGAGGCCGAGGTTCTCGATCGCGTCGGCGACGAGGCCGTGCTCGGTGAGGAGCGCCTTCCAGGCGTAGACCCGGAGCAGGAACGAGGTCCAGAACGGCAGCATGACGAGCATCAGGAGCGCCGGCTGGATCGATCGACGCGCACGCGCCATGAAGTAGGCGAACGGGTAGCCGATCGCCAGGCAGAGGACGGTCGTCGCTGCCGCGTAGGCGAGGCTCGAGAGGTAGGTGCGAAGGTAGAGGTCGTCCTGCACCAGGCGCAGGTAGTTGACGAACGAGATGCCGAACGAGATCGCGCCGTCCTTCCAGGTGACGATGTCCTTGATCGTTGTCGTCTCCATCTCGGAGACGCTGATCTTGGCGACGACGAGGAACGGCAGCAGGAAGAAGACGAGCAGCCACGCGTACGGAACCGCGACGGCGGCGAAGCGGCCGCGTCGTGAGCCGACCTTCATTGCGTCAGCACCACCTGGGAAAGATCGGTCCAGGTCGCCCACGCCGCATCGCCCCAGGTCAGCGGCGCGCCGGGCTGGCGCTCGACGTTGCTCTGGCTGATCTTGAGGACGCGCCCGCTCGCCATCTGCAGGTGATAGACGGTGAAGCTGCCGAAGTAGGCGATCTCCTTGATCTTGCCGTGGGCGCGGTTGACGGCGGGCTCGGTCGTGGGCGGCGAAGTCAATGCGTCGCGCCGGATGCGGATCTTCTCCGGCCGAAGCGCCACCGTCACCGCCATGCCGCGCGTCCCGGTGATGCCGTGGCCGACGCGGTGGCGGATGTCGCCGCAGTCGACGACGACGTGATCGGCCTCGTCCTCGACCAGCGTGCCGTCCATCAAATTGACGTTGCCGATGAAGTCGGCGACGAAGCGGGTCGCCGGCGTCTCGTAGATCTCGGCCGGCGCGCCGACCTGCAGGAAGCGGCCCTCGCTCATCACGGCGATTCGCGACGCCATCGTCATCGCCTCTTCCTGGTCGTGGGTGACCAGCACGCAGGTGACGCCGACGTCGTGGACGATGTTGGCGAGCTCGATCTGCGTCTCCTCGCGCAGCTTCTTGTCGAGCGCGCCGAGCGGCTCGTCGAGGAGGAGCAGCTGCGGCTTCTTGGCGAGGCTGCGCGCCAGGGCGACGCGCTGCTGCTGGCCGCCCGAGAGCTGGTGCGGCTTCCTCTTCGCGTACGGCGCGAGCTGCACCAGCTTCAGCATCGCCTCGGCGCGCGCCCGGACTTCGTCCTTCGCCAGGCCGTCGCGACGCAGGCCGAAGGCGATGTTGTCGAACGCCGAGAGATGGGGGAAGAGCGCGTAGCTCTGGAACATCATGTTCATCGGCCGCTCGTACGGCGGCAGGCCGGCGAGGTCGCGGCCGTCGAGCGTGATCGTTCCCGAGGTCGGTGTCTCGAAGCCCGCGAGCATGCGCAGCAGCGTCGTCTTGCCGCAGCCCGACGAGCCGAGAAGGGCGAAGACCTCGCCCTTGGCGATGTCGATCGAGACGTTGTCGACGGCGGGGTGGCCGTCGAACTCCTTGACGAGGTTCTTGATCTGCAGGAAGGCTTCTGCGCTCATCGGCACACAGGGACGGCGCGCGGCCGCCCGTCAGCGTCGCGCACGAAGGCGCCGGAGAGGGAAGCTCAGCGCTGCGTCTTCAGCACATCGGCGATCGTGCTGATCGCCTGGTCGATGTGAGATTCCTCGACGATCAGCGGTGGCGACAGGGCGATGATGTCGCCGGTCGTGCGGATCAGCACGCCGCGCTCGAAGCACTCGCGGAAGACGTCGAAGGCGCGCTTGCCGGGGTGGCCCGGGATCGAGTCGAGCTCGACCGCGCCGACCAGGCCGATGTTGCGGATGTCGATCACGTTGGGCGATTCGCGCAGCGAATGGAGGGCGTGCTCGAACACCGGCGCCATCTTCGCGCCGCGCGTCAGCAGGCCCTCGTCGGCGTAGGTCTCGAGCGTTCCCAGCGAGGCGGCGCAGGCGAGCGGATGCGCCGAATACGTGTAGCCGTGCGGGAACTCGACGACGTGCTCGGGGCCGGTCATGAAGACGTCGTGGATCGCGCTCCGCGCGAACACCGCGCCCATCGGCACGGCGCCGTTGGTGATCCCCTTGGCGACCGTCATCAGGTCGGGCGTGACGTTGAAGTGGGTCGCCGCGAACGGCGAGCCGAGGCGTCCGAAGCCGGTGATGACCTCGTCGAAGATCAGCAGGATGCCGTGCTTGTCGCAGATCGCGCGCAGGCGTTCGAGGTAGCCCTTGGGTGGGATCAGCACGCCGGTCGAGCCCGCCATCGGCTCGACGATCACGGCCGCGATCGTCGACGCGTCGTGCAGGGTGACGATTCGCTCGAGGTCGTCGGCGAGCTCGGCGCCGTGCTCGGGCTGGCCGCGCGAGAACGCATTCTTCTTGAGGTCGTGGGTGTGGCGCAGGTGGTCGATGCCGCCGAGCATCGGCCCGAAGGTCTTGCGGTTGCCGGCGATGCCGCCGACCGAGATGCCGCCGAAGTTGACGCCGTGATAGCCGCGCTCGCGGCCGATCAGGCGCGTGCGCTGGCCTTCGCCGCGGGCGCGGTGATAGGCGATCGCCATCTTGAGCGCGGTGTCGACGGCCTCGGAGCCCGAGTTGGTGAAGAACACCTTGTCGAGGCCGACGGGCGTGAGCGCGACCAGCTTCTCGGCGAGCTCGAATGCCTTCGGATGCGCCATGTTGAAGGGCGGCGCGAAGTCCATCTCGGCCGCCTGCGCCGCGATCGCCGCGACGATCTTCGGCCGCGCGTGGCCGGCGTTCACGCACCAGAGGCCCGCGGCCGCGTCGAGGATCTGACGGCCTTCGGGCGTCCAGTAATGCATGTCCTTGGCCTTGGCCAGGAGGCGCGGCGCGCTCTTGAACTGGCGGCTGGCCGTGAACGGCATCCAGTAGGCGTCGAGCTTGGCCGGCGCGGCGCTCGTGGGCGAAGCGGCGGGCGCCGCGGCGGGGTTCAGGTCCTTGTGCATGTGTGCGTCTCCCGCAGCTTGCTGGCCGATGCGGCCAACGAAAGAAAACGCAGAGTCTAGAAGAACTGCAAGTCCGCTTCCTTCCGCATCAGAAAACGTTCGTCTCGCGATGTGAGATAACGTCGTGCTGCGCTGCCGCAAAATTTCTCATGGTGGAGAACCGGCTCCCATATTGCGGAAGGCATGGCTAAGTCATTGTCGAGGCAGTATTTTTTCGACCAGCTAATCGATGTGCCAATCGAGCCCGCCAGCTCGGGACTGGCTACGCTGGTCTCAACGATTTTTCCTTTTCCCTTCAGGAGGATTTCATGCACGCACCGACCCGAGAAGAACAGATTCGCGCCCTCGAGCAGGACTGGGCCCAGAACCCGCGCTGGAAAGGAATCCGGCGCACGTACTCGGCAAGCGACGTCGTCCGCCTCGCCGGCTCGCTCCGCATCGAGCACACGCTGGCGAAGCGCGGCGCGGAGAAGCTCTGGAACCTCGTCAACACCGAGCCCTTCGTCAACACGCTCGGCGCGCTCACCGGCAACCAGGCGATGCAGCAGGTCAAGGCCGGACTGAAGGCGATCTACCTGTCGGGCTGGCAGGTCGCGGGCGATGCCAACATCGCCGGCGAGATGTACCCGGACCAGTCGCTCTATCCGGTGAACTCGGTGCCTTTGGTCGTCAAGCGCATCAACAACACGTTCACTCGCGCCGACCAGATCCAGTGGTCCGAGGGCAAGGACGACATCGACTACTTCGCTCCCATCGTCGCCGACGCCGAGGCCGGCTTCGGCGGCGTCCTCAACGCGTTCGAGCTGATGAAGTCGATGATCGAAGCCGGCGCCGCGGGCGTCCACTTCGAGGACCAGCTCGCGTCGGTGAAGAAGTGCGGCCACATGGGCGGCAAGGTGCTCGTGCCGACGCGCGAAGCCAACGCTAAGCTCACTGCCGCGCGCCTCGCCGCCGACGTGATGGGCACGCCGACGCTCGTGATCGCGCGCACCGACGCGGAAGCGGCCGACCTGGTGACGAGCGACGTCGACGACAACGACAAGCCGTTCCTCACCGGCAAGCGCACGATCGAGGGCTTCTACCGCACCCGCCCCGGCCTCGATCAGGCGGTCTCGCGCGGCCTCGCGTATTCCGAGTTCGCCGACATGGTCTGGTGCGAGACCGGCAAGCCCGACCTCGCCTACGCAAAGGCGTTCGCCGAGGCGATCCACAAGAAGTTCCCCGGCAAGCTGCTCGCGTACAACTGCTCGCCGAGCTTCAACTGGAAGAAGAACCTAGACGACGCGACCATCGCCAAGTTCCAGCGCGAGCTCGGCGCGATGGGCTACAAGTTCCAGTTCATCACGCTGGCCGGCTTCCACAGCCTCAACTACTCGATGTTCAACCTCGCCCACGGCTATGCGAGAAGCAGCATGACCGCCTTCGTCGAGCTCCAGGAGGCGGAGTTCGCGGCGGCCGAGAAGGGTTTCACCGCGGTCAAGCACCAGCGCGAGGTCGGCACCGGCTACTTCGACGCGGTGACGACGACGATCGAGCGCGACGCCTCCACCGGCGCCCTCAAGGGCTCGACCGAGGACGAGCAGTTCTTCGACCGCAAGCACGCCTGACGTAGACTCCGGCCCCGCCTGCCCGCTCGCGGGCCGGGCCCCTCTCTTGCTTCGCCCGACGGCTCCCGTCGGGCGATTTTGTTTGCGGGCAGCCGCGGCGGGCTGGAATTCGGCCGGTCGCCCCCATGTGCCGGGGTTGCGTCGGCCGCGGCGGCGACCCTGTCGTCGCAGGTCCCCGGCATCCCAGAAAAAATGACCGCTCTTTCCGACCGATTCTTTCGCCAGATCTTCCCGGCGCTGCTGCTGTTTGCCACGTCGATGGCGGCGTCGGCGTTCGGCTTCGACGACGTCGCGGCGCGCGCCAGCAGCCTCGCGGCGCGGCCGTACAAGGCGCCTACGGCGACCCTGCCGACGGAGCTGCGGGAGCTCGACTACGACGCCTACCGCGACATCCGCTTCCGACCCGAGAAGGCGCTCTGGCACAGCGAGAAGCTGCCATTCGAGCTGATGTTCTTTCACCAGGGGAGGGCGGTTCCCGAGCCGGTGCGGATCAACGTCATCGAGCCGGCCGGCGAGCGCGTCGTCGCGTTCGACCCGGCGCTCTTCGACTACGGCAAGAACAAGTTCGACCCGCAGATCCTGCGCGGCATCGGCTTCAACGGCTTTCGCGTCCACCATGCGCTCAACAAGCCGGGCTACAAGGACGAGATCCTCGTCTTCCAGGGGGCCAGCTATTTCCGCGCTCTCGGCAAGGGCCAGTCGTACGGCCTGTCGGCGCGCGGGCTTGCCGTCGATACGGCTGCCGCAGAGGGCGAGGAGTTCCCGCGCTTCGTCGAGTTCTGGATCGAGCGGCCGCGCCCCATCGCGACGTCGCTGACGATCTATGCGCTCCTCGACTCGCGCCGTGTCGCCGGCGCCTATCGCTTCGTCCTGACGCCTGGTGCCGAGACGACGATGCAGGTGACGGCTCGCCTCTACCTGCGCGACAAGATCGGCAAGCTCGGCATCGCGCCGTTGACGAGCATGTACGCCTTCGGCGAGAACCAGCCCGGCCGCGACGACTATCGGCCCGAGGTGCACGACTCGGACGGCCTGTCGATCCAGCTCGGCGACGGCGACTGGGTCTGGCGGCCGCTCGTCAACCCGCGCCGCCTTCTCGTCACCTCGTTCGGAACGACCAACCCGCGCGGCTTCGGCCTGATGCAGCGCGACCGCTCGCCGGCGAGCTACGAGGACCCGGAGGCGCTCTACGAGCGGCGCCCGAGCGCCTGGATCGAGCCGGTCGGCAACTGGGGCGCCGGCCGCGTCGAGCTGGTGCAGATCCCGACGCCGGACGAGACCAACGACAACATCGTCGCCTTCTGGGTGCCGCAGGCGCTGCCGGCGCCCGGCAAGCCCTTCGACATCGCCTACAAGATCCACTGGCAGAGCGCGGGCACGGCCCCTGCCGGCAAGGGCTGGGTCGTGCAGACGCGGCGCGGCCGCGGCTTCGCCAAGAAGGCCGACGGCGACATCAACTACGTCGTCGACTTCGACGGTCCGGCGCTGCGCTCGCTGGCCCCGTCGGCCAACGTCGAGCCGGTGATCTGGGTCGACGCGAACGCCGAGGTGCGCGAGCGCAATCTGTTCAAGAATGCGGTCAGCGGCGCATGGAGGATGACGGTTCGGATCAAGCGCAACGACGCCGCGAAACCGGTCGAGCTGCGTGCCTACCTGAAGCAAGAACAATCGACGTTGACAGAGACATGGAGCTACATCCTTCCGCCCGAGGCCGACAAGCCGTGACGGCGCCGCTGCCGCAGCCGCCGCTCGAGCGCAGCTCGATGCCAGCCGTGCCCTGGGCGGGCTCGCCCTGGGGCCGGCCGCTGCGCCGCCTGCTCGGCCGCCTGCCGCGCGTTCCCAAGCGGCGCGCGAGCGACGCCCGGCCGCTGATGCTGCGCCGCCTCGTCCTGCTCGTCCTGGTCGTGCTCGGCGCCTACGTCGGCACGCAGGCGATGGCCGAGGTCCTCCCCGAGCGCGGTGCGGCGCTCGCCGAGCGCGGCCTGCTCGTCCTCTTCGGTGTCCTCTTCGCCTGGATCTCGGCGGGCTTTTGGACCGGGGTGATGGGCGCCGGCGTCCTCCTCTTCGGTCGTGGCCGCGGCCCGCTCATGCGCGGCCTTGCCAGCGAGCCGGTGCGGCCGCTCGATCCGGCGGCGCGAACGGCGATCGTCATGCCGATCTGCAACGAGCACGTGCCGACGGTGTTCGGCGGCCTCGCGGCGACGATCGACTCGCTGGTCTCGACCGGCGAGTCGGAGAACTTCGACGTCTACATCCTCAGCGACACCTCCGACGCCGACATCCGCGCCGCCGAGCACGCCGCCTGGAGCGAGCTCGCCGGCCGCATCGCCGCAGCCAGCGAGGGCGAGAGCCCGGCGCTGCGCATCTACTACCGCTGGCGCCAGCAGCGCGTCAAGCGCAAGGCTGGCAACGTCGCCGACTTCTGCCGCCGCTGGGGCGCGGCCTACCGCTACCTCGTCGTCATCGACGCCGACAGCGTCATGACCGGCGAGTGCCTGACGACGCTGGTGCGGATGATGGAAGCGCACGTCGACGCCGGCATCATCCAGACCGCGCCGCGCGCCGTCGGCCACGAGACGCTGCACGGCCGGATCCAGCAGTTCTCGGCGCGCGCCTACGGGCCGCTCTTCACTGCCGGCATGCGCTTCTGGCAGCTCGGCGAATCGCACTACTGGGGCCACAACGCGATCCTGCGCATGGCGCCTTTCATGGGCCACTGCGCGCTCGCGCCGCTGCACGGCGACGGCCCGCTCTCGGGCGAGGTGATGTCGCACGACTTCGTCGAGGCGGCGCTGATGCGGCGCGCCGGCTGGAAGGTCTGGGTCGCCGACGAGATCGACGGCAGCTACGAGCAGGTCCCGCCGAACCTGCTCGCCGAGCTGCAGCGCGACCGCCGCTGGTGCCACGGCAACCTGCAGAATTCGCGCCTGATGTTCGAGCCGCGCCTGCACGCGGTCCACCGCACGGCCTTCCTGACCGGTGTCCTCGCCTACGCGTCGTCGCCGCTCTGGCTCGGCTTCCTGCTCCTGTCGACGCTGCTCTTCGCGCAGCACGCCGGCAACGACCCGACCTACTTCCCCGAGCCGGGCCAGCTGTTCCCGGTCTGGCCGACCGCCAACGTCAAGCTGATGCTGACGCTCTTCGGCCTGACTGCCGTGCTGCTGCTGGCGCCGAAGGTGCTGGCCCTCGTCGCCCTTCTCGTGCGCGGCGAGGCCCGCCGCTTCGGCGGCCGGGCGCGGCTGGTCGCGAGCGCCGTCATCGAGTTCTTCCATTCGCTCCTGCTCGCGCCGGTGCGGATGCTCTTCCACACCCAGTTCGTGTTCGCCGCGCTGACCGGCTGGCGCCTCGACTGGAAGTCGCCGCCGCGCGACGACGCCTCGACGTCGTGGCGCGAGGCGGCCGCGCGCCACGGCCTGCACACCGTGCTCGCGATCATCTGGATCACGGCGATCGTCGTCACGAGCGCGGCGTTCCCGTGGTGGCTGTCGCCGATCCTGCTCGGCCTGCTCTCGGCGATTCCGCTCTCGGTATACACCAGCCGGGTCAGGATCGGCCGGGCGCTGCACCGCCGCGGCCTGATGCTGACCCCCGAGGAGAGCCGCGAGCCGCGCGTGCTGCGGGAAACTCGGCTCGCCGGCGCCGCGGTCGCCGCGCACCTCGCGACGCTGCGCGCGGCGATCGCCGATCGCGGCGTTCACCTGCGCGTCATCGCGGCGCTGCCGCAGCGCGAGCCGCCGCAGGGCGCCAAGGCAGCTGCCGAGGCCGGGCGAATCGAACGCGCCCTGCGCGACGGGCCGGCGGCGCTCGGCGCCGACGATGCGCTCCGTCTCGTCTCGAGCCGCGCGGCGCTCATCGTCCTGCACCGCGAGGTCATCGCCCGTCGCGCCCATCCCCACTGGTGGCATGCCGATGGCGGTCTCCCGACTGCGGACGAGGCGGCAGCCGAGGGCGATGACGAGCTCGCGCCGCAGCCGGCGAACATCGGCGCGCCGGGCGACGCCGATCGCATCGCCGCGACCGCGTCGCTTTGACCGGCGCCGCGCGTTTCGGGTAAGGTCGGCGCGCCCAGCGGCGCGCACGCGCCGCCGGGCGCCGCATGGCCGACGACATCGCCACCCTTCGCCGCATCCTGCGAACGAGCCGGACGATCGCCGTCGTCGGCCTCTCGGCGGAGTGGCATCGGCCGAGCTACTTCGCCGCCAAGTACATGCAGGAGCACGGCTACCGGATCATCCCGGTCAACCCGCGCTACGACGAGATCCTCGGCGAGCGCTGTCACGCCGCGCTGGCGACGATCGATGTCGCGATCGACATCGTCGACGTCTTCCGCCGCACCGAGGACGTGATGCCGATCGCGGAGCAGGCGATCGCCGTCGGCGCCAGGTGCCTGTGGCAGCAGATCGGCGTCACGAACGAGGCGGCGGCCGCGCTCGCCGCCGCGGCCGGCCTCGACGTCGTCATGGACCGCTGCGTCAAGATCGAGCACGCGCGCCTGTTCGGCGGCCTGAGTTGGGCCGGCGTCAACACCGGCGTGATCTCGGCGCGCCGACCCGTCTGAGCCACCCGCTGGACATCGTCATGGCCGACCATCGCTTCCAGCCCGAGACGCTGGCGATCCACGCCGGCCAGATTCCCGATGCCGCGACCGGCGCGCGCGCGCTGCCGATCTACCAGACGACGAGCTTCGTCTTCGACAGCGCCGACCACGCCGCGAGCCTGTTCAACCTGCAGACCTTCGGCAACGTCTACTCGCGGCTCTCGAACCCGACCGTCGCCGTCCTCGAGGAGCGCGTCGCCGCGCTCGAGGGCGGTCGCGCGGCGCTGGCGTCGGCGAGCGGCATGGCGGCCGAGGCGATGGCGCTGCTCACCTTGCTGGAGCAGGGCGACCATGTCGTCGCCGCCGGCGCGCTCTACGGCGGCAGCGTCAGCATGCTCGCGGTCAACCTCGCCCGGCTCGGCATCGGGACGACGTTCGTCGACGGCGCCTCGATCGATGCCTTCGCCGCGGCGATACGGCCGACCACGCGCGCCGTCTTCGCCGAGAGCCTCGGCAACCCGAGTCTGCAGGTGCTCGACATCGCCGCCGTCGCCGAGGTGGCGCACGCCCACGGCGTTCCGCTCGTCGTCGACAACACCGTGCCGTCGCCGTTTCTCTGCAATCCGATCCGCTTCGGCGCCGACATCGTCGTCCACTCGGCGACCAAGTACCTCGGCGGCCACGGCACGACGCTCGCCGGCGTGATGGTCGAGAGCGGCCGCTTCCCCTGGGACAACGGCAAGTTCCCGGGCATGACCGAGCCGTCAAAGGGCTACCACGGCGTCAGGTTCTTCGAGACCTTCGGCGACTTCGGCTTCACGATGCGGGCGCGCACGGAGACCTTGCGCGTCTACGGCGCCGCCCTCGCGCCGACGAGCGCGTGGCAGATCCTGCAGGGCATCGAGACGCTGCCGCTGCGAATGGAGCGCCACTGCGCCAACGCGCTCGCCGTCGCGCGCTTCCTGCAGTCGCATCCACGGGTCGGCTGGGTCAACTACCCGGGCCTGCCCGAGCATCCCGACCACGCCCTCGTCGCCCGGCAGATGCGGTCGATCGGCGGCGTCCCGGGCGCGTCGGGCCTGCTCGCCTTCGGCGTCAAGGGCGGCCGCGCCGCGGGCGTGCGCTTCATCGAGGCGGCGCAGCTGATGAGCCATCTCGCCAACATCGGCGACACGCGGACGCTCGTCATCCATCCGGCGTCGACGACGCACCGCCAGCTCGACGAGGCGCAGCAGCTCGCCGCCGGCGTGCCGCAGGACATGGTGCGGATTTCGGTCGGCCTCGAGCACGTCGACGACATCCTCTGGGACATCGACCAGGCGCTCGCCGCGTCCGTTGCCTAGGCTCGACTCGCGTTTCTCCGCTCTCGGCAAGGTCCCGGGCGGCGCGTAATATGGCTCGCGACCGGCAGAGCGAGCATGAACGCATACGAACAGGGCCTGGGCAAGACGGCGGCGAACTTCGTCGCGCTGTCGCCGACCAGCTTCGTCGAGCGCAGCGCCGAGGTCTTCGGCGATCTCGAGGCGGTCGTCCACGGCGCGCGCCGCTACACCTGGCGCGAGACGCGCGATCGCTCGGCGCGCCTCGCCGCGGCGCTCCGCTCGTTCGGCGTCGGCCGCGGCACGACGGTCAGCGCGATGCTGCACAACACGCCCGAGATGGTCGAGGCGCATTACGCGGTGCCGGCGCTGAACGCGGTCCTCAACACGCTCAACACTCGCCTCGACGCCGCGCTCATCGCCTGGCAGCTCGACCATTGCGAATGCGCGGTGCTCATCACCGACCGCGAGCTCGCGCCGATCGTCGGTCCGGCGCTGCGAATCCTGGCCGAAGCGCATGGCCGGACGCCGATCGTCGTCGACGTCTGCGACAGCGAGCACGGCGGCGCCGGCGAGCGGCTCGGCACGCACGAGTACGAAGCGCTGCTGGCCGCGCACGACCCGCTGCCGGTGCTCGCCGCGCCGGCCGACGAATGGGATGCGATCGCCGTCTCGTACACCTCGGGAACGACCGGCGACCCGAAGGGCGTCGTCACCCACCATCGCGGCGCCTATCTGAACGCGGTGTGCAACGCGGCGACCTGGACGATGCCGCATTTCCCGCGCTACCTGTGGACGCTGCCGATGTTCCATTGCAACGGCTGGTGCTTCCCCTGGACCGTGGCGCTCCTCGGCGGCACCCACGTCTGCCTGCGCAAGGTCGAGGCGGCGGCGATCCTGGCGGCGATGCGCGACGAGCGCGTCGACCACTACTGCGCCGCGCCGATCGTCCACAACCTGCTGATCGCCGCGCCGGCCGAGCTGCGCCGCGGCATCGGGCAGAAGGTGAGGGCGATGGTCGCCGGCGCGGCGCCGCCGGCGTCGATGATCGACGGCATGGCGCGGATCGGCATCGACATCACCCACGTCTACGGCCTCACCGAGACCTACGGGCCGGCGGCGGTCGCGGTGAAGCGGTCGTCCTGGTTCGCGCAGGACCTGTCGGAGCAGACGCGGCTGAACGGCCGCCAGGGCGTCCGCTACGTCCTCGAGGAGGCGATGACGGTGCGCGACCCGGAGACGCTTGCAGAGGTGCCCGCCGACGGCCGGACGATGGGCGAGATCATGTTTCGCGGCAACATCGTGATGAAGGGCTACCTCAAGAACGAGAAGGCGACCGGCGAAGCCTTCGCCGGCGGCTGGTTCCACACCGGCGACCTTGCCGTGCTCGAGGCCGACCGCTACGTCAAGATCAAGGACCGCAGCAAGGACGTGATCATCTCGGGCGGCGAGAACATCAGCTCGCTCGAGGTCGAGGACGCGCTGTACCGTCACGCCGACGTCCTCGCCTGCGCGGTGGTGGCGCGGCCCGACCCGAAGTGGGGCGAGACGCCGGTCGCCTTCGTCGAGCTGAAGAGCGGCGCCAGCGTCAGCGCCGCCGAGTTGGTCGCGCACTGCCGCCAGCTCCTCGCCGGCTACAAGGTGCCGCGCGAGATCCGCTTCGAGCCGATCCCGAAGACGTCGACGGGCAAGATCCAGAAGTTCCAGCTGCGCGAGCGTGCGCGTTCGGCCTCGGCGATCGAGTAGTCGCCTGGAGAAGGATTCCGCCATGAACGACCGCGTCGCCAGCGAGCTCGCTCCTTTTGTCAGGCGCGCCGTCGACGCGCGCGGCGTCGTCACGCTCACGCTCGACCGGCCGCAATCGTTCAACGCGCTGAGCGAAGGCATGCTCGCCGCGCTGCAGGCCGAGCTCGACGCGATCGCGCTCGACGCGACGGCGCGCGTCGTCGTCGTCGCCGCCGAGGGCAAGGCGTTCTGCGCCGGCCACGACCTGAAGGAGATGCGCGCCGCGCCGTCGCTCGCCTACTACGAGACGCTCTTCGCGCAATGCGCGCGCGTGATGCTGACGATCCAGCGCCTGCCGGTGCCGGTGATCGCGCGCGTGCAGGGCATCGCCACCGCGGCCGGCTGCCAGCTCGTCGCCGCCTGCGATCTCGCCGTCGCCGCCGACGTCGCGCGCTTCGCGGTGAGCGGCGTCAACCTGGGCCTCTTCTGTTCGTCGCCGAGCGTCGCGCTCTCGCGCAACCTCGCCAGGAAGCCGGCGTTCGAGATGCTCGTCACCGGCGAGTTCATCTCCGCCGAGGAGGCGCGCGCCAGGGGCCTGGTCAATCGCGTCGCCTCGCCCGAGGCGCTCGACGGCGCCGTCGAGGCCCTGGTCGCGGCGATCGTCGCCAAGCCGCGCGTCGCGATCGCCCTCGGCAAGGAGCTTTTCTACCGCCAGCTCGAGGGCGGCGTCGAGGCGGCATACGAGGCGGCCGGCCGGACCATGGCCTGCAACATGATGGACGAATCGGCGCTCGAAGGCATCCAGGCGTTCATCGACAAGCGAAAGCCGGCACCGAGTTAGCGCGCGGCCGCGCCATGAGGGCCGGTGCCGCGCGGTTGTCCGGACAACCACCGCCAATCCCGGATTGAGAACCCCATCGGCATCGGTTATGTTTTCGAGGCGCGGCCCGAGCCGTCCGAGACCGAACCAAGGAGACAGCATGAGAAAGACGATCGCCGGCATCATCGCCGGCTGCGCGCTCGCCTTCTGCGGCCATGTGCTGGCGCAGGAGAAGCTCACCGTCTGGTGGGTCAAGGGCTTCTACAAGTCCGAGGACGACGCGCTGTTCGAGGCGATCAAGAAGTACGAGGCGAAGAGCGGCGTCAAGGTCGAGCTCTCGCAGTACCCGATCCAGGACATGATCCCGAAGACGGTCGCCGCGCTCGACGCCGGCTCGCCGCCCGACGTCGCCTACGCCGACGTCTATGACTTCCAGGTCACCGGCAAGTGGGCCTTCGACGGCAAGCTCGAGGACATCAGCGACGTCCTGACGCCGATGAAGGCGCGATTCCTCAAGAACACGATCGAGACCACGTACCTGTGGGACGACAAGGCGAAGAAGCGCGCGTACTACGCGTTCCCGCTCAAGCAGCAGACGATGCACATCGAGATCTGGCTCGACATGCTGCAGGCGGCCGGCTTCAAGGAAGCCGACATCCCGACCAAGTGGAGCGACTACTGGTCGTTCTGGTGCGACAAGGTGCAGCCCGCCTACCGGCAGAAGACCGGGACGCGGATCTTCGGCATCGGCCAGCCGATGGGCGTCGATTCGAGCGACTCGTTCTATTCGTTCCTGACCTTCATGGACGCCTACAACGTCAAGCTCGTCGACGACAGCGGCAAACTGCTGGTCGACGACCCCAAGGTCAAGGCCGGCCTGGTCAGCGCGCTCAAGGACTACACCGACGTGGCCGCCAAGAGCTGCACGCCGCCGTCGTCGACGAGCTGGAAGGACCCGGACAACAACGTCGCCTTCCACAACAAGACGACGGTGATGACGCACAACGCGACCATCTCGATCGCCGCCAAGTGGCTCGACGACGCCAACAACGAGGCGCTCAACGCCGAGCAGCGCGCGACGGCCAAGAAGAACTACGAGGAGCTGATCCGCACGGCAGGCTTCCCGAACAAGCCCGACGGCTCGAAGATGGTCTATCGCGCCGCGGTGAAGACGGGCGTCGTCTTCTCGGCCGCGAAGAACAAGGCGCGCGCCAAGGAGTTCGTCGCTTTCCTGCTCCAGGACGAGAACCTCACGCCCTACGTCGAGGGCTCGCTCGGCCGCTGGTTCCCGGTCGTGACGACGGCGACGCAGCGCCCGTTCTGGCAGGCCGACCCGCATCGGCGCTCGGTGTTCAACCAGTTCGGCGCCGGCACGGTGACCTTCGAATTTACGAAGAACTACAAGTTCACGATCGTCAACAACGAGAACGTGTGGGCGAAGGCGATGAACCGCGTCATCAACGACAAGATTCCGGTCGACCAGGCGGTGACCGAGATGATCGCCCGCATCAAGGCGATCGCGGGCTGACCGGCAGGGGAGAACGTGTCGACGCTCGCGCTCGAAGGCGCCGGGCAGCCCGAGCGCCAGTCGGCACCGGTCGGTCCGACCCGGCGCCGGCTGACGCCGTGGCAGGCGTGGGGCATCGTCCTGGTCGCGCCTTACGTCCTGATCTTCGCGGTCTTCGTTCTCTACCCGGTCGTCTACGGCCTCTGGCTGGCGCGCCATCCCGCGAGCTACGTCAAGCTCGTCGACGACCCGGTGTTCGCGCGCACGGTCGTCAACACGCTCTTCTTCCTGATCGTCGGCATCAACGTCAAGATGCTGGTCGCGCTCTTCCTCTCGGGGTTTTTCGTCCGCACGCGGCCCTGGATCAAGTGGCTGTCGCTGCTCTTCATCCTGCCGTGGGCGGTGCCGTCGATCCCGACGATCCTGTCGCTGCGCTTCATGCTCAACCCGGAGTGGGGCGTCATCAATTCGACGATCTTCCGGCTCACCGGCGCCGACGGACCGAACTGGCTCAACAACCCGACGATCGCGCTCGGCCTGGCGATCGTCGTCCACATCTGGAAGTCGCTGCCGTTCTGGACCCTGATCCTCGTCGCCGGGCGGATGGCGATCCCCGCCGAGATGTACGAAGCGGCGTCGGTCGACGGCGCGACGACCTGGCAGAAGTTCAAGTTCATCACCTGGCCGTCGCTGCAGACGCTCTACCTCACGTCGACGATCCTGTCGATGATCTGGACGCTCGGCGACTTCAACAGCGTCTACCTGCTCACGGGCGGCGGCCCGGCCGACCAGACGCACGTGCTCGCGACGCTCGGCCTGCGCTACCTCCGTCTCGACCAGGTCGACATGTCGATGGCGACGGTCGTCTGCGCCATGCCGCTCGTGCTGCCGCTCGTCTATTTCATGATGAAGCGCCTGTCGCGATGACGCCGCCACGCTCTCTTCGGTCGCTTCCTTGCGAGGGGCCGGCGCCGGGCCTGGGGCGGCCGGGCGCCCGGCCATGAGCGCCATGACGCTGAAGAAGGCGTCGGCCGAGGCGAAGCTGCTCCTGATCGGCATCCCGGTCGCGATCTGGACGCTGCTGCCGATCTACCACCTCGTGCTGTTCGCGATCTCACCGAAGGAGCAGGCGGTCTCGGGCAAGCTCTGGCCCGAGCACCCGACGCTGCATAACTTCTCGATGGTCTTCCACCAGCAGCACCACTACCTCAGCCACTTCTGGCTGCAGATGTGGAACTCGGTGCTGATCGCCGTTGCCGTGGGCGCGATCACGCTCTTCATCGCCACGTCGGCGGCGTTCGCGATCAGTCGCCTCCGCGTCAGGGGCGGCAGGACGATCATGAACCTGGCGCTCTTCACCTACTTCATCCCGGCCGCGTTCCTCGCCGTGCCCATGTACAAGACGATGGGCAACTACGGGCTTCTCAACAGCCAGTGGGCGCTCATCCTGGCGATGGTGACGATCGCGACGCCGTACTCGATCTGGGTCCTGAAGCAGGCGTCCGACAAGCTGCCGCTCGAGCTCGACGAGGCGGCGCGAATCGACGGCGCGACGCCGCTGCAGCTGTTTCGCCTCGTCTACCTGCCGCTGATGCTGCCGTCGCTGGTCGCAGTCGGCACCTATGCGCTGCTGCTCGCCTGGAACGAGTACCTCTACGCCTTCCTGCTCCTCTCCGACGACAAGAGCACGACGCTCGGCGTCGCCCTCGGCAGCTTCCTCTCGGCCGACGACTCGCCCTGGGAGCTGCTGATGACAACCGGCCTGATCTATGCGCTGCCGCCGGCGGCGATCTACTACGTCTTCAAGCGCTACATGGTGTCGGGCCTCACGGCCGGCGCCGTGAAGAGCTGAGCGCGACGCCGTGGCCTCGGTCTCGTTTCGCAACGTCGAGAAGAGCTTCGGCCCGGTCAAGATCATCCACGGCATCGGCTTCGACATCGCCGACGGCGAGTTCACGGTGCTGGTCGGGCCGTCCGGATGCGGCAAGTCGACGCTGCTGCGCATGCTCGCCGGCCTCGAGGAGATCTCGGCAGGAACGATCGCGATCGACGACCACGTCGTCAACGACATCGAGTCGAAGGACCGCGACATCGCCATGGTGTTCCAGAGCTACGCGCTCTACCCGCACATGACGGTCGGCGACAACATGGGCTTCAGCCTGAAGCTGAGGAAGGCCGACCCGGCGCTGACGAAGGAGCGCGTCGCCAACGCCGCGCGCATCCTCAACCTCGGCCCGTACCTCGAGCGCTTTCCGCGCGAGCTCTCGGGCGGGCAGCGCCAGCGCGTCGCGATGGGCCGGGCGATCGTCCGCGACCCGAAGGTGTTCCTCTTCGACGAGCCGCTCTCCAACCTCGACGCCAAGCTGCGCGTGGCGATGCGCGCCGAGATCAAGGCGCTGCACCAGCGGCTGAAGACGACGACGGTCTACGTCACCCACGACCAGGTCGAGGCGATGACGATGGCCGACCGCATCGTCGTCATGCAGGACGGCCGCATCGAGCAGATCGGCACGCCGCTCGAGCTCTACGATCATCCCGCCAACCTGTTCGTCGCCCAGTTCATCGGCTCGCCGGCGATGAACGTCGTCAGCGGCGTCGTCCGTCGTGGCGACGGCCGGGCGTGGCTCGACGCCGAGGGCGGCATTCGCTGGCCGCTCGCGCCGACCAGCCCCGGCACTGACGGCCAGTCCGTCGCCTACGGCGTGCGGCCGGGCGACCTCGGCGTCGGCGGCGGTGCCGATGGCCGAACGGTGCCGGCCGAGGTGATCGTCGTCGAGCCGACCGGCGCCGAGACCGAGCTGCTCGTCCGCGCCGGGACGTCGCAGTTCGTCGCCGTCATCCACGGCCGCACGGCGGCCCTGCCGGGCGAGACGATCCACTTGTCGATCGACACCTCGGCGGTTCATCTCTTCGATCCGACAAGCGGCAAGACGCTGGCTGCCTGAGACAGATCCGGTTACGCCTGACATCGTGACGGACACCACGCTCCGTGGTGGCTGCCGGTCGACCGGTAGGACAGGTCCGACACGACGACGAGGCGATCTCCTACGCTGGACCCATCGGCTGATTGCGCCATGACGGCGACAAAGCCGCTCGGTTCTGCGGCTTCGACGCCGCGCGGAGATCGTCATGAAGCGTCTTCACCTCGCTGCCGGTGCCGTCGTGTTGGCAACGCACCTCGGCGCACAGGCGACCGAGGTGGCCTACCTGACCGAGCCGACGCGCATCGCGTCGCAGAAGGTCTCGACTGCCGCCGACGCGCGCGCCTACCGGATCGACGCGGCCCGCCACATCTATGCGTCGTATGCGTCGCGGATCTACAAGGGCAGGCTGCCGCCGCTGATCCACGGCGTCGTCGTCGTCGAGACGACCGTCGACGCGAGCGGCCAGCCGCGCGAAGTCAAGCTCGTTCGCGGCCCCTCCCACGCCCCCGACGTGAGCGCCGCGGTGATCGAGATGATCCGCCGCGCCGGCCCGCTGCCTGCGCCGAGCCGCTTCGCCGGCCCGGTCAGGTTCACCGAGATCTGGCTCGTCCACAAGGACGGCCGCTTCCAGCTCGACGCCCTGACCGAAGGGCAGGACTGACGCGGGCCGCGGCCGGCCTCACATGCCGGCGGTGAAGCCGCCGTCGACGTAGAGGACCTGGCCGGTGACGAAGCGTGCCGCCGGCGAGGCGAGAAAGACCGCCGCGCCGGCGAGCTCGTGCGGCTCGGCCCAGCGCCCGGCCGGCGTGCGCCGCTCGACCCAGGCGGTGAACTCGGCGTTGGCGATGAGCGCCGCGTTGAGCTCGGTGCGAAAGAACCCGGGCGCGATCGCGTTGACCTGGATGTCGTGCGGCGCCAGTTCGACCGCGAGGCCGCGCGTCAGCATGGCGATGCCGCCCTTGCTCACCTGGTACGGCACGGTCGTCGGCCGCGCCAGGCTCGACATCAGCGAGGCGATGTTGATGATCTTGCCGGCGCGCCTGGCCTGCATCGCCGGAATGACGGCGCGCGCCATGTAGAACGGCGCGTCGAGGTTGATCGCCATCAGGCGACGCCAGTCGGCGTCGCTGAAGTCGACGATCGGCGCGCGGTGCTGGATGCCGGCGTTGTTGACGAGGATGTCGACCGGCCCGATCGACGCCTGCACGGCGGCGACGCCGCTCCGCACCGCATCCGGATCGGCGACGTCGAACGACGCCACTTCGGCGGCAAGGCCGTCGCCGCGCAACGCCGCCGCGGCAGCTTCGAGCTTGTCGCGAGTGCGGCCGTTGAGGACGACGCGCGCCCCGGCCGCGGCAAGGCCGCGCGCGATCGCCAGGCCGAGGCCCGACCCGCCGCCGGTGACGAGGGCGACCCTGCCGGAAAGATCGAAGCCGGGCGCGCTGCTCATGGCACGGGCGAGAGCAGCGGCTTGCCGGCGAAGTGCGCCTGCAGATTGGCAAAGGCAAGGTCGGCCATCGCCTGGCGCGTCTGCCAGGTCGCGCTGCCGACGTGCGGCGTGAGGACGACGTTGTCGAGGCCGAGCAGCTCGCTCGGCACGTGGGGCTCGCTCTCGAAGACGTCGAGGCCGGCGCCGGCGATCGTGCCGTCGCGGAGCGCGCTCACCAGCGCCTGCTCGTCGACGACCGAGCCGCGCGCGACGTTGATCAAATAGCCCTTCTTGCCGAGCGCGGCGAGCACCTTGGCGTCGATCAGCTTCCTCGTGCCGGCTCCGCCGGGCGTGATGACGACGAGGAAATCGACCTCGCGCGCCAGCGCCTCGGCGTTTGCGAAGTAAGGGTAGGGGGAATCCGGCCTCGGGTTGCGCGAGGTGTACGCGATCGACATGCCGAACGCCTCGGCGCGCTTCGCGATCGCCATGCCGATGCGGCCGAGGCCGACGATTCCCATGCGCGCGCCGCTCGCCTTGCGCGCCAGCGGCATCGGCCCGTTCGCCCAGGCGCCGCTTCTCACGTAGCGGTCGGCTTCGATCAGCCGGCGCGAGACGGCGAGGACGAGCGCGATCGCCAGGTCGGCGACCTCGTCGTTGAGGACGTTCGGCGTGTGGGTGACGGCGATGCCGCGCTCGCGCGCCGCGGCGACGTCGACGCCGTCGTAGCCGACGCCGAACACCGAGACGATCTCGAGCGCCGGCAGCTGCGCGATCAGCTCGCGCGGCACCTTCGATTCGCCGCTCGCGGCGATCGCGCGGATGCGCGGCGCGGCGGTGGCGAAGGCGGCGGCGTCGCTCTGGTGCGTGCGATCGTGGACGCGGAACGCGCCGCGCAACGCCTCCATCATCGGCGGCCAGAGCCGCGCTGCCGTCAGCACCTCGATCCGATCAGTCTCAGCCATCTCGTGTTCCTTCACATGCCGACGTAGTTGGGACCGCCGCCGCCTTCGGGCGTGACCCAGACGATGTTCTGGGTCGGGTCCTTGATGTCGCAGGTCTTGCAGTGGACGCAGTTCTGCGCGTTGATCTGCAGCCGCTCCGTGCCGTTGTCGTCGACGAACTCGTACACCGCCGCCGGGCAGTAGCGGCTTTCCGGGCCGGCGTACCTGGCGAGGTTCACCTTGACCGGGACGGTCGGGTCCTTCAGCGTCAGATGCGGCGGCTGGTCCTCGGCATGGTTGGTGTTGCTGACGAAGACGCTCGACAGCCGATCGAAGGTGAACACGTTGTCGGGCTTCGGATAGGCGATCGGCTTGCACTCCGCCGCCGGGCGCAGGTAGAGGTGATCCGCCTTCGCGCGGTGGATCGTCCAGGGCGGCGCCTGGATGCCGAGGCGCGGCAGCAGCCACTGTTCGATCCCCGTCATCAGCGAGGCGACGAGGAAGCCCTTCTTGAACCATTGCTTGAAGTTGCGCGACTTGTCGAGCTCGGCGCGCAGCCAGCTCTTCTCGAACGCGGCCGGATAGGCGGCGAGCTCGTCGTGCTGGCGGCCCGCGATCAGCGCCTCGCAGGCGGCCTCGGCGGCCAGCATCCCCGACTTGATCGCGGCGTGGCTGCCCTTGATCCGGCTCGCATTGAGGTAGCCCGCTTCGCACCCGACGAAGGCACCGCCCGGGAACACTGTCTTCGGCAGGCTGAGGATGCCGCCGGCGGTGATCGAGCGCGCGCCGTAGCCGAGGCGCTTGGCGCCTTCGAGCGTCTTCCTGATCTCCGGGTGCGTCTTCCAGCGCTGGAATTCCTCGAACGGGCTGAGGTAGGGATTGGCGTAGTCGAGACCGACGACGAAGCCGAGCTCGACCTGGTTGCCGTCGAGGTGGTAGAGGAATGAGCCGCCGTAGGTCGAGGTGTCGAGCGGCCAGCCGGCGGTGTGCACGGTGAGGCCGGGCCGGGCCTGCTCCGGGCGAACTTCCCAGAGCTCCTTCAGGCCGATCGCGTAGCTCTGCGGATCGCGGCCTGCGTCGAGCTTGAAGCGATCGATCAGCTGGCGGCCGAGGCTGCCGCGCGAGCCCTCGGCGAAGATCGTGTACTTGGCGTGCAGCTCCATGCCGAGCTGGAAGCTCGCCGTCGGCTGGCCGTCCTTGCCGATGCCGAGGTTGCCGGTGGCGACGCCGCGCACGGCGCCGCCCTCGCCGTACAGCACTTCGGCGGCGGGGAAGCCGGGAAAGATCTCGACGCCGAGCGCTTCGGCCTGCGCCGCCAGCCAGCGCACGACGTTGCCGAGGCTGACGACGTAGTTGCCGTGGTTGCGAAAGCAGTCGGGCAGGAGAGCGTTCGGCGTCGCCGTCGCGCCGGTCTCGGTGAGGAAGAGGAAACGGTCGGCGGTGACCGGCTGGTTCAGCGGCGCGCCCTTGTCCTTCCAGTCGGGGATCAGTTCGGTGAGCGCGCGCGGATCCATGATCGCGCCCGAGAGGATGTGCGCGCCGGGCTCCGAGCCCTTCTCGAGAACGACGACCGAGATCTCGTGCGAGCGCTCGGCGGCGAGCTGCTTCAGGCGGATCGCGGTCGCCAGGCCGGCCGGACCGGCGCCGACGATCGCGACGTCGTATTCCATCGCTTCCCGCGGCCCGTGCTGGGCGAGGATCTCGTCAGGGGTCATCGCTGTCTCGCTTTTCTTGTCGGCCGGGCGCGCGTCTAAACTGGCGGTCGATTCTACGGAGCGCAGTCGCTGCACGATTCATGAGCTATCAGATCGATCTCTCGGGCCGCGTCGCCCTCGTCACCGGCGCCTCGGGCGGTCTCGGCGCGCAGTTCGCGCGCGTTCTCGCCAAGGCCGGCGCCGGCGTCGCGCTCGCGGGCCGGCGCGTCGAGCGGCTGAAGAGCCTGCGCGCCGAGATCGAGGCCGAAGGCGGCGATGCGCATGTCGTTGCGCTCGACGTCACCGACCACGACAGCATCCGCTCGGCCGTCGCCCACACCGAGACGGAGATGGGGACGATCGACATCCTGGTCAATAACTCGGGCGTGGCGACGACGCAGCCGCTCGTGGACGTCGACCCCGACGACTACGACTACGTCTTCGACGTCAACACGCGCGGCGCGTTCTTCGTCGCCCAGGAGGTCGGCAAGCGGATGATCGCGCGCGCCAAGGGCGCGGCGCCGGGCACCTTCACCGGCGGCCGCATCGTCAACATCGCCTCGATGGCCGGCCTCAAGGTCATGCCGAAGATCGGCGTCTACTGCATGAGCAAGGCCGCGGTCGTCCACATGACCAGGGCCATGGCGCTCGAGTGGGGCCGCTTCGGCATCAACGTCAACGCGATCTGCCCGGGCTACATCGACACCGAGATGAACCACCTGCAATGGTCGACCGAGCAGGGCAAGAAGCTGATCGACATGCTGCCGCGCCGGCGCGTCGGCAGCCCGGCCGACCTCGACGTCGTGCTGATGATGCTCTGCGCCAACGAGAGCCACTTCATCAACGGCGCCGTGATCCAGGCCGACGACGGCTTCGCGCTGTAGTGGCGCTCGACCGCGCCTCACTGCGTTCGTTGCCCGGCGAGGTGACGCGGCCGGTTTCGGCGCGGCGCGGCGTCCGGGCGAGCGACCCTTTGCCGTGATGCGGCCGCTGTCGTTGCTCGAATTGCGCGCGCTCGGCGTGCTCGTCGAGAAGTCGCTGACCGTGCCCGACAGCTATCCGCTGTCGCTGAACACGCTCACGCTCGGCTGCAACCAGAAGACGGCGCGCGACCCGGTGCTTGCGGCGAGCGAGGCCGAGGTGCAGGGCGCGGTCGACGCCCTGAAGTCGCTGTCGCTCGCGTTCGAGTCGAGCGGCTCGCGCGTCGCCCGCTACGAGCACAACCTGGGCCGCGTGCTGGGCTTGCCGTCGCAGTCGGTCGCCTTGCTGGCGACGCTGATGCTGCGCGGCCCGCAGACCGCGTCGGAGCTGCGCGCGGCGAGCGACCGTCTGCATCGCTTCGCCGACGTCTCGGCGGTCGAGGGCTTCCTCGACGAGCTGGCGGCGCGCGCGCAAGAGAAGGGCGGTCCGCTCGCGCTCAAGCTGCCGCGCGCCCCGGGCGCCCGCGAGCAGCGCTGGGCCCATCTCCTCGGCGGCCCAGTCGACCTGAGCGTGTTCACGGCGGCGAGCGACGACGAGACGATCGTGCCGGTGAGCGAGCTGGCGACGCTGAAGGCGAGGGTGGCGATGGCGGAGACCGAGCTCGAACGCCTGCGTGCCCTGGTCGAGCGGCTCTACGGCGAGCTGGATATCAAGCGCTGAGCGTCGCCACTCAAAGTGCTTGTTTGCTGATTGCCGGGTTGCGGATCGGTCCCGTTGGAGACACAGTCCGTCCAAGCCAGCGGTCGAGCTTCGGGCGAAGGTCCTGAACCGAATAGGGCTTGGCGAGATAGTCGTCCATGCCGGAGGCGAGGCATTTCTCCCGGTCGCCGGACAGCGTGTACGCAGTGATGGCGATAACTGGGGTACGCAGCGTCGAGGTCCTTGCTTCCAGCTCGCGAATTCGCTTGGTCGCCTCGTACCCGTCGAGCACCGGCATCTGACAGTCCATCAGAACGAGATCGAAGCGCTTCTTCGCGAAGAGCTCGAGGGCGACAGCGCCGTTCTCGGCGAGCTGGACCTCAAAGCCCATTGCCTGCATCAGGCGCGATGCGAGCATGGCATTGAGCTCGTTGTCATCGACGATCAGCAGGGAGCGACCGCTGAACTCGCTCTGCGTGACCTCCGAGCTCCTCGTCAACCCCCTCTCCGCTTCCGGCAGATGACTCGTGGACCGCGCGTCAGCGTGACTCGAGGTCTCGGACAGGGTGACCGGAAGTCGAACTTCGAAGAAGCTTCCGAGCCCTTCTTCGCTCTCCACCCGAACCCGACCATGCAACTTCTCCGCGAGTTCCTTGACGATGGCCAGACCCAAGCCGGTGCCACCGTGACGGGGGTTGCGCGCGGCATCACGTTGGAAGAAGGGCAAGAAGACCCTTGCCTGGTCGAGTGTCGATATTCCCGGCCCGGAATCGCGAACGCGGATCTCCAGGGCAGCGTGCGGGAACTTGTCCGGAACGGGAAGGAGGAGCTGGACGTTGAGATCGACATATCCGACCTGAGTGAACTTCAGGGCGTTCGACAGCAGGTTGTTGATGATCTCGAACAGCTTGACTTCATCGGTAAGCACCCGCGACGCGCCGCCCGGAGGCAAGTCCAACTGCGAGCGCAGGTCGATCCCCTTCGTCGTCGCCGCGGCGACATGAAGATCCAGCACGGTGCGGCAGACGTCCGCGATGTCGACGGCGGAGATCTCGACGCCCGCGGCTCCATGCGACAGCTTGGAATAGTCGAGGATGCTGTTCAGGATTCGCAGCAGGGCATGACCCGACTTGCGGCCCTGTTCTATGAGTAGCCGATCGTCGTCCTTTGCGTGATCGCCTACGACGTCGAGTATTTGCAAGACTCCATTCATCGGTGTTCGAATCTCGTAACTCATGTTCGCGAGAAACCGGGACTTGGCAGCGTCGGCGTCCTCGGCCGCGCTCTTGGCGCGCTCGAGCTCGGCGGCGTATTTGTTTCGGCGCAGATTCTCCTTGGCAAGCAGAAACAATTCCCACTCGCGCCGCTGAATGCTGAGATGAAGCGAAAAGCAGCAGGCCGTGATGATCGAGAGATGGGTCGTCATCCGCATGAGTTGACGTGCATCTGTGCCCTCGAGCAGCCAGAGAAAGCCAATCATTGCAACAGCGACACTGCTCGTCAGAACCGTCGTGGAAAATGACGTAAGTCGACTGAAACCGAAGATGACGATGATGCAAAGGACGAGGGTCATGTCCACTGAGTAGAGGAGCTCGAGCGGTGGGTCCTTCAAGTGCCCTTGGTACGAGATATACGCGCTGATCGCGACGGCGAGGCTGGTGAAGCCGCCGAATATGGGTGCGTAGTGCTTGGCGATCTGCCGCGGCGAAAACCAAATGAAGGTTGCAAGGGAGGAAAGGGCGCCGGCCAGCGCAAGGCGCATGCTTTGGATACCGCCGATCAGCGGGTGTCCGATGCCGATGGCGTCGATCAGATAGAACGAAAGCGCTCCGAGGGCGCCGAACAGGCAAGCGATGCCGAGGTAGCGGGCACCTGGCCTGCGATAGATCTCGAGGAACTCCTCGTCCGTGAACCGATATCGATTGGGACGATTGGCCTGCTGACGCGATGGCATGTTCATCCTTGGCTTCCGGGTCGAGGCCGACCTGTCGTATCGGCTGGATCGCTCTCGATTCCTAGTCTACGTCTCGCCTGGGCGGCGTTGTAGTGGGCGAAAACCGGGCGAGGGACTGTCCGAGGCATCGTCTGCGTTTGACGCTCCCGCTTGCTGGACGCTGAACTACCGCACAAGGCTTCATCTTCGACAAGCCGCGTCTTGCGTGATTATTTGACGGTCGTGCACACAGAATTGAGCCGCTACGCGATTGAGCAGGTTAGAAGTCGGAGCGTTGCAATCACGGCGATCGTCTGCGCTCTTGTCAATGTCAACTCAGGCCACTGTGCAGCTCCTGTTCGTCGCCCTCGCGGTGGTGATGGCCGGTCTCGGGCTATCGCTTGAATTGGCGGACTTCCGTCGGGCATTCGGCGAGCGACGCGCGGTGTTGATCGCCCTCACCCTGCAGATGGTGATATTGCCTCTGGTGGCACTGCTCATTGCGGTTGCATTGCGGTTGCCGACCCCTTATGCGGTTGGACTCATGCTCTTGGCTGCGGCGCCCGGAAGCATCTCGTCAAACTTGTATAGCCACGTCTTTGGTGGAAACGTCGCGCTCAATGTCACGCTCACCGGAGTCAACACTGCTCTCAGCCTCTTCACGCTTCCTCTTATCTGCAGCTGGTCGCTGAGCTACTTCGCGAGCCGCGATACAGCGATGCCGTCGATCACGGGAAAGCTCGTGGAAACGATGGCGAGCTTGGTGATTCCAGTCATCCTCGGTATGGCGGTGCGGGCGCGATTTCCCGCTTTTGCGACAAGAGCCGACAAGCCAATGCGAATCTTCAGCGTTCTGGTCCTTGTCCTTTTTTCGGCAGGAGCCATCGTCAAGGAGTGGCAGTCCCTGATTCGTGGTTTCACCGAGGTTGGCGGTAGCGTCGTCTTGTTCAACTTGCTGAGCCTCGGCTTGGGCTACGGATTTTCCCAGCTCTGGGGGCTTGGCCGAGGTAACGGCATCGCCATCACCTTCCAACTCGGCATAAGAAGCGCAGTCTTGTCGATGTACGTGGCGATGACGACGTTGGGCGACACTCAATTCGCCCTGCCCGCGGCCGTCTATTCGATCACGATGGTGCTGTTCGGCCTTTCCTTCGGCATGTGGATTCGCGGTCGCTCCCGCGCGCCCGCAGGGGAACCGGTGCTCGGCGACGGGTAGGGCGGCGTCGCGTCGTGCGTACCGGCGGCATTCTTGAACGACACGAGACGGTAGCGCGAGGCACCTCCGCGCGCGGGGACAACTCGCTGCGGAGAACGGCCGTGGAAAGGCCGAGCCCAGGGTCGTCCAAAGTGGTGCCAATCAAGCCGTAGAAGGCTTCGATGTCACTTGTAGGTCCAGCGCCGCGAAACGGACTAAAAGTTGGCGCGCAACTGCCGATAGTGACTCACTAGCCATGGCCCGTCGCGTCGTGGAGGACATATGCAACCCTTTGATGATCAACAACGCGAATTTGGCTCGCCTCGGCAACAGTGGCGCCAAGAGGAGCAGCTGCGGTTGAATCGTGCAGAAAATCACGTTCGCGCCTCCTCGAAAGCGCCGATGTGATGGCGACACAGTGCCTCGGAGGGAGCCGCGGTCATTGCTTAAGGCCTGCGCCGTTACGCCAAGTTGACGGCTGAACCGCAAGTCGGCATCAACGAGCAGAACTGTCAAGTGATTGATTTGGGTGTGTCATCTGTGTTGCCGTCTGTTTTGCGGCGCATTGGAACGCCGTCGAAACCCACTTCAAACGCTCTGACCGGAGAGGTGAAGAGTCGATTTCAAAGATTGCAACTCGATGGTGTGCAAAAACACGTCATCAGAGCGGCGGTTATCAACTCGGTGCTTGCCGCACTGCTCGTTCCATTCCTGACCCCGACATTCGGCTGGACCCCGACGCACGTCTGGCTGGGCGTGAAGCTCGCAATCTCGGTCGTTCGAGTCTTGGCAGCCTTGGCGTACTCGCGCTCGAGTTGGCCAATGGTCAGGGATGGTTTCTCTCGTCAACTGACGTTGGTGCTACTAGCTTTAGATGGCGCCATTTGGGGTGCGGCAGGCGCATGGTGCGCATTTGGTCCAAGTGAGTTCGCATGCCTGACTTGTGCCGTGCTCTGCAGTGTTGCATTGATGGCCACGCACGGGTTCAACACCATGGCAGCCGCGTCCGTAGCCTACGTGACCTCGATGCTGGTTCCACTTGCCGTCGCAGTGGCGCTTCGGGGCGACGCACTGGGAGTCTTCGTTTCGCTGGGCACGATCCTGGTCTTGCTGCAGTCGATCGTGACCGCCTACGCGTCTGAACGTCGTCTAAGAAGCGAGTTCCTGGCGCACGAGGCGACGGAGGAGGCGCGTCTGCGCGAAACGCGCAATGCCGAAGCTCTCGCTGCGGCGTTGCTCGAGGTGAAACGTCAGGGGGCTGTCAAGTCCTTGTTTCTCGGCACCATGAGTCATGAGCTCCGTACACCTTTGCATGGGATCCTGGGCCTGACCCAGCTAATTCGCAAGCAGACCGCCGCTGATCCCGTCGTGCAGCATCGTCTGGCACTTCTGGAATCTTCCGGAACGCATTTGCTAGAACTCATAGGGTCGTTACTCGATATCTCGAGAATTGAGTCTGGTCGCTTGGAACTGCGTCACGCAACTTTTGATCTGGCGCTTGAGCTTGCCAATGTTGCGGATCTGTACAAGCTGAGGTGCGACAGCAAAGGTCTCGACTTCAGCAGTTCGATCCGAATCGACACCCCGTGCCGGGTGATTGGAGACCCAGCGCGGGTTCGCCAGGTTCTCCACAACCTGCTCGGCAATGCGGTGAAATTCACCAAGTCGGGCTTGGTCGTGCTGAAGGTCCAGCGTCAAGGGAAGCTGTTTTCCTTTGAGATCAGAGACACCGGTCCGGGCATCGCGACGAAAGATGCCGCGCACATTTTCGATGCCTTTCGACAGGCGGACGACTCGGCGACTCGACCGGCAGACGGAACGGGCCTGGGCCTGACCATCGCCCGCGAGATCGCCCAGGCGATGGGAGGCGACGTCGGCGTCAGCAGCGCGGTGGGCGTCGGTTCGCAGTTCACGTTCACCGCCATTCTTCCCGAAGCGCCCGCGACGTCGGATCAGTCGGCTCAACCGCAGCCGAAGCTACCCCACGTTCGAGAGGGATACCGAGTCCTTTTGGTTGAGGATAACGAGGTCAATGCGTTGATCGCGACGGCGAACCTTGCGAACATAGGTGCCGAAGTGGTTCGCGCCAACAATGGCAAGGAGGCGATCTCCGCTGCGTTTGCCAAGCCACGACCGGATTTCGTCTTCATGGATTGTCGAATGCCGGTAATGGACGGGCCGACGGCATCTCGCGAGATCCGTGCGATCGAAACGAGGATTGGGTTGCCCAGCGTCCCAATCGTTGCGCTCACCGCGAGCCCCAGTGACGAGGACAGGCGAGAGTGCTACGAGGCGGGCATGGACGGCCTGTTGATGAAACCGTTTACCTTGGAGCAGCTACTGCAGACGATTGCCTTGTACGCGGCGGACGGGGTTTGCAATCGAAACCATCCCCTCTACGAGTACGCCAAATCACTCGACGACTCGGAGCCCGACTCCTCTTATGGACAGGCGGTCCACTGACGGGCGACCGACGATGATGTCTTCATGATTCGTGGCCGTCATGAACTCGAGCAGCGGATGCTTGCTGTCGCTCCAAAAACCGTAGAAGTTGTCGATGTCTAGCGCATAGATCCGGTGCGGCATGTTGCCTACGTAAGGCAGAAAGAATCCGTCGGCCCGATTCGCGAAAACGTCCTTGGATCCCATCCGCTCGTACGCACGGATGAGGGCAGGCTTGCGAACGCTCATGACGATCCAACTTATTCCTTGGCTTGCAGCGAACAAATAGGCGGCCTTCCACAGGGCAAGTCGCACGAATGGATCGGATCCGACCGGCGCCGCCAAGCGCGTGACTTCGGTGCACGTAGCGTTTTCCAGATACTCTGGTAGCTTGACGTAGCGTTCCATCTCGAGCTCGCCCCGGTCGTGCTCGCGGGTCTGAACGCGCATCGTCCCCACCGCCTCGCCGGAAAGCTTGTCCTCGCACAGAAATACAGTAGTCCACGGGCTGGCGTCAATCGCGTCCGGCTGAGCCATCGACTCTCGATACGCCGGAACCTTGTAGCCGTATGCCGCGGCTCGAACTTCGCACGCGCGTAGAAGATCCCGATGGGTATCAGCTCGTCTCAGCGTGAAGCTCAATAACTCCGTGCGCATCCGTCCTCCCGATTTGCACGTTCCCAGCGTGCGCAGGTCGTAAAGTGAACGTACGCGTTCCCAGGTCCGGTGTCAATAATGCCTGTGGTTTTGGTGGAAGGTACGCCAAGGCGCGCGACCGGCGTTACTCATTCCGCGGCGGGTGCTCGCTCACAGCAACGCGTACGTCGTCGTCGCGTGCGCCGCCAGCTTGCCATCGGCCGTCTTGAACTCGACGTCGCCATACGACAGACTCTTCCCTGCGCGCAACACTCGCGCCACGACGTTGATCCGAAGCGCATCCTTCGGCACCGGCCTCACAAAGCTCGTCTGCAGCTGCACCGTCGTCATCGGCCGGAACTCACCGAGCTGGGCGATCATTGCCACCAGCATGGCGGTGTCCGCCGCAGCCATGATCGCCTGGCCGCAGACGACGCCGCCGGCGTGGACGATCTCGGCCGAGACCGGCAGGCTCATCGTCACCTGGCCCGGCTCGATCGACTCGACGCGCAGCCCCAGCCGTTTCACGTAGTCGGCCGCCAGCGTGTCGAGCGTCGCCTGCAGGGCGGCTGCGTCCATCGTCATCGTCGTTCTCCCTGCGGGCATTCTAGGCAGCGCGCGGGCGCTGATAATCGCGTCGATTCGACTCAAGGGATCGGCGATGAACAAGATCTTCCCGAGCGCTGCTGCCGCCCTGGCCGGCGTCGTCCACGACGGCCAGCTGATGGCGGTCGGCGGCTTCGGCCTCTGCGGCATTCCCGAGGCGCTGATCGAGGCGCTGCGCGACTCGCGCGTCAAGAACCTCACGGTCATCTCGAACAACGCTGGCGTCGACGGCTTTGGCCTCGGCAAGCTGCTCGAGACGCGCCAGATCAAGCGGATGATCTCGAGCTACGTCGGCGAGAACAAGGAGTTCGAGCGCCAGTACCTCGCCGGCGAGCTCGAGCTCGAGTTCACGCCGCAGGGAACGCTCGCCGAGAAGCTCCGCGCCGGCGGCGCCGGCATCCCGGCGTTCTTCACCCGCACCGGCGTCGGCACGCTCGTCGCCGAGGGCAAGGAGTCGCGCGAGTTCGACGGCCACACCTACATCATGGAGCGCGCCTTGCTGCCCGAGGTGTCGCTGGTGAAGGCGCAGAAGGCCGACAAGTCCGGCAACCTCGTCTTTCGCCGCACCGCGCGCAACTTCAATCCGGCGGTGGCGATGGCCGGCAAGGTGACGATCGTCGAGGTCGAGGAGATCGTCGAGACCGGTGCGATCGACCCCGACGCCGTCCACCTGCCCGGCATCTACGTGCACCGCATCGTCCTCAACGCCCACCCCGAGAAGCGGATCGAGAAGCGCACCCTGCGCGCGGCGGCCACGGTCGACGTCGCGCCGGGGACGTCGGCCGCCGCAGCGGAACGGGAAGCAGTCGACGCGATCGCCAAGGCGGCAGAAAAGACGGGAGCCTGACATGGCCTGGACCCACGATGAGATGGCGGCGCGCGCCGCCCAGGAGCTGCAGGACGGCTTCTACGTCAACCTCGGCATCGGCCTGCCGACGCTCGTCGCCAACCACGTGCCCGACGGCATCGAGGTCTGGCTGCAGAGCGAGAACGGCATGCTCGGCATCGGCCCGTTCCCGACCGAGGACGAGGTCGACGCCGACCTCATCAACGCCGGCAAGCAGACGGTGACGACGTTGCCCGGCTCGTCGATCTTCGGCTCGCACGACTCGTTCGCGATGATCCGCGGCGGCAAGATCAACCTCTCGATCCTCGGCGCGATGCAGGTCAGCGCCAAGGGCGACCTCGCCAACTGGATGATCCCGGGCAAGATGGTCAAGGGCATGGGTGGGGCGATGGATCTCGTCGCCGGCGTCGAGCGCGTCATCGTCCTGATGGAGCACGTCGCGCGCAAGAAGGACGGCACGATCGACCTCAAGATCCTGCCCGCGTGCACCTTGCCGCTCACCGGCGTCGGCGTCGTCAACCGCATCGTCACCGACCTGGCGGTGCTCGACGTCACCGATCGCGGTCTCGCCGTGCTCGCCGTCGCCGACGGCGTCGGCCGCGACGAGCTGCAGTCGAAGACGGGCGTTCCGCTGCTGTTCTGAACGGGCCGCCGCGCCGGGGCGATGCGCGCCGACGCTAGCCCTGCTGCTGGCGCCGCATTTCCTTGCGCTTCATCTCGAGGTACTCGTCCTGGTCCATCTCGTGGAGCTGCTCGGCATAGCGCTCGGTGCTCGCGTACCACCCGCGGATGCGCCGCTCGGCCTGCTCGGCCATCGGTAGCGAATAGGCCTGCAGGTAGGCGTCGATCGCCAGGTAGTAGCGCATCGTGTTGCGCTCGAGCAGGCCGAGGACGCCCGTCTGGTAGACCGGCTTGCCGTCCTTGCGCTCGAGCACGGTGAAGCCGACCTTCTGGCTGCCGAGCGTCGCCAGGTAGGTCTGCATCGCGACGCGCGCGGCGAAGCCGTAGCCGTAGGCATACGACATGTGGACCAGCGTGCGCTTGCCGTCGAGCGGCGTCGCCTCGACCTGGATCCGATAGTTCTTCGTGCTGAGCGGGCCTTCCGCGGCGCTCAGCTGCACCTGCAGGTAGTCGGGCGTCGCCGCGGCGACGCGGTAGCCGAAGTCGAGCTCGTAGGCGTCTTCGATCGGCTGGTCGAACTTGCGGCCGACGCTCAGGTTGAGCATCTTCGGCATGCCGCCGCTGGCCCGGCAACGCTTGACGTTGAGGTGCAGGATCAGGATGTCGCACCAGTGGTCGGCCGATTGCAGCGCCTGCTGGACCATGGCGAACGGGTGTTCGACGATCGCGTAGACGTCGCCCTTGAGATCGCCCGAGGTCTGCGTCGATTCGAGCACCAGCGGCCGGCCGAACTGGTTGTTGACGAACTTGTCCTGCAGCGCCGTGGCGCGGGCGCGCAGCGCGGCGGCATCCTGCGCCGACGCGGCCGCCGGGACGAGGGCGACCGCCAGCGCGAGCCAGGCTGCGCGCAGCGCACGCGCCGAAAGCGAGGTGCTCACAACCAGTACTCCCAGAGTCGAGCGAACATTTCCTTGGCCCGCGTCGAGAGCGGGCGACGCTGCCACGCCTCGAGGGTGATGGGGTCCGACACGGCCAGGTCGCGCTCGAAGGCTGCGCGCATCTTCGCGCCGAAGTCGGCGCCGAGGATGACGGCGGTCAGCTCCTGGTTGTGTAGGAAGCTGCGCCAGTCGAGGTTGGTCGAGCCGACCGTCGCCCAGACGCCGTCGATGAGCGCGGTCTTGGCGTGCAGCAGCGCCTCGCGCCGCTCGTAGAGCTTGACGCCGCCGCGCAGGAGCGGCTCGTAGTGCGAGCGGCCGGCGTGGAAGACGAGCGAAGAATCGGTCGTGCTCGGCACGATCAGCTTGACGTCGACGCCGCGCGCGACGGCAGCGATCAACGAGCGCATCAGCTGCGGGTCGGGAACGAAGTAGGCGTTGGTGAGGAGGATCTCGCTCTCGGCGCTGTTGATCGCCGAGATCAGCGTCACGTAGATCTGGCTGAACGGCTCGTCGGGCGTGCTGCCGATCGCGCGAACGACCTCGGGGCCTTGCGCCTGCAGGGTCGGAAAGTAGTCGCGCTGCGCGAGCGCCGCGCCCTTCTGGCCGGTCCAGGTTTCCATGAAGAGCTTCTGCAGCCTCGCGACGACCGGGCCTTCGATGAGGAGATCGGTATCGCGCCAGGGCAAGGTCTTCTTGTCGTTGCCCGCCGAGCCACCGCTCACGCTGCCGCCCGAGCTGCCCTGCAGGCTGCTCGAATAGACGCTGCTGATGTTGATGCCGCCGAGCACCGCGGAGCGGCCGTCGATGATGAGGAGCTTGCGATGGTCGCGGTTGTTGACGGTCCAGCCGGCCTTGGCGGCGAGCGGATTGACGGGGTTGAACGTCAGGACGTTGATGCCGGCGTCGCTCAGGCGCTTGAAATAGTCCTTCTTCGTGCCGAGCGTGCCGACGCCGTCGTGGATCAGGTTGACCTGGACGCCCTGCGCCTGCTTGGCGATGAGCGCGTCGGCGAGCCGCTTGCCGACCTCGTCGTCCTCGAGGATGTAGGTCTCCATGTCGATGCTGTCGCGCGCTGCGTCGATGGCGCTGAACATCGCGGCGTAGGTATTCGGGCCGTTCTCGAGGATGACGACGCGGTTGCCGAGGACGAGCGGGCCGTCGGCGACGGCCTGCTCGAGCGCGAGGTGGCGCGCCAGCACGTCGCTGCTCTCGGCGCCGCCGAGCTTGGCGAGCAATTCCTTGCTGCGCTCGGGCGAGAGGATGCGGCCGTTGGCGGCCTGGAACTGGACGCCCGCCGGATCGGCGCGGGCGAGGTCGGGGGTGATGACGGGAAGCGAGCTGCAGCCGGCGAGGGCGAGCAGGGCGAGGGCGCACAGCCGCCGCACGCACGCCGATGTCGAGGATCGATTCAAACCGTTGTCTCCGCAGTCCTGGTGGCACGAGTGTGCCGGCAATCGTTCATGCGCCCGCGAGCGCGCGCGCCGACTCCGTCACCAGTGCCGGCCCTTTGTAGATGAAGCCGGTGTAGATCTGGACCAGATCGGCGCCGGCCTCGCGCTTCGCGCGCGCATCGGCGCCGGACATCACGCCGCCGACGCCGATGAGGGGATAACGCGGGCCGAGGGCGGCGCGCAGACCGGCGATGACCTGGTTCGACCGGGCAGCAAGCGGCGCTCCCGACAGGCCGCCGCTTTCGTTGCCGTGGGCGAGGCCGGCGACGCCGTCGCGGGCGAGCGTCGTGTTGGTCGCGATCAGGCCGTCGAACGGGTGGCGCGAGACGATCGCGGCGATCGCCTCGACCTGCGCGTCGTCGAGGTCGGGCGCGATCTTGAGGAACATCGGCACCTTCCTGCCGTGTTCGTCGGCGAGCTCGGCGCGGCGCGCGCTCAGCGTCGCGAGCAAGGCGTCGAGGGCGGCGTCGGATTGCAGCGTGCGCAGGTTCTGCGTGTTCGGGCTCGAGACGTTGACCGTCACGTAGTCGGCATGCGGATAGACGCCGGCGAGGCCGATGAGGTAGTCGTCCGCGGCGCGTTCGATCGGCGTCGCCGCGTTCTTGCCGATGTTGAGGCCGAGGATGCCGCCGCGGGCGCGAAAGCGCGCCTGCCTGACGTTGGCGACGAACGCGGCGAGGCCGTCGTTGTTGAAGCCGAGCCGGTTGATCAGCGCCCCGGCCTCGGGCAGGCGGAAGACGCGCGGCTTGGGATTGCCCGGCTGCGCCAGCGGCGTGACGGTGCCGACCTCGACGAAGCCGAAGCCCATCGCGCCGAAGGCGTCGATGCAGCGGCCGTTCTTGTCGAGGCCCGCGGCCAGGCCGATCCGGTTCGGGAAGCTGAGCCCGGCGATCGTCACCGGATCGCTGATCCGAACCTGCTCGACCAGCGCGATGAGCGGCGTGCGCTGGATCGCCGCCAGCGCGGCCAGCGTCACGTCATGGGCGTGTTCCGGATCGAGCCCGAACAGAAAAGGTCGGGCCAGCGGGAAGGGAATGAGCGCCATGACGGGCGCCGATTCTGGCATCGCCGTGCATACTTCGCGGCAGGACCCGCCATGGCCGAGCAGCGCATCGAGAAAGACACCTTCGGCGACATCGCCGTCGACGCCGACCGCCTGTGGGGCGCGCAGACCGAACGGTCGCTCCATCACTTCGCCATCTCGACCGAGAAGATGCCGGCCGAGCTGATCGGCGCGCTCGCCGGCGTCAAGCGCAGCGCCGCCGTCGTCAACCGGGACCTCGGCACCTTGCCGGCCGAGAAGGCCGCGGCGATCATTGCCGCCGCCGACGAGGTCCTCGCCGGCGCGCACGGCGACGAGTTTCCGCTCTCGATCTGGCAGACCGGCTCGGGAACGCAGACCAACATGAACATGAACGAGGTGCTCGCCAACCGCGCTTCGCAGCTGCTCGGCGGGCCGGTCGGCGAAGGCCGCCTCGTCCATCCCAACGACGACGTCAACCGCAGCCAGTCGTCGAACGACGTCTTCCCGACGGCGATGAGCGTCGCCGCCGTCGTCGCGATCGCGACGCGGCTGCTGCCCGCGGTCGCGGCCTTGCGCGACACGCTCGCGAAGAAGGCCGAAGCGTTCGCGGCGATCGTCAAGATCGGCCGCACCCACCTCCAGGACGCGACGCCGCTGACGCTCGGCCAGGAGATCTCGGGCTGGGTCGCCCAGCTCGATCACGGCATCGCGCACGTTCGCGAAGCGCTGCCGCACCTCTCTGAGCTCGCCCTCGGCGGCACCGCCGTCGGCACCGGCCTGAACGCGCCGCCCGAGTTCGGCGCGCGTGTCGCCGCCGAGCTGGCGGCGCGCCTCGCGCTGCCGTTCGTCTCGGCAGCGAACAAGTTCGAGGCGCTGGCCGCGCACGACGCGATCGTCTTCGCCCACGGCGCCCTGAAGACGCTGGCGGCCTCGCTCAACAAGATCGCCAACGACGTTCGCTGGCTCGCCTCGGGGCCGCGCTCGGGCCTCGGCGAGATCCGCATTCCCGAGAACGAGCCGGGCAGCTCGATCATGCCGGGCAAGGTCAACCCGACCCAGGCCGAGGCGCTGACGATGATCGCGGCGCAGGTCTTCGGCAACGACGTCGCCATCAACATCGGCGGCGCGTCGGGCAACTTCGAGCTCAACGTCTTCAAGCCGGTGATCGTCCACAACTTCCTGCAGAGCGTTCGCCTCCTCGCCGACGGCGCGCGCAGCTTCGAGGAGTTCTGCGCGCGCGGCATCGAGCCTGACCGCGCGCGAATCGATGAGCTCGTGCAGCGCTCGCTGATGCTCGTGACGGCGCTCAATCCGCACATCGGCTACGACAAGGCGGCCAAGATCGCGAAGGCGGCGCATCAAGGCGGTAGCACCTTGCGCGAAGCGGCGCTCGCCTCGGGCTGGGTCACGCCCGAGCAGTTCGATGCCTGGGTCGTCCCCGAGCAGATGGTCGGCAAGCTGCCGCGATGACGCAGGACGAGCTCAAGCGCCGGGTCGCCGAGGCCGCGCTCGCCTACGTGCCGAAGGGCGCCGTCATCGGCGTCGGCTCGGGATCGACGGTCAATCTCTTCATCGATGCGCTGGCGCGGCTCGAAGGCGACAGCCGCATCGCCGGCGCGGTGTCGAGCAGCGCGGCGAGCACGGCACGCCTGGTCGAGCGCGGCATCGCGGTCGTCGAGGCGGCCGACGTCGAGTCGCTGCCGGTCTGCGTCGACGGCGCCGACGAGATCGACGCGTCGGGCTGCATGATCAAGGGCGGCGGCGCCGCCCTGACGCGCGAGAAGATCGTCGCCGACCTGGCCGAGCGCTTCGTCTGCATCGCCGACGGCTCCAAGCTCGTCGCCCGGCTCGGCCGCTTCCCGCTGCCGGTCGAGGTGATTCCGATGGCGGCGGCGCAGGTGACGCGCCGGTTCGCGGCGCTCGGCGCGCGCGCGCATCGTCGCGAGGGCGTCGTCACCGACAACGGCGGCATCATCCTCGACGTCCACGGCCTCGCGATCGACGACCCCGTGGCGCTCGAGAGCGAGGTCAACCAGTGGCCGGGCGTCGTCTGCGTCGGCATCTTCGCGCGCCGGCCGGCGACCGTCTGTCTGCTCGGCACGGCCGAGGGCGTGCGCACCTTGACGTTCTGACACCAGCGCGAAAAGTCGGGGCGCGAAAAACGCGTAACCTCCGCACCCGTGCACGCCTCGTGCAGCTCACAGGAAGGACGGCCCGTGGCCAAACCCAACTATTCATTTGAAAAACGACAACGCGAGCTCGCCAAGAAGAAGAAGAAGGAACAGAAGGAAAAGGACAAGGCCGGGCGCAAGCTCGGCAGCGCCGGTGACGGCGACGCGGCGGCCGAGACCGGCGCCGAGCCCGCTCAGGCGCCGGCCGACCCGGCGATGGGCCCGACCGGCGGCTGACCCAGTCCCTCCGGGCCGCGCTGACGCGCCGCCTCGCCGCGACGGAAACCTCGACTGAGGAACCGCGCCGGGTCGACCGCGTCGAGCAGATCGGCCTCGGCCGGCAGCGGCGCACCGGTGATCGCTGCCGCCAGCAGCTCCGCGCCGAAAGCCGCCGACGCGATGCCGCGCGAGCCGAGCGCGGCGCACACGAACAGCCCCGGCGCCCGCGCGACGAAGCGCGGCTGATCGAAGCGCGCCGACGGCGTGCCGACGAATCCCGCCACCGCCGCCTCGGCGATGCTCGCCGGGACCGCGCCGACGATCGGCAGGCGATCGTCGCTGGTCCAGCGGAATCCGACTCGTCCGCCGAGCGTCGACAGCGCCGGCGGCGATCGCAGGCCGAGCAGCGCCGTCAGGCGGTCGAGGTTGTGCTGCTGGTCTTCGACCCGCAGCGCGTGATCGTCGTCGTCCCAGGCCGACGTTGCGCCGAACCAGATCGCGTCGTCGAGCGACGGCAGTACGTAGCCGGCGCCGGCGATCGGCAGGCGCGGCAAGGCGACCGATGCCAGCGTCGACGCTTTCAGCGCGCTGAGCTGGCCACGCTGGCGCCGGATCGGCCACGGCGTCGCGGCCGCTGCCGTCAGCGCGCCGTCGCCGTTGCAGAGGGCGACGACCGGCGCGCGGACGATCGTCGCGCCGCTCGCGTCGCAGATTTCCCAGACGTCGCCGTCCCGGCGCAGCGAGGCGACGGCGCAGCCCAGGCGCAGCTCGGCGCGCGCGCCGGCGGCGGCGAGCCAGGCGCGGGCGAGGCCGCGTGGCTCGACCCAGCCTGCGCCCGGGTAGTGCCATGCGGGCCATGCGAGGCGCACGCCGGCCAGGCGGCTCGCCGTGTCGGCATCGAGCGCCCGGACGTAGTCGGCAGGCAGCCCTTGGGCGTCGACGAGCGCCGTCATGGCGGCGAGATCGAGGCCGGTCTCGAGACGAAGGACGCCGTCGACGCTCCCGCGCACGCCGTCGCGCTCGATCGCGATTCGAATGGCGGCGCCGGCGACGAGCGCGGCGGCGCGATGGAAGCGCGCATGCCAGCCATCGCCGCGATGGACGACGCCGTGGAAGAGGCCGGCGGCGTTGCCCGATCCCTCGTCGGCGATCGTCCTGCCGCGTTCGAGAACGAGGGTTCGCGTGCCGCGCTCGGCGAGGGCGCGCGCCAAGGCGCAACCGGCGAGACCGGCGCCGACGATGACGACCGGAGCGCATCCCTGCGCCGCACCGATCAGCGCCGACGGCGAAGGGCCGCGGCGCGGTGACGGCCGCGGCGCGAAGCGCGGCGCGAAGCGGCCACGCGTGATGTCGCGCTTGCCGCCGCTGCCGGCAGCCTTCTCGACCGCGAAGCCGGCGCTGCGCAGGCCGTCGCGAACGGCACGTGCCGCGCTCCAGGTCGCGACCGTCGCGCCGGGCGCCGCCAGGCGCGCCATCGCCTTGAAGAGCCGCGCGTCCCACATCGCCGGGTTGCGCGCCGGCGCGAAGCCGTCGAGGAAGAAGGCATCGACGTCGGCGACGAGCTGCGGCAGCCAGCCGTCGGCGGCGCCGAAGGCGAGGAGCAGCTCGACGCCGCCGTCGTCGAGGGCGATGCGGTGCAGGTTGCAGGTGAACGGCGGCCAGTGCGGCGCCAGCTCGGCGGCGAGCGGCGCCAGCTCGCCTTCGCGTTGCAGCGAAGCGAAGGCTTCCTGCGTCGGCGGCGACTGCTCGATCGAGATGAAGTGGAGCCGGCGGCAGCGCGCAGGATCTTCGCGCCACGCCGACCAGGTGGCGAGGAAGTTGTTGCCGAGGCCGAAGCCGGTCTCGAGGACGACGAAGCGATCCTTGCCGCGCCAGCGCGCCGCGAGCGCGGCGCCGTCGAGGAAGACGTGACGCGCCTGCGCGAGCGCGCCGGCGCGCGGGTGGTAGAGGTCGCCGTACGCTTCCGACCGTGGCGTGCCGTCGTCGTCGCTGACGATGCGCGCCGGCACGATCGGCGCCGTCTTCACGGCGGCGCACCGTCCGCCGCCGCCGCGCGCGCTGACAGCCAGGCGAGCAGGCGATCGCGCGCGTCGTCGAGGCGGCGATAGGCGAGGACCGCCGGCGACATGCTGGCGATGGCGTCGTGCAGGCGCAGCGCCGCGTCCGCGCTCGTCACCGCGTCGGCGAGGGGAACGCTGTCGACGTGGATCGTGAAGATCGCCTGGCTGCGGCCGGCGATCGGAACGAAGGTCTGGCGCTCCCAGCGAAGCGACGCCCGAGCGACGAGTGCATCGGCGTCGGCCTCGGCCGCGCCCGGCCACTCGACGCCGCCGCGCCCGGGATGCTGGTCCAGGCGCGAATCGGCGCTGATCGTCCAGACGAAGCGCTCCCAGCGGTCGCTGCCGGTGACGAGCCGCGCGAGCGATGCGCTCGCCGCGATCAGCACCTCGTTGTCGGCGACCGGCGCGTGCACTTCGGCGAAATGGCGGCCGATCTTCTTCTCGGGCGCCCAGCGCGACGGCAGGCAGACCGCGAGCCACGGGATCGTCGCGGTGGCGCCGTCGATGACGGCGAAGTCATCGACGAAGGCGAGCGAGAGGAGGGCACGCGGCCGAAGCGCGAGAGGAAGCGCGGCGAGGAGGGCGCCGAGGGCCGGATCGCCCGCACCACCGAGTCGACCGCTCTCGTCCAGGGCCCAGCCAAGGCGAGGCGCGTCGATCCGGGTCGCGCCGGCGGCGGTCCTCTCCACCACGAAGGTGCCCGGGCAGGAACGTTCGGCCTCGTCGGCGACGGCGCACAGGATCGCGGCCTCGTCGGCGTCGTCGACCGGCGGAAGCGCCTGGGCGGCGAAGCTGCCGATCACCGCGGTCTTCTCGCGCAGGTGACGGCCGCCGGGCTCGCTCGGCGTCAGCTGCGCAGCGCGGGGCGCGACCCGTCGCAGCCCCGGCTGCATTCGGAACGGGGCGCTGACCAGGGAGAAATCGAAGCCCATGTCCACCAAAACAAAAGGGCCCGCAGCGCGGGCCCGCTGGATTTCGGCGAAGCGTCCTAGACCCGCTTCTTGTACTCGTGGGTGCGCGTGTCGATCTCGACCTTGTCGCCGGTCTGCACGAACAGCGGCACCGAGATTTCGAGGCCGGTGGCGAGCTTGGCGTTCTTCAAGACCTTGCCTGAGGTGTCGCCCTTGACGGCCGGCTCGGTGTCGGCGATCTCGCGAACGAGGGTGGTCGGCAGCTCGACCGAGATGGCCTTGCCGTCGTAGAAGACGACCTCGACCGGCATGCCGTCCTCGAGGTACTGGATCGCGTCGCCCATGTTCTCGGATTCGACCTCGAACTGGTTGTACTCGGCGTCCATGAAGGCGTACATCGGATCGGCGAAGTAGGAGTAGGTGCACTCCTTCTTGTCGAGGATGATCTGGTCCATCTTGTCGTCGGCCTTGAAGACGACCTCGGTGCCCGAGTTGCTGAGCAGGCTCTTCAGCTTCATGCGCACGGTGGCTGAGTTGCGGCCACCGCGGCTGTATTCGGTCTTGAGCACGACCATCGGGTCCTTGCCGTGCATGATGACGTTGCCGGCGCGGATTTCCTGGGCGATTTTCATGGCGTTGATCCAAGGGAAGCGCGGCCGCGGGGATGACTGACAACGGTGCCGTCAGCGGCGCGCAAAGCCTCGAATTCTAGCGTTTCGACTCGACGAAGCGAACCAGCCGGGTGACCAGATCGTCCTGCGCCGCCAGGGCGTCGCGCCAGTGCGCGCACTGCGTCATCCAGGCGGCCAAGAGGGGAGGGTCGGGCCGCAGCGGCGCGAGCGAGCCGCTGCCGCTGGCGTTCCAGCGCCAGAAGAGCTGCCGCAGCGCGCCGTCGAGGGCCGGCGGCGCGTCGGCGAGGAAGCGGTCGAGAAAGGCCGCGAGCTTGGCGGCGTGGGCGCCGTCGTCCTGCACGTAGGGCTGCCAGACGAACGGCACGGCGGCCCAGAAGGCGCGAACGAACGAGTCCTCGCCGCGGACGAAGTTGAGCTGGCACGACCAGAGCAGGCGATCGAAGTCGGCCTGGGCGAGCAGCGGCAGGCGCACGGCGCGCAGGGCGCCGCGGCCCGGCGCAGCGCCCAGCTCGGCGATGACCTGGTCGGCGGCGGGGCCGGGCGGCAGCAGAAGCAGCGTCGGTGCCGCGGCGAGGGTGTCGAGCAGCTCGGCAACGGCGTCGTTGCGATAGCTGAAGAGGCTGACGCGCCGCTCACCGGCGCGCGTCGCGACGCCGATCGATGTCAGCCACTCGTCGCCGCGCCCGAACGCGCGGCGGCTATCGAGCAACCCCGGCTCGCGCAACAGGCCGCCGGTCGCGTCGCTGAAGCCGGGAAAGAAGAACCACGTCGTCGACGGCGGCTCGTCGGAACGTCGCGTCGGCGACGGCAGGCAGTGCGAGCGCTCGACGTACGGCTCCGCGCTCAGGTGCTCGACGTTGACGAAGACCGGCGCTGGCGTGCCGCTCGGCCACGCGGCCGTCGGCCGGCCGGCGCCGAACAGCTCGACGACGACGTCGGGCGCCGGCGACGCGCCGTCGTTCCAGCCGACGACTTCGACGCCGTTCCTGCCCTCGGGCGCCATCCAGGCGAGCGCGCTCGCATCGTCGACGGCGAGGCGGACCGATTCGCCGCGGCCGGCGAGATCGGCGGCCAGGCGCCAGGCGACACCGACGTCGCCGAAGTTGTCGACGACGCGGCAGTAGAGGTCCCACTGCATGCGCCGATTATCGAGACGGCACGCCGCGGCGCCGCGGAGACCTCGGCGCCGGGAGTGCGGCCCGCCGCGCGACGCCGAGGCACGGACCCGCGCGGCACAATCGTCGGCGATGGGCGAGACGACGATCGATCTTCCGCGCGACAGCGACCCTGCCGCTGCGCGCGATCGGCTCCTCGCCGAGGTCGCCGCGCTGCCGAACCTGCCCGGCGTCTACCGCTTCTTCGACGCCGCCGACCACGTTCTCTACGTCGGCAAGGCGCGCGATCTGAAGAAGCGCGTCTCGAGCTACTTCACCAAGCGCCACGCCGGCAGCGAAGGCGCGATCTGGACCGGCCACATGGTGGCGCGGATCTGCCGCATGGAGACGACGGTCGTCCGCTCCGAGGCCGAGGCGCTGCTGCTCGAGAACAACCTGATCAAGGCGCTCGCGCCACGCTTCAACATCCGCTTCGTCGACGACAAGAGCTATCCGTACCTCAAGATCGAGTCGCACCGCTTTCCGCGCGTCGCCTACTACCGCGGCGCGGTCGACCAGAAGCACCGCTACTTCGGCCCGTTCCCGACGGCGTGGGCGGTGAAGGACTCGATCCAGCTGATCCAGAAGGTCTTCCACATCCGCACCTGCGAGGACACCGTGTTCGCGAATCGGACGCGGCCGTGCCTGCTCTACCAGATCAAGCGCTGCTCGGCGCCGTGCGTCGGCTACGTATCGCCCGAGGACTACGCCCGCGACGTCGCCAACGCCGAGCGCTTCCTGCGCGGCGAGCAGCAGGAGCTGATGGACTCGCTGCAGGGGCAGATGATGGCGCGTGCGGAGGCGCTGCAGTTCGAGCAGGCGGCCGACATCCGCAACCAGATCGGCTCGCTCTCGCGCGTCCTGCACCAGCAGGCGGTCGAGGACAACACCGGCGGCCGGGCGATCGACACCGACGTCCTCGCGGTCAAGGTCGACGGCGGCCGCGCCTGCGTCAACCTGGCGATGGTGCGCGGCGGCCGGCATCTCGGCGACCGGCCGTACTTTCCGAAGCACGTCGACAACGCGATCGACGTCGCCGCCGAGAGCGAAGCCGATGCCGGCGGCGAGGGCGAGGAGGCGCTCGTCGACGCGCCGAAGTCGCTCGAGGTGCGCGTCCTCGAGGCGTTCATCGCCCAGCACTACCTCGAGGGCGGCATGCCGCCGCTGCTGATCGTCAGCCACCCGGTCGACAAGGCGCTGATCGAGACGCTGGCGGCGCGCAGCGGCGTCCGCGCCGCAGTCCAGCATCAGCCGCGCGAGCCGCGCCGCGCCTGGCTCGACATGTGCATCAACGGCGCGGCGCTGCGCCTGGCCCAGTTGCTCGCCGAGGAAGGCTCGCAGCAGGCGCGCACGCGCGCCCTCGTCGATGCGCTCGACCTCGCGGTCGAGGACCTGCACGCCTTCCGGATCGAATGCCTGGATGTCAGCCACACCGCGGGCGAGGCGACGCAGGCGTCGTGCGTCGTCTTCGAGGCGCACAAGATGCAGAGCTCGCAGTACCGGCGCTACAACATCGCCGGCATCACGCCGGGCGACGACTACGCCGCGATGCGCCAGGTGCTCGTGCGGCGCTATGCCAAGCTGGTCGAGGCGGCGGCGCAGGGCAACGGCCGGCTTCCCGATCTGGTGCTCGTCGACGGCGGCCGTGGCCAGGTCTCGGTCGCGCGTGAGGTGTTCGAGGAGCTCGGCATCGAGCTGTCGCGAATCGTCGGCGTCGAGAAGGGCGAAGCGAGGAAGGTCGGCCTCGAGGAGCTCGTCTTCGCCGACGGCCGGCCGAAGATCGCCCTCGGCCGCGAGTCGGCGGCGCTGATGCTGATTGCCCAGATCCGCGACGAGGCGCATCGATTCGCGATCACCGGCATGCGGGCGCGCCGCGCCAGCGTCCGCACCGGTGCCAGCTCGCTCGAGGACATCCCCGGCGTCGGGCCGAAGAAGAGGGCCCGGTTGCTGCAGCGCTTCGGCGGCGCGCGCGGCGTCGGCCGGGCCAGCGTCGAGGACCTGACGACGGTCGAAGGCATTTCGCATGAGCTCGCCGAGGAGATCTATCGTGCCCTGCATTGATTCCAAGCCAGGCTCGCGACCCGGCGGCATCGCCTGGCAGCGCGCGATGGCAGCGCTCGCGATCGGCGTCGTCGCGTGCACGGGTCCGAGCGCGGATCGTGCGCCCGGCGAAGGCGATTCGAGCCGGCGCGGCGCGACGACGACGCCATCGACGAAGCCTTCTGCGGCGCCGGCCACGGCTGTCGCGGCCGCGCCGCCAGGGGAAGCGCGCCGCCCCCTCGGCGTGCCGAAGCCCGGACGCAACTGGCTCGAGGTGCGCCAGCAGGCGGCCGAGCGCCTGGTCGCCGCCAACCCCGACATCACCTACCTGGGCCGCGTTCCCGACCAGCTGCTCGCGATCCCGGTGCTCGAGGTCGAGCTCAACGGCGACGGCAGCGTTCGCCGCATCGAGATCCTGCGCGAGCCGCGCGAGGCCAAGGACACGCTGAAGATCGCCGTCGACGCGGTGCGCCGCGCCGCGCCCTTCGGCGACGTCTCGCGCCTGCCCCGGCCGTGGAAGTTCACCGAGACCTTCCTCTTCGACGACGCCCGCAAGTTCAAGCCGCGCACGCTCGATCGTTGATCGGCCGTCGCCCGGCACAATCCCGCGATGTTCTTCAATCTGCCGACGCTCTTGACCTGGGCGCGCATCGTCGCGATTCCGCTCGTCGTCGGCGTCTACTACACCGGCCTGCCGGCCGAGACGCAGAACCTCGTCGGCACCGCGCTCTTCATCCTGTTCGCGCTCACCGACTGGGCCGACGGCTTCCTCGCGCGAAAGCTCGACATGACGTCGTCGTTCGGCGCCTTCCTCGACCCCGTCGCCGACAAGTTCCTCGTCACCGCGGCCTTGCTGGTGCTCGTCCACCTCGGCCGGCTGCACGCCTTGATCGCCCTGGTCATCATCGGCCGCGAGATCGCGATCTCGGCGCTGCGCGAGTGGATGGCGCAGATCGGCGCGTCGCGCAGCGTCGCCGTGCACATGCTCGGCAAGGTGAAGACCGTCGTGCAGATGATCGCGATCCCGTTCCTGCTCTATCACGGCACGCTGTTCGGGCTGATCGACACCCAGCGCTGGGGCACCGTCCTCATCATCGTCTCGGCCGTGCTGACGATCTGGTCGATGGTCTACTACCTGCAAAAGGCTCTGCCGGAAATTCGCGCCCGTGTCCGTTGAACGTGCCGGCTTCGTGCGGGCGATGCCGTGGCTCTTCGTCCTGATCTGGTCGACCGGCTTCGTCGTCGCAAGGCTGGCGATGCCGCATGCGCCGCCGTTCGGCTTCCTGACGATGCGCTTCGCGCTTTCGGCGCTCTGCCTCGTCGTCTGGATCGTCATCGCCGGCGCTGCCTGGCCGAAGGGGCGCTGGCAATGGGTCCACCTCGCCGTCACCGGCGTGCTGATGCAGGCGGCCTACCTCGGCGGCGTGTGGGCGGCGGTGAAGGCGGGGCTGGGCGCCGGCACGGCCGCCCTGCTGGTCGGCCTGCAGCCGGTGCTGACCGCGCTCTGGCTGACGCGCAGCGCCAAGTCGCGCGTCGCTTCGGCGGTCGCCGCGCGCCAGTGGCTCGGCCTCGTCCTCGGCTTCGCCGGCATCGGCCTGGTCGTCTGGAGGAAGCTCGGCGGCGAGGTGACGCCGGCGAACCTGGCGATGGCGACCGTCGCGCTCCTCGGCATCACGACCGGCACGCTCTACCAGAAGCGCTTCCTCGCGCCCTGCGACGTCCGCACGGCGAGCGCGGTGCAGATGATCGCCGCCTTCATCGTCTGCCTGCCGCTCGCCCTGCTCGAGACCGAGCCGATGGACTGGCATCTCAACCTCGTCCTGGCGATGGCCTGGTCGGTCGGCGTCCTCACCCTCGGCGGCAGCTCGTTGCTGTACCTTCTCATCCAGCGCGGCGAAGCGACCGCCGTGACCAGCCTGCTGTACCTGGTGCCGCCGTGCACCGCACTGATGGCGTGGGCCCTCTTCGGCGAGTCGCTGACGCCGGCGATGATGGCGGGCGTGGCATTGACCGTCGTCGGCGTGGCGCTGGTCGTCCGTCCGGCCAACGAAGCGAAGGAGACACCGACATGAAGAAGACCCACCGCATCGCCGCCATTGCCGGCGATGGCATCGGCAACGAGACCCTGCCCGAAGGGCTGCGCGTGCTGGAAGCGGCGGCGAGCCGGTTCGGCATCGCCCTCGAGGTCGACCACTTCGACTTCGCCTCGTGGAGCTACTACGAGCGCCACGGCAGCATGCTGCCCGACGACTGGAAGGAGCGCATCGGCGGCCACGACGCGATCTTCTTCGGCGCCGTCGGCTGGCCGGCGAAGATCCCCGACCACGTCTCGCTGTGGGGGTCGCTGCTCAAGTTCAGGCGCGATTTCGATCTTTACGTCAACCTCCGGCCGGCGCGCCTGATGCCGGGCGTCCGCTCGCCTCTCGCCGGGCTGGTGCCGGGCGACATCGACATGATGATCGTGCGCGAGAACACCGAGGGCGAGTACTCGAGCATCGGCGGGCGGATGTTCGAGGGCACCGATCGCGAGGTCGTTGTCCAGGAGACGGTGATGTCGAAGGTCGGCATCGACCGCGTCCTGAAGTACGCCTTCGAGCTGGCGCAGTCGCGGCCGAAGAAGCACCTCACGTCGGCGACCAAGTCGAACGGCATCGCCATCACCATGCCGTACTGGGACGAGCGCGTCGAGGCGATGGCCGAGCGCTTCCCCGACGTCCGCGTCGACCGCTATCACATCGACATCCTCGCCGCCCACTTCGTGCAGCGGCCGCAGATCTTCGACACCGTCGTCGCCAGCAACCTCTTCGGCGACATCCTGAGCGACCTCGGTCCGGCGTGCACCGGAACGATCGGCATCGCGCCCTCGGCCAACATCAACCCCACGCGTGAGCATCCGTCGCTGTTCGAGCCGGTGCACGGCTCGGCGCCCGACATCGCCGGCCAGGGGATTGCCAACCCGATCGGCCAGATCTGGTCGGGCGCGCTGATGCTCGATTTCCTCGGCCACCGCGACGCGCACGACGCGATCATCGCCGCCATCGAAGCGGTGCTCGACCCGCGCGGCGGCGGCCCGAAGACGCGCGACCTCGGCGGCACGGCGACGACATCCGACCTCGGCCGCGCCGTCGCCGGCGCGCTCGCCGCGGCGAGCGCTGCATCGCGCTAGGCGCGCTGTCAAGCATCTATTGCACGAGCGGTGGCGGAATTACTCGGTCCGCTCACAAATAGAATCTCCAACCCTGCTTGACACTGCAGATTCGCAACGCTGTAATCGTTTCGCCCCGACGAGCACCCGATGCCGTCGCGCGACGCACCACCGAATACTTCCGAGACAGCTTCCTGAGGGGGAAACTTTTGTGAACAAATCCGAACTGATCGAGCACATCGCCAGGCAGGCAGACATTTCGAAGGCCGCTGCGTCGCGCGCTCTCGAGGCCATGATCGGTGGCGTCAAGACCAGCCTGAAGAAGAACAACGCGGTGTCGCTGGTCGGCTTCGGAACCTTCAGCGTCGGCAAGCGCGCCGCGCGCAGCGGCCGCAATCCGCGCACCGGCGCGGCGATCAAGATCAAGGCCGCGAAGGTGCCCAAGTTTCGCGCCGGCAAGGCGCTCAAGGACGCGCTCAACTGATTCGCGCGCCGGCGCGGCGCGGGTGCTTAGCTCAGCTGGTAGAGCGGCGCCCTTACAAGGCGTAGGTCGGGGGTTCGAGCCCCTCAGCACCCACCATCCCATGCCCGCGCGCCGCGGTTGGAAGCACCCGCTCGGCTAGAATTCCGGCCTCTTCGACGAAAGGCGAACCGCGGTTCGCCTTTCCTGCATCTGAAACCCCGATGTTCGATTTCTTCCGCCGCCACACGCGCACGCTGCAGTTCCTGCTCGTGCTGCTCGTCTTTCCGTCGTTCGTCTTCTTCGGCATCCAGGGCTACAGCCGCTTCGCCGGCAACGACCAGCAGACCGTCGCCAAGGTCGCCGGCCAGCCGGTGACGCAGGCCGAGTTCGATGCGGCCCTGCGCGAGCGCGTCGACCGGGCGCGGCGCCAGATGCCGAGCCTCGATCCGAAGATGTTCGAGTCGCCCGAGATGAGAAGCCTCGCGCTCGACGGCTTGATCCGCGACCGCGTGACGCTGGTCGCCGCCGACAAGCTCCACCTCGCCATGACCGACGACCGCCTCGAGCGCGCCTTCAAGGGCGACCCGGAGTACGCGTCGCTGCGCAACCCCGACGGCAGCATCAACCGCGACACGCTGACCGCGCTCGGCATGTCGTCCGAGCAGTTCGCCGAGCGGCTGCGCCAGGACCTGTCGCGGCGCCAGGTGATGCAGCCGCTCGGCACCTCGGCGATCGCGCCGGCCGCGGCCGCGTCGGCCGCGCTCGAGGCGATGTACCAGCAGCGCGAAGTGCAGGTCGAGCGCTTCGACGCCAAGGACCAGCTCGCCAAGGTGAAGCCGAGCGACGCCGAGGTCGAGGCGTACTACAAGGATCCGCTGCACGCGGCCCAGTTCCAGGCGCCCGAGCAGGCGACGATCGAGTACGTGACGCTCGACCTCGATTCGGTGAAGAAGAACATCGCCGTCTCCGAGGACGACCTGCGCAAGTACTACGCCGAGAACGAGAAGCGCTACACCGCGCCCGAGGAGCGCCGCGCCAGCCACATCCTGGTCAAGGCCGACAAGGACGCGCCCAAGGCCGAGCGCGACAAGGCCCGCGCCAAGGCCGAAGGTCTGCTCGCCGAGGTGCGCAAGAACCCGCAGTCGTTCGCCGAGATCGCGCGCAGGAATTCCGACGACGAGGGCTCGGCCGCCAAGGGCGGCGACCTCGACTTCTTCGGCCGCGGCGCGATGGTCAAGCCGTTCGAGGACGCAGCGTTCGGCATGAAGCCGGGCGAGACCAGCGGCATCGTCGAGAGCGAGTTCGGCTATCACATCATCCAGGTGACCGGCGCGCGCGGCGGCGACAAGAAGAGCTTCGACTCGGTGCGCGCCGCGATCGAGACCGAGGTCAAGAATCAGCTCGCGCAGAAGAAGTTCGCCGACGCCGCCGTCGAGTTCGGCGACACGGTCTACGAGCAGGCCGACAGCCTCAAGCCGGCCGCCGACAAGTGGAAGCTTGAGATCCGCACCGCCAAGAACGTGACGCGGATGCCGGCGCCGGGCGCGAGCGGCGCGCTCGCCAACCCGCGCTTCCTCGAGGCGCTGTTCGCGAGCGACGTGACGCGCGACAAGCGCAACACGAAGGCGATCGACGTCGGCTCGAACCAGCTCGCCGCCGGCCGCGTCGTCCAGTACGCGCCGGCGCACCAGCTGCCGTTTGCCGAAGTCAAGGACCGCGTGCGTCAGCAGCTCGCCGCGACGCAGGCCGCGGCGCTGGCGACGAAGCTGGGCAGCGAGCGCCTCGACAAGGCGCGCGCTGCGCCGACCGAGGCATTCACTGGCGAGACCATCGTCGTCTCGCGGGCGCAGCCGCGCGATCTGCCGCGGCCGCTGCTCGACGCGATCCTGAAGGCGCCGCTGCCGAAGCTGCCGGCGTTCGTCGGCGTTCCGCTCGGCGACCAGGGCTTCGCGGTCGTCAAGATCGCCAAGACGGTCGGCCGCGATCCGGTCGTCGCCGATCCGGCCAAGGCCATGGCCCAGTACGCACAGGTCTGGGCCGAGGCCGAGGCGCAGGCGTATTACGCGGCGCTGAAGTCGCGCTTCAAGGTGAGCGTCAACGAGGCAGCAGCGACGGCGCCGCGCGACGCCGCCAGCGAGCCGCGCTAGGTCGCGCCGATCGAGGGCGGCCCGCGCCGACGAAGCGGCCGCGCAGCGAGGGGCAGAAGGGCCCGCTCGCTATAATTCGCGCTTCGGTGGTGGCTGTAGCTCAGTTGGTAGAGTCCAGGATTGTGATTCCTGTTGTCGTGGGTTCGAGCCCCATCAGCCACCCCACGCTCACCTCTGCTTCTGCTTCTGTTCCAGCGCCTCGTTGAGGCGCGCCGCGGTGCTCAGCCTCCCGCGAGCAATCCTGCGCTGACCGCGGCGATCGTCAGGAGGACCGCCAGCAGCAAGAGACGTCCCCAGCCCTGCGACTCGTCGCTGCTGTCCGCACCGATGCGCAAGGCGGCGAAGGTGGAATCGGGGAATTGCATGGCGCGACCATAGACCAGCGCGCGCTCTTCGTGCATCCCTCGATGGGATGAAGGCGAGGGAACGCGTCAATCCTGCACGCCGAAGCGTGGTCCTAGAGAGACGACGCTCTCTCGCGCGGCCAGAAGGGCCGGTCGTAGCGGTGGAAGAGCGGCGCGGTGATCGAGCTCGGTGGCAGCGGATCGTCGTCGACCTTCGGCGCCTCGATGCGCAGCTTGGCGATGAGGCGCTGTCGCTCGGCCTCCCACGCTTTCGCCTTGGCCGGGTCGGCGCCGACGCGCGGGCGAGGCGCGACGTCGTCGGCGCCGCGCGCCGGCAGTGCGGCGGCGACGGCCAGGCTCATCAGCAGCAGGGGCAATGCGCGTCGAAGGGTCACGCGTCTCTATCGGCTGCTTTCCGCATTCCTGTAGCCGTTTGTAAGCCGGCTGGGGTCGGCGCCTGCACGCCGATGCGTCGTGTCAGCGCGGCCCGGTATCGCGATGGGCAAACGAGAGCGGCCCGGTGCGTGGATCGTCCGCGTAGAGCGCCTCGGCGACGGCCTCCGGCAGCATCAGCCGCCAGCGCGAGCTCGTCGCCATGTCGTCGACCGTGTGCATCGCCGCGAGCGGATCGAGCTCGGGATCGAGCTCGAGCATCCGCTTGGCGCAGCGATGCACCCAGGCGCTCGTCGTGTTGACGTAGGGGAAGAGGGCGCCGACCTCGTCGAGGCGCAGGGGTTCGGTCGACATCGAAGGCGAATTGAACGACGCGAGAGGGTACGAAGCGCGCGCGACGGCGTCGCCGCCGTTCGGCCGCCGGGCGCAAAGGCGCGTGCGAAAGTGCGCGCCTCGCGTCCGGTGTCAGCCGTTGGTCATCACGACCTTGCCGCGCACGGTGCGGCTGCCCATCAGCGCGTACGCCGCGCGAAGCTCGCGCATCGGCAGGCGCCGGTCGATCACCGGCTTGACCTTGCCCTCGGCATACCAGCGCGCGAGCTCGGCCAGCGCCTGCGCGTTCGCCTTCGGCTCGCGCCGCGCGAACTCGCCCCAGAAGACGCCGACGATCGACGCGCCCTTGAGCAGGGCGAGGTTGAGCGGCAGTGCCGGGATCGCGCCCTGGGCGAAGCCGACGACGAGGTAGCGGCCGCGCCAGGCGATCGAGCGGAACACCGGCTCGGCGAGGTCGCCGCCGACCGGGTCGTAGACGACGTCGGGCCCCTTGCCGTCGGTGAGCTGCTTGAGCTCGTCGCGGATGTTGGCGGCGGCGTAATTGATCGTCGCGTCGGCGCCGATCGAACGGCAGAGCTCGCACTTCTCGTCGCTCGACGCAGCGGCGATGACGCGCGCGCCGAGGACCTTGCCGATCTGGATCGCGGCGGTGCCGACGCCGCCTGCGGCGCCGAGGACGAGCAGCGTCTCGCCGCTCTTCATCTGGGCGCGATCGACGAGCGCGTGGTGGGTCGTTGCGTAGGTGAGGATGAAGGCGGCGGCGTCGTCGAACGGAAATCCCGCCGGCAGCGGCATCACGAGCGCGGCGTTGACGACCGCGTGCGTGCCGAAGCCGCCGGTGCCGCCGAATGCCGCGATCGCGTCGCCGACCTTGAGGTGCTCGACGCCAACGCCCACCGCCTCGACCGTGCCGGCGTATTCCGAGCCCGGAACGAAGGGCAGGGGCGGCTTCATCTGGTACTTGTTCTGGACGATCAGCAGATCCGGGAAGTTGAGGCTCGCGGCGCGGATCGCGACACGCACCTCGCCCGCCTTCGGCTCGGGCGTCGGCAGGTCCTTCCATTGCAGCGCCTCGACGCCGGTCGGGTTCTCGCAGAGCCACGCTTGCATGTTTCGGACCTTTCGTAGCGCCGGCCGGGCGCCGGTGCGAAAGATGATACGCAGCGGTCCGTGCGCTTTCGCCCGGGGGCGACTGCCTACAATCTTGGCCATGCGCATCCTCATCGCCAACGACGACGGCTACCTCGCGCCCGGGCTGGCCGCGCTCGTCGAGGCGTGCCAGGGGCTCGGCGATCTCGACGTCGTCGCGCCCGAGCAGAACGCGAGCGGCACGTCGAACTCGCTGACGCTCAATCGCGGCCTCTCGGTCTACAGCGCCGTCAACGGCTTTCGCTACATCAACGGCACGCCGTCGGACTGCGTCCACCTCGCCCTCTCGGGTCTGCTCGAGCATCGCCCCGATCTCGTCGTCGCCGGCATCAACCAGGGCGCCAACATGGGCGACGACACGCTCTATTCGGGCACCGTCGCCGCGGCCATGGAAGGCTTCCTGTTCGGCATCCCGGCGATCGCTTTCTCGCAGGTTCAGAAGGGCTGGCAGGACCTCGATGCGGCGGCACGCGTCGCGCGCAGCGTCATCGAGCACGTGCTGCGCGATCCGCCGGCCGCGCCCCACTTCCTGCTCAACGTCAACATCCCGAATCGCGCCGACGCCGACACGCGGCCGCGCCGCATCACGCGGCTCGGCCGGCGCCACGCAAGCGAGCCGGTGATCCGCCAGGTGAGCCCGCGCGGCGACACGCTGTACTGGATCGGCCCGGCGGGCGACGCGCGCGAAGCCGGGCCCGGCACCGACTTTCACGCGACCGCGAGCGGCGACGTCTCGATCACGCCGCTGCACGTCGACCTCACCGACCACGCGACGCTGCCGGCGTGGCGACGCTGGATCGATCCGGCCGCGCAATGACGGCCGAGCGGCCGGCTCGCAGGTTCCCGCTCGCGCTCGGCCGACTCGACGGCGCGACCCCCGGCAAGGAGAATACGGCCAACCGCCGCGGCGGGCGCGATCTGATCCGGCCGCAGCGCCACGTCGCTGCCGCGCATGCCGACGCCGGCCGGCGCGCGCCCGCGGTCGGCCTCGGCCTCGACTCCGCCGACGTGCGTGCGCGCATGGTCGAGCGACTGCGCAGCGAAGGCGTCGCCCACCCGCTCGTCCTCGCCGCGTTCGCGGTCGTGCCGCGCCACCTTTTCGTCGATGCCGGCCTCGCCACCCAGGCCTACGAGGACACCAGCCTGCCGATCGGCCACGGCCAGACGATCTCGAAGCCGTCGGTGGTCGCGCGCATGCTCGAGCTGCTGTTCGGCGGCGTGCGTGCCGCGGCCGCGGGCGATCTCGGCACGGTCCTCGAGATCGGCACCGGCTGCGGCTACCAGGCGGCGCTCCTCTGCCGCCTCGGCAAGCGCGTCGTCTCGGTCGAGCGGCTGAAGCCGCTGCACGACAAGGCACGCGAGCTGCTCGCGCCGATGCGCGACAGCCGACTGCGCCTCGTCTTCGGCGACGGCATGCGCGGGCATCCGCCCGGTGCGCCCTACGACAGCATCGTTGCAGCGGCGGGCGGCAGCGAGCTGCCGCAAGCCTGGCTCGACCAGCTCGCCGTCGGCGGCCGGCTCGTCTCGCCGGTGCAGCAGGCGGGCGGCGGCCAGGTGCTCGTCGTCGTCGATCGCCACGCCGATCGCTACACCCGCAGCGTCCACGAGGCCGTCAGGTTCGTCCCCTTAAAATCGGGCCTCGCTGGCTGATGATGAAAGTCGAACCGACTCAATGCTCCTGATCGAAGCTTCGGCGCTGCGCCGTGGCGCCCTCCTGCTTGGGCTGGGCCTGGTCGCCGGCTGTTCGCTGACGCCGAACCGCGCCCCGGTCGAGGAGCGCTCGGCGACGCCGCGCGCCACCGTCGCCGCCGCCAGCCCGGCGCAAAGTCCGGCGTCGGCGCCCGAGCCGGCGAAGCCTATCGTGGTCGACAACAACAACGGCAAGCCCGGCTTCTACACAGTCAAGTCCGGCGACACGCTGATCCGGATCGGCCTCGACAACGGCCAGAACTGGAAAGACCTGATGCGCTGGAACAACCTCGGCAATCCGAACCTGATCGAGGTCGGGCAGGTGATCCGCATCGTTCCGCCCGGCGTCGATCCGGCGACCGCAACGTCGCGGCCGGTGACGACGGCGCGCGTCGAGACCCGGCCGCTCGAGCCGAAGCCGGGCAGCGCGATCGTGCCGCAAGCGGCGTCGTCGGCGCCGTCGACATCGACTTCGGCAGCATCGGCAGCGAGCGCACCCGCGCCGGCGCGCGAGGCGACCGCATCGCCGCCGCCTTCGCCCGCCGCGTCCCGCGAAGGCGACGACGACATCAACTGGGCCTGGCCGGCGACGACGCCGGTCTCGACGCCGTTCGACGACGCCCGCAACAAGGGCCTCGTCTTTCGCGGCAAGCCGGGCGATCCGGTCTATGCGGCGGCCGACGGCCGAGTCGTCTACGCCGGCTCGGGGCTGCGCGGCTACGGCAACCTCGTCATCCTCAAGCACAACGCGACCTACCTCACCGCGTATGCGCACAACCAGACGCTTCTCGTCAAGGACGACCAGACCGTCAAGCGCGGCCAGAAGATCGCCGAGATGGGATCGACCGACGCCGACGGCGTGCAGCTGCATTTCGAGATCCGGCGCCAGGGCAAGCCGATCGATCCGGCGCGCCTGCTGCCGGCGCGCTAGGCGACGCTCAACGAGCACGTCGATGGCTTCCGTCCTCGCCTTCGACATCGAGACGATTCCCGACGTCGCCGGCCTGCGCCTGCTGCGCGGCGCCGATCCGGCGCTGAGCGACGCCGACGTCTACGCCGCCGAGATCGCCGACCGCGCCACGCGCAGCAAGAGCGACTTCATGCCGCTGCACCTGCAGCGCGTGCTCGTCATCTCGTGCATCTTTCGCGCCGGCAAGGGCTTGCAGGTGCGCTCCTTCGTCGATCTCGAGCGCGACGGCAAGAGCGAGGAAGCGGCGATCATCCAGGAGTTCTTCAACCGGATCGAAGAGCGCCGGCCGCAGCTCGTCAGCTGGAACGGCGGCGGCTTCGACCTGCCGGTGCTGCAGCAGCGGGGCCTGCGTCACGGCGTCGTCGCCGGTCGCTACTGGGACATGGGCCAGGACGCCGAGAGCGACCGCGACTACCGCTACAACAACTACATCAGCCGCTATCACCTGCGTCACGTCGACCTGATGGACCTGCTGGCGATGTACCAGTCGCGCGCCAACGCGCCGCTCGACGCGATGGCCAAGCTGAGCGGCTACCCGGGCAAGCTCGGCATGGACGGCTCGCAGGTCTACGGCGCCTATCTCGACGGGCGGCGCGACGAGATCCGCCGCTACTGCGAGACCGACGCGATGAACACCTACCTGCTCTGGTGTCGCTTCGAGAAGATGCGCGGCCGGCTCGACGAGGCCGGCTACCTGCGCGAGATCGCGATCGCCCGCGACGCGGTGGCGGCGATCGACGAGCCGCACTGGGCCGAGTACCTGGCCGCGTGGCCGCGCGAGGAGGGCCGCGAAGCCGCGCCGTCGCCGCGCAGCGACGAGCCGGCTGCGGGCGATTCCGCCCCGACCGCCGAGGCGGCCGAGCCGGTGCTCGATCCGGCGCCGGTGGCGATCGTCGAGACGACGACCGAAACGAAGACGACCGAGACGACGATCTACATCGATTCCTCGAGCATTCGCGCGTAGTCGTCGCGCGTCGCCAGGCGCGGGTTGGTCTTGTGGGTGTGGTCGGCCATCGCGCCGTCGATGATCCGCTCGTACATCGCGGCGCCGACGCCCAGCGCGGCGAGGCCCGACGGCAGGCCGAGGCGCCGGTTCATGGCGCGGATCGCCTCGGCGACGGCCTCGGCGGCGTTGTGCGCCGCGGCCAGGCCCATCGCGTGCGCCATCCGCTCGAGGCGCCGGTCCTTGACGATCGTCGGCGCGCTGGCGTTGAACTTCACCACCGCCGGCAGGAACATCGCGTTCAAGGTGCCGTGATGGAGCTTGGGGTTGGCGCCGCCGAGGCTGTGGCTCAGGCTGTGGACGCAGCCGAGCCCCTTCTGGAACGCCATCGCGCCCTGCATGCTCGCGCTCATCATGTTGAAGCGCGCCTCGCGGTCGCTGCCGTCGCGGGTCGCGCGCTCGATGTTCGCCCAGGCGCGCTCGAGGCCGTCGAGGCCGATGCCGTCGGCGGGTGGGTTGACGGCCGGCGCCATGAAGGTTTCCATGCAATGCGCGATCGCGTCCATGCCGGTCGCCGCGGTGAGGAACGGCGGCAGGCCGAGCGTCAGCTCGGGATCGCAGATGGCGGCCTTGGGAACGAGGTGCCAGCTGTGGAAGCCGAGCTTCCTGCCGTCGTCGACGATGACGATGGCGCCGCGCGCGACCTCGCTGCCGGTGCCCGCCGTCGTCGGGATCGCGATCAGCGGCGCGACGCGCTCGCTGATCTTCGCGCTGCCGCCTTCGATCGTCGCGTAGGTCGTGAGCGGCCCGGGATGCGTCGCCGCGATCGCGACGCCTTTGGCGAGGTCGATGCTCGAGCCGCCGCCGATCGCGACCAGGCCGTCGCAGCCTTCGTCGCGATAGACGTCGGCGGCGGCGCGCACGGCGCGCTCGGTCGGATTCGAAGGCGTCGCGTCGAACACCGCGTGGGCCCGGCCGCCGAGGGCGGCGAGGGTGCGGTCGAGCAATCCGGCGGCACGAACGCCGGCGTCGGTGACGACCAGCGGCTTGGCGATGCCGGCGCGTTCCAGCTCCTGCGGCAGGAGGGCGAGGGCGCCGAAATCGAGCTGGACCTGGGTGATGTAGTTGATGAGGGCCATGCGCCAGTCTGGCACACTGGAGCGGCCCTGTGCGAGCGCTGCCGCGCTGCCGCCGGGGCCTGACCATGCAACGTTCGGACTTCCGTTTCTTCGAGCGCCTGCGCGTGCGCTGGGCCGAGATCGACGCGCAGCAGATCGTCTTCAACGGCCACTACCTGACCTACTTCGACACGGCGATCTCCGGCTACTGGCGCGCCCTGGCGATGCCGTACGCGGCGACGATGCAGTCGTTCGGCGGCGACATGTTCCTGCGCAAGGCGACCGTCGAATATCTCGGCTCGGCGCAGTACGACGACGTGGTCGACGTCGGCATGCGCTGCTCCCGCATCGGCACCTCGTCGCTGACCTTCTTCGGCGGCATCTTCCGCACCGACGAGCTGCTCGTCACCGGCGAGCTCGTCTACGTCTTCGCCGACCCGGTCGCGAAGGCGCCGATCCCCGTTCCGGCCGAGCTGCGCGCGCTGTTCGAGACCTTCGAGAAGGGGGCGTCGATGGTCGAGGTGCGGGTCGGTGCGTGGCGCGATCTCGAGGCCGCGGCCCGGCCGATCCGCGCCGAGGTGTTCATCGGCGAGCAGAAGATTCCCGCCGAGATGGAATGGGACGACGCCGATGCCGACGCCGTCCATGCGGTCGCCTTCAACCGGCTCGGCCGCGCCCTCGGCACGGGGCGGATGCTCGAGCACGTTCCCGGCGTTGCCAAGATCGGCAGGATGGCGGTCGTGGCGTCGTCGCGCCACGCCGGCGTCGGCCGCGCCGTGCTCGATGCCCTGCTCGCCGCCGCGCGCGCGCGCGGCGATCGCGAGGCGGTGCTGCACGCGCAGCTCGGCGCCGCGCCGTTCTACGAGCGCGCCGGCTTCGTCCGCCGCGGTCCGGAGTTCGACGAGACGGGAATCGCCCACGTCGAGATGCTGCGCGTGCTGTGAGCCCGGGCCGACGTCAGCCGGTGACGGCGAAGGCTTCGACGTGGCGCGGGCCCTCGATCAGCGCCGCGAGCGGCTCTGCGGCCGCGGCGATGGCCGCCTCGATCTCGGGGTCGATGCCGTCGCCATTGCCGTCGTCACGACCGTCGGCCTCGCTGCGAGCCGATCGCGCGTAGGCTTCCATCCAGGTCGCCGTCGCGCCGTCGTCGCGGACGAGCAGGCGCGCCTGCAGCCCCGGCCAGCGCGTCGCGAGCGCACGCTGAAACGAGGCGACGACCGCGCGCGCGGCTTCGGCGCGCTCGCGCCGGACGCGGTACCAGACGAACAGCTCGCGGCCGGCCATCGCCGCCGCTCACGCCGATGCGGCGACGTCGAGCGGAACGGGATAGGGCAGCGCGCGCTGGCGCAATCGCGGCCCGTCGATCGCGCCGAGGCGCAGGTCGCCGTCGAGCGCGGCGAGGCGCACCTCGACGAGCGCGCTACCGCCCGGATGCTCGGGGTGCGGCGCGGCGTTGGCGACGGTCCCTGCGGGCTCGTTGCCGGCGCCGGCGCCGAAGACGTCCTGCCCCGCGGCAGGCACGACATCGCAATCGAAGAGGAAAGCGCGTCGCTTGGTCGTGCCACGGTACTGGCTGCGCGCGACGACCTCTTGGCCGGGGTAGCAGCCCTTCTGGAAATCGACGCCGCCGACGAGCTCGAAGTTGACCATCTGCGGCACGAAGCGATCGACCGTCGCCGCTTCGATCGTGACGATGCCGCTCTCGACCTCGAGCCAGTGCCAGGTCTCGAGCGCCATCGCCGGCGCCGCGGCGACGTCGACTTCGCTGCCGAGCGGTGCGGCGAGAAGGACGCGCGGCAGGCCGGCGCCGTCGGGCAGGCGAATCGCCGTCGACGCGCCGTGCGGACGGGCCTGCCAGACCGCAGCGTCGTCGAGCATCGCCGCGGCCGCGGGGCCGACGACGCCGAACAGCGCGATCTCGTCGCTCGCATCGCTCAGCTTGCACTTGGCGCGCAGGACGAACATCGACAGGCGCTTCAGTGTCGGCGCGAGAACGCTCCTCGGGCACGACAGCAGAAACTCGTCGTCGCCATCGCGCCAGACGACGAAGCTCGCCTGCAATCGCCCCTTCGCCGAGCAGAAGCCGGCCAGGCGCGCCGATCCCGCAGCGAGGCTGGCGAGGTCGTTGGTGAGCTGGCTCTGCAGGAAGCTCGCGGCATCTGCGCCCTTGGCGCGGATCACGCCGCGGTCGGCGAGGCGGCAGACGCCGCCGATCGAAATCTCTTCAGCCATGCGCCATTATCATCAGCCGCCATGGCGACGAGAGACACGGGTCTTGACGACTGACGGGATTCTGGGCTGCCGCGCGGCATGAAATTCGGTCGCTTCTTCCTGCTCGTCGCGCTCGCGCTCGCGGTGACGGTGGTCTCACTGGCCGCGGCCTGGCTGGTGCGGCCGCTGGCGCTCGCCGGCGAGACCGTCGAGGTCTCGATCGAGCCCGGCCGGACGCCGCGCGAGATCGCCGACGCCTGGGTGCACGCCGGCGTCCAGACCTCGCCGCTCCTGCTTTACGAATGGTTCCGCTGGTCCGGCCGGGCGCGCCAGATCCGCGCCGGCAGCTACGAGATCGGCGCCGGGACGACGCCGATCCGCCTGCTCGACAAGATGGTGCGCGGCGACGAGACGCTCGCCGCGGTTCGCTTCAACGAGGGCTGGACCTTCCGCCAGATCCGCGCCGAGCTCGCCCGTGCCGAGTCGCTGAAGCCGAGCATCGCGGCCTTGAGCGATGCCGAGGTGATGACGGCGCTCGGTGCCGGCGGCATTTCGCCCGAAGGGCGCTTCCACCCCGACACCTACCTGTACAGCAAGGGCTCGAGCGACCTCGCGGTGCTGAAGCGCGCGCACCGGGCGATGGAGCGCCGCCTCGCCGAGGCGTGGCAGGAACGCGATCCGGCGACGCCGCTGCACAGCGCCGACGAAGCCTTGACGCTGGCGTCGATCGTCGAGAAGGAGACCGGCACCGCCGCCGATCGCGGCCGCGTCGCCGGCGTGTTCGTCAACCGGCTTCGCATCGGCATGCCGCTGCAGACCGATCCGACCGTCATCTTCGGCTTGGGCGCGGCCTTCGACGGCAACCTCAGGAAGCGCGATCTGCTCGCCGACGGCCCCTACAACAGCTACCTGCGAACGGGACTGCCGCCGACGCCGATCGCAGTGCCGGGCAAGGCGTCGCTGCTCGCCGCCGTGCGGCCGGAATCGACCCGGGCGCTCTACTTCGTCGCCCGCGGCGACGGCAGCAGCGAGTTCAGCGAAACGCTCGCCGATCACAATCGGGCCGTGAACCGATTCCAACGCAAGGCGACGCCGTGACGTGCCGATTCATCACCTTCGAAGGCATCGACGGCGCCGGCAAGTCGACCCACATCGCGCCGCTCGCCGAGCGCCTGCGCGCGCGCGGTCATCGCGTCGTCTGCACGCGCGAGCCGGGCGGGACGCCGCTCGCGGAGACGCTGCGCGAGCTGCTGCTGCACCGGCCGATGGACGGCGTCGCCGAGACCCTGCTCGTGTTCGCGGCTCGGCGCGATCACATCGAGCGCGTCATCGCGCCGGCGCTCGAACGCGGCGAGATCGTCTTGTGCGACCGCTTCAGCGACGCGACCTTCGCCTACCAGGGTGCCGGGCGCGGCCAGGACGAGCGCATGCTGCGCTCGCTCGAAACCTGGGTGCAGGACGGGCTGCAGCCCGAGCTGACACTGTGGTTCGACGTCGAGCCGACGCTGGCCGCGTCGCGGCGCGCCGCGGCGCGCGCCGCCGACCGCTTCGAGGCCGAGGACCTGGCGTTCTTCGAGCGCGTCCGTGCCGGCTACCTGGCGCGAATGCGCGAGGCGCCGGCGCGGATCGTTCGCATCGACAGCGCCGCCGACAAGGCCGCGGTGCAGCGACAGATCGATGCGGCGCTCGCGGCCCTCGACGATCGCCTCGGATGAGCACGCGCGGCGGCGAAGCGCCCGAGCAGGGCGAATCCGGCGAGGACCGCGAGCTGCCCTGGCTCGCCGCGCCGCTGCGGCGCAACCTCGAGACGCAGCAGGCGCATGCGCTCCTCATCCACGGCCCGGGCGGCGTCGGCCAGTTCGAGCTCGCGCTCGCGCTCGCCAAGGGCTGGCTCTGCGAGGCGAACGACCGGCCGCTTGTCGATCGGCCCTGCGGCCGCTGCGCCAGCTGCAAGCTGCACGCGGCACGCTCGCATCCCGATCTCCTCGTCCTCGTCCCGGAAGCGCTGCGCGAATCGCTCGGCTGGGACACCGGCGCGGCCGAGGGCGACGAGGCCGGCGAAGGCAGCACGAAGCGAAAGCCGAGCAAGGAGATCCGGGTCGAGGCCGTTCGCGCCGCGATCGCCTTCGCGACGACGACCTCGGCGCGCGGCCGCGGCAAGGTCGTCGTCGTTCATCCGGCCGAGCGCATGAACGAGGTCGCCGCCAGCGCCTTCCTGAAGACGCTCGAAGAACCTGCTGGCGATGCTCGATTCCTGCTCTGTTCTGCGGCGCCGGACAGCCTGTTACCGACGATCCGCAGCCGCTGCCAGCAGATCGTCCTGCCCGTTCCGCCGACCCGGGACGCCGAGGCCTGGCTGGCACGCCAGGGCGTCGGCCAGCCGGCGGTGCTCCTCGCCGCCAGCGGCGGCCAGCCGCAGGAGGCGCTCGAGCTCTCGGCACGCGGCATCGACGGCGCGGCCTGGCTGGCGCTGCCGCGTCGGGTCGCCGCCGGCGACGCCACCGCACTGCAAGGCTGGCCGCTGCCGGCGGCGGTCGATGCCTTGCAGAAGATCTGCCACGACACGGCGTCGCTCGTCTGCGGCGCTTCGCCGCGCTACTTCCCGCGCGAACGCCTCCATGGCGACGCCGACATCGGCGCGCTCCTCGGCTGGTCGCGCGAGCTGGCGCGAGTCGCCGAGGAGGTCGATCACCCGTGGGGCGTCGACCTGGCGATCGAAAGCCTGGTCGGGCAGGGCCGCGAAGCGTTGAAAACGCCGCGTTCACGGGGCCGTCACGGGGAAGGCTTGTCGCTAAACTCGGCCCGATGAATCAGCCCGCAGCCCGTGCCGCCCCCAGTGGACTGACCGTGCCGGCGCCGGCGGCGACGCGACCGAGCGTCATCCAGCTGGTCTTTCGCGAGCGGGGCGCGCTCTACGCCGCCTACATGCCGATGTTCAGCGAAGGCGGCATCTTCGTGCCGACGACGCGCGACTACAAGCTGGGCGAGGACATCTACCTGCTCCTCTCGCTGCCCGACGACCCGCAGCGCTATCCGGTGGCCGGCAAGGTCGGCTGGATCACTCCGGCCAACGCCTCGGGGGGGCGCACGCAGGGCGTCGGCGTCCGTTTCCCCACCGACGAGAAGAGCCGCGCCCTGCGCGCGCGGATCGAGGAATCGCTCGGCACGTCGATCTCATCGGTCAAGCCCACCCAGACGATCTGACGCCGCGCGGCGAGCCGCGCAGGCGCTCGCGGCCCGGTGCCCCGGCCAGGCCGGGCGAATGCCAGGAAGACACCCGTGTTCGTCGACTCCCATTGCCATCTGAGCTCGCCGGAGCTCGCCGGCCGCATCCCCGAGATCCGCGCGGCAATGCGGCAGGCGAGCGTCGATCGCGCCCTCTGCATCTGCACGACGCTCGACGAATTCGATCGCGTCCATGCGCTCGCGCTCGAGAACGAAGGCTTCTGGTGCAGCGCCGGCGTCCACCCCGACGAGGAGGACAGCCGCGAGCCGAGCGTCGACGGGCTGGTCGCGTTGACGCGGCTCGACAAGGTCGTCGCCATCGGTGAAACGGGCCTCGACTACTTTCGCCTCGCCGGCCGTGAGCTCGCCGAGATGGAGTGGCAGCGCGAGCGATTCCGCGTCCACATCCGGGCGGCGCGTGCGAGCCGGCGCCCGCTCGTCATCCATACCCGCAGCGCCTCGGCCGATACCTTGCGCCTGATTCGGGAGGAAGAGGGCGGCGAGGCGGGCGGCGTCTTTCATTGCTTCACCGAGACGGCCGAAGTGGCGCGCGCCGCGCTCGACCTCGGCTTTTACATCTCGTTTTCGGGAATCCTGACCTTCAAGAACGCCAGCGACCTTCGCGAGGTCGCGGCATTCGTTCCGCTCGATCGCTGTCTGATCGAGACCGACAGCCCGTATCTCGCACCGATGCCGTTGCGCGGCAAGGTCAATACGCCGGCCAACGTGCCGCTCGTGGCACGCCAGCTGGCGGAAATCAAGAGGCTCGCGATCGATGAAATCGCTAGCGCGACTTCACGGAATTTCGAGCGCCTCTTTCTCGGCAATGTTCCACGATCCTCAGCGCTTTCTTGAGAAGTGCAGAACTGGAAGTCTGGCGATAGAGCTTCAAGTTTCTCGGCCAAGCACTTGATTCAGAAGACTATTTTCTACGTCTCAGAATCTCGCTGACGGCCGCTGTCAGCGTTTCGGCGACGCTGCATACCGATGCGCACCAGCTTTTGCGCAGGGACGCGGGTTCCTACAGTGGCAGTCCATACCCGACTGCCGACAGGTTCTCCGATGCAAACCAACGAGGTTCTGAACCCTTTTGCCCTGATGACGTCGCCCGAAGCCGTGTTCGCCGCCCTCGAGCGGTCGGATCGCCTCGCGCGCCTCAAGAGCACGATCTGCCGACCCCTCGACAAGCCCCGGCCCGAGAAGCCGCTCGTCGAGCTGCGGGCATTCGACGACGCGATCGAATCGACCGAGGTCATCGACGACTCGTTCGGTGATCAGGGCTGAGTTTCGCTGTCAAGGCCAAGTTCAGATGTCGCATCGCCAGCCAAATAGAAATGTCGCATCCTTGGTATAGCAAGTAGCTCGGTGCAGACTTGTCCACCGGCGGCGTGGCGCATGCCACGCAGACGCCGACGGTGGTCAAGTCGCCGCCACGGCTCGATGACGGCCGGCGCTCGGTGGGCTTGGCGGGCTGCAGGCTTGGCGAACGGCGATCGCCATGTCTTCTGACGTGAATTGACTCGCCGGCCTGGCGCCGAAGGCGGCCCGTAGAGGCTGTGACGCTTGACCACGATGTGTTCGCGACGGCGCCTTGAGCCTTCGGTCGTCGCGCTGAGCCTGAAGGATCTGTGCTGCATGCAATGCGTGCCCCAGCCGCTTGTTCTCGATGATCGCGCTGGTGTCGATCTGGCCGAGCCGGTCGTAGCGCTCGTAGCGGAGGCTCTCGCCGTCGGCTCTGATCTCGATCTGGCCGTCCGGGTACTCGTAGACGTCGATGTAGCGGTGGATGAGCGCGAGGTTGGCCTCGCAGTTCTCGAGCAGGTAGACGATCTTGTCGTGCTGCAGGGTGAGCGAGCGGGAGACCTTGCGCTGCACGCGCCAGCTGAAGATCAGGTCCAGGTCCTCGTCGGCGCGTAGTGGCCGGTGCGCGTCATGGTCGCGCTGAGCTGGCTTGGCGAACCGGGCGTTGAAGTCGGCGACGAAGTGCAGGGCGAATTCGTTGGCCGCCTCTCGGGAGCTGATCTTGCGCAGCCTCAGCTCCTTCACAAGCCGGTCCTGCAGCGTGAGGTTGGCCCGCTCCACGCGGCCCTTGGCCTGGCTTGAGTTGGCACACATGATGTCGACGTTGAGCTCGAAGAGGGCACGTCCGAACTGAGTGACGGTGCGGCCGAAGTCGGTCGACTGGCGCGTCGCCCTGAAGATGCTGGCCTTGTCGCTGTAGAAGGCCACCGGCTTGCCGTGCGTCTCCAGGTAGGCCCGCGTGGCCTGGAAGTACGCGAAGGCCGACTCGGTCGGCGTGAAGTGCAGCTGCATCAGCCGCCCGGTGGCATCGTCGATGAAGACGAGCAGGGTGCATGCAGGGCCGCGGCCTTCAAACCAGGCGTGGTCGCTCCCGTCGATCTGGACGAGCTCGCCTAGGCAGGCGCGGCGGTTGCGAGGTTGGTGGATCTGGGCAGCTCGCTGGCGGCGAGGCTTCCACAGGCCCGCGGCCGTCATCAGCGAGCGCACGGTCTCCTTGGCCAGGGCCACGCCATGGCACTCCCGTAGCTTCTCGCAGGCAAGCGTGGGGCCGAAGTCGGCGTAACGATCTCGGATGATGCTGAGGGCGCGATCGGCGACTCCAGGCACCAGCTGATGGTTGCTCGGGCGACCGCGCTTCACGGAGACCAAGCCCGTGGGTCCTCTGGCCTTGTACTTAGGACGAGCCGCTCGAGTTGACGCCGGCTAAGCCCGAGCCGCTGCGCGGCCAGCCCCACCGGCAACATCCTGTCGACCACCGCTTGCACGGTCTTGACCCGGTCGAGCTCGCGCATGCTCATCGTGATCGTCGCCTCTGTTCTTGCCATCGCCGGATCCCAGCGCCCGGGGCCCGGGCGGCCGACTCTGCGACATCTCTACTTGGCTAGAACGCGACATTACTAATTGGCTCCTACATTCGCCAGCGCGACAATGTATATTATGTAAACCAGGACGCACGGATACGAGGCGCTGCGCGGGCGCCAAGGATCACCCTTCCGGCGTTGTTTCCGCCACGCAAACCCTGCTGACAAGCAGGAGGCCGCGGCCTAGCATCGACAGGTTTGCTCCTGCGCCATTGCAGTGCACCGGCGCCTTGGCCGGTGTGGAAAGGGAGACTTGCGATCCACCGATATCGGCGATCCGGATTACTTTCACAAAGTCGTCGATTGCCAATGGGCTTGTCCCGCCCACACGCCCGTCCCCGAATACATCCGCCTGATCGCGGCCGGCCGCTATACCGACGCGTACCTCGTCAACTGGGAATCGAACGTCTTCCCGGGAATCCTCGGGCGCACGTGCGACCGACCCTGCGAGCCGGCGTGCCGGCGCGGCCGCGTCGAGGAAGCACAGGCGGCCAAGCCCGAGCCCGTCGCGATCTGCCGCCTCAAGCGCGTCGCCGCCGACTTCAAGGACGACATCGCCGAGTACCTGCCGCGCGTCGCCGCGCGCAACGGCAAGCGCATCGCCTGCGTCGGCGCCGGACCGGCTTCGCTCACGGTGGCCCGCGACCTGGCGCCGCTCGGCTACGAGGTCGTCGTCTTCGACGGCGACAGCCAGGCCGGCGGCATGATCCGCTCGCAGATCCCGCGCTTTCGCCTGCCCGAGGAAGTGATCGACGAAGAGACCGGCTATGTGCTGAAGCTCGGCGTCGATTTTCGCGGCGGGACGCGGATCGACTCGATGCGCGCCCTCCTCGCCGAGCACTGGGACGCCGTCTTCGTCGGCTCGGGCGCGCCGCGCGGCCGCGACCTCGACATCCCCGGCCGGAACGACGCCGCGGCGCGCATCCACATCGGCATCGACTGGCTCTCGTCGGTCTCGTTCGGCCACGTCACCTCGATCGGCAAGCGCGTCATCGTCCTCGGCGGCGGCAACACGGCCATGGACTGCTGCCGCAGCTCGAAGCGGCTCGGCGGCGGCGACGTCAAGGTGATCGTCCGCTCGCCGTTCGAGGAGATGAAGGCGTCGCCGTGGGAGAAGGAAGACGCGATCCATGAAGGCATCCCGATCCTCGACTGCCTCGTGCCGAAGGCCTTCCTCCACGTCGACGGCAAGCTCACCGGGATGAGCTTCGACAAGGTGCGCGCCGTTCGCGACGCCAAGGGCAAGCGCCACCTCGTCTCGAGCGGCGAGCCCGAGCAGGTCTTCGAGTGCGACGACGTGCTCGTCGCGGTCGGCCAGGAGAACGCGTTTCCCTGGATCGAGCGCGACGCCGGCATCGCCTTCGACGAAGGGGGCATGCCGGTCCTCGATCCGACGACGCTGCAATCGAGCCTGCCTCGCGTCTTCTTCGGCGGTGACGCGGCGCTCGGCCCGAAGAACATCATCTGGGCCGTCGCCCAGGGCCATGCCGCCGCGATCTCGATCGACAAGTTCCTCCACGGCGAAGACGTGCAGAAGCGCCCTGCGCCCGGCGTCACCCTCGTCTCGCAGAAGATGGGGATCCACGAGTGGAGCTACGACAACGACGTCACGCCCGAGCTGCGTCACAAGGTGCCGTGGCGCGACGTCAACCAGTCGCTGCGCAACATCAAGGTCGAGGTCGAGCTCGGCTTCGACGTCGCCACCGCCTGGAAGGAAGCGCAGCGCTGCCTCAACTGCGACGTGCAGACGGTGTTCGCGACCAGCCAGTGCATCGAGTGCGACGCCTGCGTCGACATCTG
>DASYKC010000160.1:0-55467 GCA_035995885.1 Caldimonas sp. | reverse complement strand
CCGCTGCATCGCACTGAAGAGTCGGCGCATGTCTCGAGAGCCTATTTCGCGCATCACCACCTGACCGCCGCTTAGCACCGCGCTCACGCGCCATTCGCGGATGTCCGCATCGATGCCCGCTTGGTAGATTTCGGTCTGTGCGGCTTCGCTCAGATCGTCGTGGCGCCGATCGCCAAGCAGCTTGATTGCCGCCGGAAACAGGAGCCGCACCTCCCTATCGAGCGCCTCGGCAATCTTCAAGGCAGTCAAGAGCGGGCAGGCAATCGCGCCGCCCTCTATGCACGCAAGCCTCTCCTGACTCATGGCGATTCGGGTGGCGAGTTCTTTCTGCTTGATCCCGCGCGCCTTGCGGGCGGACGCCACATGCTGACGCACGATGTTGGCCATTGGTCTCGGCGCCACAGCGCACTCCCGAAGATTGCGGGAGCAAAGTCTGATTGCTTTAAGAGGCGCGATTCGAGTCCGCACGCCTCCGGCGCCGCCAGAGAGCCCCATCAAGCGAAGACTTGGCACCAGACTGGCACCGGGTTGAGCGCAAAAGACAGGGGGATAGCAGGTGCTAACCCGCTATCCCCCGTCAGTATTGGTGGGCCCTGAGTGACTCGAACACTCGACCTACGGATTAAGAGTCCGCTGCTCTACCAACTGAGCTAAGAGCCCTGAAACTTGCCTGCTGCGCTTCGGAAGGTTGCCGCGTGTGGGTTGTGCGGGGCTCGAACCCACGACCTACGGATTAAAAGTCCGCTGCTCTACCAACTGAGCTAACAACCCTCCGAGCCCACGATTATATGGGGGCGGGCGCGCCCGCCGCGGCCGCGGGGCGCGCCGCGAGCTCGAGGGCGCGCGCCGCCGCGACCATGCCGAAGGTGGCCGTCACGGCGACGCTCGAGCCGTAGCCGCGGCAATTGAGGCTGCCGTCGACCTCGCCGCCCTCGCCGCCCGGCAGGACGACCGGCTCGCGCGAGAACACGCAGACGACGCCGAGCGCCCCGGAGCGCGGCGCGCCATGGTGCTTGCGCAAGCGCTGGCGCAGCGCGGCGAGCATCGGGTCGTGCGTGACGTCGGCGAGATCGCCGACCTCGACCCGCTCGGCGGCGCGCTTGCCGCCCGCCGCGCCGACGCTGACGAGCGGCGTCGCGCTGGCGCGAGCCCAGGCGGCGAGCACGGCTTTGGCGCGGACGTCGTCGCAGGCGTCGATGACGACGTCGGTGCAGCGCGCCAGCAAGCCCGGCCAGTTGCTCTCGTCGACGAACTCCTCGACCGCGACGACCGCGCAGCCCGGATGGATGTCGGCGATGCGCGCGCCGAGCGCGTCGACCTTGGCCATGCCGAGCGTGCTGCCGAGCGCCTGCACCTGGCGGTTGACGTTCGATTCGGCGACCTGATCGAGATCGAGCAGCGTCAGCGCCGCGACACCGCTGCGCGCGAGCGCCTCGGCCGCCCACGAGCCGACGCCGCCGACGCCGACGACGGCGACGTGGGCGGCGCGGATTCGGGCGTAGCCGGCATCGCCGTAAAGGCGGCGCAGGCCGCCGAAGCGACGCTCGAGGTCGGCGTCGGCCTCGGCGCGGAGCGCGACCGCGGCGACGCCGGCCGCGATCGAGGTCATCGCAGCGCCGCCAGCCTCTCGCGTCCGGCCTGCGCGGCTTCCGACTTCGGATAGGCCTTGACCAGCTCGTCGATCGTCTTGCGCGCCGCCTTGGTGTCCTTCAGCTCGGCCTGGCAGTTGGCGATGGCGAGCAGCGCCTCGGGCGCGCGCGGGCTGTCGGGCGCGCTTGCAACCAGGCTGCGGAAGGTCGTGATCGCTTCCTTGTAGTCGCGCTTGGCGTACTGCGCGTTGCCGAGCCAGAACAGCGCCGACTGGCGATAGCCCGACGCCGGGTAGCGCTTCAGAAGGCTGCCGAAGCCGGTCGCGGCGCGATCGAACTCGCCGCGCCGAAAGCCGGCGAGCGCGTCGTCGTAGCTGCGCTTTTCTTCGGGGTCGACGCTGAACTCCTTCTCGTCGACCGTCACCTTCTGCGGCTCGACCTTGCGGATGCGCTCGTCGACGCCTTGCAGCAGGTCGGTCTGCTTCCGCTGCAGCTCGGCGACGATGCGCGCGAGCTCCTCGATCTGGCCGCGCAGCTTGGCGTTGTCGCTGCGCTGCGAGTCGATGTTGCCGTTGAGCTCGAGCAGGCTGCGCTTGAGCTGGTCGATCTGCGCCGACATCTGCGTCATCTGCTCGCCCTGGCGCGCGCGCGCCTGCTCGTTGCTCTGCTCGAGCTGCTTCCTCAGGTCGAGGATGGCGCGCCGCGCCTCGTCGTCGTCGAACAGGCCGGCGCGCGCCGGCCCGGCGAAGGCGAAGACGGCGACGAAGGCGGCAGCGACGAGGGCCGGGCCGCGCAGGGCGCGCATGCTCAGCGGCCCGCCAGCTCGGCGCGACGGTTCTTGGCCCAGGCCGTTTCGTCCTCGCCCTGCACCGCGGGCCGCTCCTTGCCGAAGCTCACCGCCTCGAGCTGCGTGCCGTCGGCGCCGAGCAGGGTCAGCGACTTCACGACCGCCTCGGCGCGGCGCTGGCCGAGGGCGAGGTTGTATTCGCTGCTGCCGCGATCGTCGGTATGGCCCTCGACGGCCATCTTCATCCTGCGGTTGGTCGTCAGCGCCTTGGCGTTGGCCTCGATCACCGGGCGGTAGTCGTCCTTGACGATGTAGCTGTCGAAGTCGAAGTAGACGATCTTCGGCAGGTTCGAGTAGTTGACGTTGCTCGTGCCGGTGACGTCGACCGGCGCGACCCGCGTCTGCGAGCTGCCGGCCGAGTTGGCGCCCGAGCCGGTGCCCGGGACGACGCTCGCGCCGTTGCGCGACTCGACCGGCGCCTGGTCGTCGAGCTTGACGCTCGAGCAGGCCGCGAGCGAGGCGACGGCGACGGCGGTGAGAAGGTGGCGATGGAAGGCGTTCATGGTGTTTTCCTTTGCTGGCTGAGAAATGCGCCGCGGCGGCTCGCGACTAGCGCCCGTACGGGCCCCACACCGGCTCGCGCAGATCGGCCGTCTGCGACGGCAGGCGAGCCTTGATCTTGCCATCGAGCGTGGTGGTCATCAACACGCTGCGGCCCTGCGCTCGCGTCGCGTAGATGAGGAGGCGCCCGTTCGGCGCGAAGCTCGGGTGCTCGTCGTCGTTGGTGTCGGTGATCGTCTGCGGCTGCGCGCCCGCGGTCGAGAGGTCGAGGACGGCGAGGCGAAAGGCGTTGCCCGCGCGCGTGACGTAGGCGAGCGTGCGGCCGTCCGGGCTCACGGCCGGGCTGATGTTGTAGTTGCCGCTGAAGGTGACGCGCTCGGCGGCGCCGCCGTTCGCGCTCATGCGGTAGATCTGCGGCGAGCCGCCGCGGTCGCTCGTGAAGTAGAGCCAGCGACCGTCGGCGCTGTACTCGGACTCGGTGTCGATGGCCGGGCTCGACGCCAGCCGGCGCGGATCGCCGCCGTTCCTGCCGATCGAATAGAGCTGCGAGCCGCCTTCGCGCGAGAGCGTCACCGCGAGGCGCTCGCCGTCGGGCGCCCACGCCGGCGCGCTGTTCGAGCCGCGGAAGTCGGCGATCGGCCGGCGCTCGCCGCTGGCGACGTTGTGGACGAAGACGACCGCCTTCTGACGCTCGAACGAGACGTAGGCGAGCTCCTTGCCGTTCGGCGACCACGCCGGCGAGATGATCGGCTGGCCGCTGTTGAGCGCGACCTGGCCGTTCTCGCCGTCGGCATCGGCGACGCGCAGGGTGTGGCGCGTTCCCGAGCGCGTGACGTAGGCGATCCGGGTCGAGAACACGCCCTTCTCGCCGGTCAGCTTCTCGTAGATGAAGTCGGCGATGCGGTGCGCGGCCAGGCGCAGGTCGCCGGCCTCGACGGCGCTGCTCTGGCCGCCGAGCTCGCTGCCCTTGACGACGTCCCAGAGCTTGAAGCGGACGTCGTAGCGGCCGTCGGCGAGGCGCGTCACCGAGCCGGCGACGAGCGCGTCGGCGGCGCGCGAGCGCCACTGCGCCATCTCGGGGCGCGCGCTCTCGTCGAAGCTCGTCGTCTGCGTGTCGACGATGCGGAAGGCGCCGCTCCGCTCGAGGTCGGCGCGGATGATCGCCGACGGCGACTGCGCGGTCTTGTCCTCGTCGCGGAAGCGGACGACGGCGATCGGCAGCTGGGTCGCGCCGACGCCCGAGATCTCGACCCGGAACTGTGCCGCCGCGGGCAGCGCCGCGAGCCCGAGCAAGGCCGCGCAGGCGCGGCGGCGCGAAAAATGAATCTGGGACAATGGCCAGAGCAGCGCCTCGCGCGTCATACCGCCACCGCCGCCACGATCGCCGATCCCGCACCACGACCGCCGCCGACATGCGCCCGAACGATTCGCTTGCCGTGGTCATCGTCGCCAAGAACGAGGCCGCGCGAATCGGCGACTGCATCGCCAGCGCCGCCTTCGCCGACGAGGTGCTCGTGCTCGATTCGGGCAGCACCGACCGCACGGCGGCGATCGCCCGGGCGGCGGGCGCGCGCGTCGTCGTCACCGACTGGCCGGGCTATGGCCCGCAGGTGGCGCGCGGCTTTTCGCTCGCCACGAGCGACTGGGTGCTGTCGCTCGACGCCGACGAGCGCATCACGCCGGCGCTGCGCGCCGAGATCCTCGCCGCGATCGCGAAGGGCGATCACGACGGCTACCGGATCCCGCGCTGGTCGGAGTTCTGCGGCAAGGTGATGCACCACGGCGGCTGGCGCCCCGACCGCACGCTGCGGCTCGGCCGGCGCGCAAGATCCGGTTTCACGAATGATTTTCTCCATGCTCACATGACGGTGGAAGGCCGGGTCGGCGACCTGGCGCAGAGCCTGGTCCATCACAGCTATCCCGACGTCCACGACGTTCTCGAGAAGCTCGACCGCTACTCGAGCGGCAGCGCCCGCGACATGCACTCGCGCGGCAAGAAGGCCAGCCTGCCGAAGGCGATCGCGCACGGCCTGTTCGCTTTCCTGCGCACGTATCTGCTGAAGCTGGGATTCCTCGATGGTCGGCACGGATTGATGCTTGCGATCTACAACGCGGAGTATGCCTACTACAAGTACGTGAAGCTCATGTTCATGCAGAGTCCGCCTCAGCGCCCGGAGTTCCCTGCGTGACGATACCGGCGAGCGTCGAGCCGCCCGCCACGGCCGATCGTGCCGAGGCGGCGACCGGTGCCCCCTTCCCGGCAACGACCATGCCCGACGCCCCGGACGAAGCGGCCGCGGCCGCCGCCGCGGCACCGGCTGACGAGACGGCCAGCCGCAGCGAGGAGATCGCGCGGCGCCGGCTCGGCGAGCGGCTGCGCCGGATCGCGCCGTTCTTCGCCGACAGCCGGCGCGGCTTCGTCCTCGCCTTCGTCGGCGCGGTCGTCGCCGCCGCGACCGAGCCGGCGATTCCGGCCTTGCTCAAGGTCCTTCTCGACGACGGCATGAAGCAGAGCGCGTTCCCGCTCTGGCTCGTGCCGATCGCGGTCGTCGGCCTGACGGTGATCCGCGGCCTCGCCGGCTTCGTCTCGCAATATGGCCTGGCGTGGGCGGCCAACCGCGGCACGCAGGCGATGCGGCGGGCGATGTTCCGGCGCGTCCTCGACGCCGAGCCGCTGCTCTTCACGCGCAATGCGGCGAGCAACCTGGTCAACACGCTGACCTTCGAGGTCCAGAACGGCGCCAACCAGCTCGTCTACTCGGTGCAGAGCCTGGTCGGCGACTCGCTCCGCTTCGTCGCCCTGCTCGGCTACCTGATCTGGCTCAACTGGCAGCTGACGGTGTTCGTCGCCATCCTCTTGCCCGCCGTCGCCTACGTGATGCGCAAGTTCAGCCGGCGCCTGCACCGGCTCACGGTCGAGGGCCAGCATTCGACCGACGAGCTCGCCTACGTCGTCGAGGAGAACGTCCTCGCCTGGCGCAGCGTCCGCCTGCATGCCGCCGAGGAGTCGCAGGCGACCCGCTTCGAGAACGTCAGCAACAAGCTGCGGCGCCTGTCGATGAAGTCGGTCGTCGCCGCCGCGACGATGACGCCGATCACGCAGGTGCTCGCCTCGTGCGCGCTCGCCGCCGTGATCGTCGCCGCCCTCTGGCAGAGCGGCCACGGCGGCAACAGCGTCGGCAGCTTCGTCGCCTTCATCGTCGCCATGCTGCAGCTGATCCCGCCGATCAAGCACCTGTCCGAGCTCGCCGGTCCGATCACGCGCGGCCTGGCCGCGCTCGACAAGGGCGTCGGCCTGATCGACGGCAGCCGCGCTGAGCGCGGCGGCAGCTTCGATCCCGGCCGCAGCGCCGGCCACATCGCGCTGCGCAACGTGACGCTGCGCTACCGCGCCGCACAAGCGCCGGCGCTCGACCGCATCGACCTCGAGCTGCGCGCCGGCGAGACGGTCGCGCTGGTCGGCCCGTCGGGCGCGGGCAAGACGACGCTCGTCAACCTGCTGCCGCGCTTCATCGAGCCGACCTCGGGGACGCTGCTCCTCGACGGCCACGCCCTCGCCGACTGGAACGTCGCCGCGCTCAGGCGCCAGTTCGCGCTCGTCAGCCAGGACGTGGTCCTCTTCAACGACACCGTCGCCGCCAACGTCTCGCTCGGCGGCAGCGGCACGACCGGGGGCGGCGGCGACGACCGCGCGCGGATCCGCGCCGCCCTCGCGGCGGCCTCGCTGCTCGAGTTCGCCGAGTCGCTGCCGCAGGGGCTCGACACCGTCGTCGGCCACAACGCGAGCGAGTTCTCGGGCGGCCAGCGCCAGCGCCTGGCGATCGCCCGCGCGATCTACAAGGACGCGCCGATCCTGATCCTCGACGAGGCGACGTCGGCGCTCGATTCCGAATCGGAGCGGCTCGTCCAGCAGGCGCTCGAGCGGCTGATGAAGGGGCGAACGAGCATCGTCATCGCCCACCGCCTGTCGACAATCGAGCGCGCCGACCGGATCGTCGTGATCGACGCCGGGCGCGTCGTCGAATCGGGCAGCCACGCCGAGCTGCTCGCCGCGGGCGGCCTCTATGCGCGCCTGCACGCGCTGCAATTCAGGAGCTGAACATGGCCGAGCCCGAATCCTCTGCCGCGACGACGGCGCCCACGGCCACGCGGCCGATCAGCCGCTTTCCCGTCCCCGCCCTCGAAGGCCTGCCCGACGACGTGCGCGCCAAGATCCTCGAAGTTCAGGAGAAGGCCGGCTTCGTCCCCAACGTCTTCCTCGCCTTCGCCCACCGGCCGGCCGAGTTCCGCGCCTTCTTCGCCTACCACGACGCACTCCTCCTGCGCGAGTCGGGCCTCGGCAAGGGCGACAAGGAGATGATCATCGTCGCGGCCAGCGGCATCAACCGGTGCCTCTACTGCGTCGTCGCGCACGGCGCGCTGCTGCGCATCTACGAGAAGAATCCGCTCGTCGCCGATCAGGTCGCGGTCAATCACCGGAAGGCCGACATCACGCCGCGCCAGCGGGCGATGCTCGACTTCGCGGTCAAGGTGACGAGCGAATCGCACCTCGTCGGCGACGCCGACTTCGCCGCCCTCCGCGAGCACGGCTTCAGCGACGACGACGCCTGGGACATCGCCGGCATCGCCGCGCTCTTCGGCCTCTCGAACCGCATCGCCAACGTCAGCTCGATGCGGCCCAACGACGAGTTCTACCTGATGGGCCGCGTGCCGCGCGCCAAGCCGTGACGGATGCGCGCCGGTGATGCGATACCTCGTCGTCATCCCCGTCCTCAACGAGCTGCGCTACACGAAGCAGTGCATCGAGAGCCTGCTCGCGCACGGCACGCCGGCCGAGGCGATCCTCGTCATCGACAACGGCAGCAGCGACGGCACGCCGGCCTGGCTCGCCGCGAACCCTGCCATCCGCTCGGTGCACAACGCCGTCAACCTCGGCTGCGGCGGCGCTTGGACGCAGGGCGCCCTGCTCGCCGACGCCGACTGGGTCGTCCTCCTCAACAACGACGTCGTCGTCAGCGATCGCGCCATCGACGCCATGCTCGACGCCGCCGACAGGCACGGCCTCGACGTCGTCAGCCCGGCGCTCGCCGAGGGCGAGCTCGACTACGACTTCGCGGCGCATGCCGCGGCCTTCGTCGGCGCGATGGCCGGAACGATCCGGCCCGGCTGGTTCCACGGCGTCTGCTTCGCGGTGCGCCGGAAGGTGTTCGAGTCGATCGGCTTCCTCGACACCGATCGTCGCCTCGGCGGCCGCGAGGACGTCGAGTACCTGGTGCGCTGCCAGCGGAACGGCGTCCCGGTCGGCACCGTCGGCGACGCGCTGCTCCATCACTTCGGCTCGATCACGCAGAAGGCGATCAAGCTCGAGACCGGCCAGAAGGACCTCGGCGACCGCGACTACTTCTACGCCAGGCTGGGCATGAGCTGGTGGGCGCGCAAGCGCTTCAAGGCCGAGCGCCAGCGGCTGGCCCAGCACTGGGTCGAGCAGGAACGCGGCGCGCACGGCTACGCGATGCACATGCTGCGCGACGCCGGCGCCTGGCGCGACGCGCGCTATCTCTGACCCGCTTTGACGCGCTGTGACGCGCCCCGGGCGCGCGCCGATGCCGATCAGGCGCCGGCCGAATAGCCGGCATGCGCCTCGCTGTCGGTGACGAGGTTGAGCTGGCCGGCGAAGCGCTTCGACCAGCGCCGCCGATCGATCGATTCGATGCCGGCGCCGAAGCCGCCGGCAACCTCGACACGGAAGCGCTTGAGCAGCAGCCAGCTGCCGAGGCGCTCGGCGCAGAACGACCACAGCCGCGCCTGGTAGGCGTCGCGCACCGTCGCGTGCTTGGCGACGCAGGCGCGCACGACGCCCTCGATCTTCGCGGTGCTCTCGAGCCAGAACGGCGCCGGATAGACGCCGAGCTCGACACCGCCGGGAACGATCACGTCCTCGCCAAAGAAGGCCGTGACCTCGCGCCGCTCGATCACGCCCTGGTCGACGGCCTCGCCGGTGAAGCGGAGGAGGTCCTCGACGCAGTGATCGCGCGCGTACTCCTTGAGGTAACCGCGCCGGTGCCACGGCACGCGCGTGAAGCGGCGCGGCGCGCTGACCAGAAACATCGCGTCGCCCGGATCGAGCGCGGCCGCGAGCCGATCGCCGGCGAGCTGATTCCTCGGCACGACATCCATGACCCGATAGCGCGGATCCTGAACGCCGCTGATGCGCTGGCGCGAGATGAACTTGCGGTACTGGCAGATGCCGACGCGGGCCGCGTTCGGAAAGCGCGCACGCACCAGGCTCGTGAGCGCGAACGCGCCCGCCGTCGAGCCGAGCGAAGGATGGTGCGCATCCCATGCCGGCGCGAGGTCGCGCAGGTTGAGCACGCCGTCGTGCTGCGCGGCGCCGAGATGGATCGGCACGATCCACGACGGAAACTCGAGCGTCAGCGGGACGTGCGTCAGGCAGGCGTAGACGAGCCCGTCGTCGCCCGCGTCCTTCACGTCAGCGCACCCGCCGGAGATAGCCCTCGGGCGCAACGCTGATCTGCACCTGGCGGTCGATGCGTCGGTCGATCTCGAACTCCGGATGGGCGGCGAGGAACGTTTGCACCGCCGTCTTCGGGTTGTCGCCCGGGCCCCACGGGCGGTCGCCGCTCAACGATTTCGGCAGGTCCTCGACGATCGTGTCGAAGACGACGCAGTAACTGCCGACGGTCGTCATCGGCGCGTACGCCTCGAGCTCGGCGAGGACATGCGCATGCGTGTGGTTGCTGTCGAGGCAGACGAGGACGCTCTTCCTGCCCGCCGCGTGCGCGCCGACCGCGGCGACGACGTCGGTCGCGACGCTCGAGCCCTCGATCATCGTGATGCGCCTCATCATCGGATGCGCCTCGATCGCGGCGCGGTTGTGGGCGCGGATGTCGATGTCGACGCCGACGACGCGCGCGTCCTTCGGCCCGCCGCAGGCCGCGTTCAGCTCGAGCATCGACGCCGAGAAGATCAGCGAGCCGCCGTGGGCGATGCCGGTCTCGACGATCAGCTCGGGCTGCAGCGACCAGATCAGCTCCTGCATCGCGACGATGTCCTGCGGGTACTGGATGATCGGCCGGCCGAGCCAGGAGAAATTGTACGAGTACCCGGCGGCGATCGACGCCGTCATGAACCCGTGCGCCGCCGCCTGCAGCGGCCGGTCGGCGCCGTTGGCGTCGATCCGCGCCGCGACCTCGCGTTCGAATTCCTTCATGGCCCATTCCCTCGTTCGATCGCGACGCAGTTGAACCGGTGCGCGGTGAGCGCCTCGATCTCGTCGCGGTAGTTGCTGTTCATGACGAAGACGTCGGCGCCGTCGGGCAGGTGCGCCATCGCCTCGTCCGGCGACTGCACGCGCAGGCCGGTCGCGGCGAGATAGCGGCCCTGCTTGGCCGGATTGATGTCGACGACGGTGTCGATGCGAGCGCCGGCGCGCTCCATCAGGAGCGCGAAGATCACGCCCTTCGACGCGCCACCCCAGATCGCCTGCGCCGCGCTCCCGCCGGCGCGCAAGCGGTCGCGGCTCTCCTCGATGGCAGTGAGGAAGCCGGGCGGCAGGCTGAAGACATCGTCGGCCGGCCGGCGCGGCGCACGCAGCGTCGCCAGGTCGGCAACGACGTAGAGGTATTGCCCGGCGAACGAATGGCCGGCCTCGTGCACGGTGCCGAACATGCGCGCGAAGTCGGCGCGCCGGAAGTAGTTGACGTGCTCGTAGAAGATGTCGAACCAGGCGTGATTGGCGGCGATCCAGTCGAGGCACGGCACCTCGATGTAGATCGTGCCGCGGCCGCCGTTGGCCTCGCGCAGGCCGGCGAGGAAGGCGACCGGATCGGGCACGTGCTCGAGCACGTGGCGCAGGACGAGCCCCTCGGCGCGAATGCCGACCTCGGGCGTGAAGAACTCGCGGATGACGCGCGGATTCGTTCCTTCGTAGGTCGGATCGAGCCCGGTGACGTCGAAGCCGGCGTCGAGCAGCCGCTCGAGGAAGAGGCCCTTGCCGCAGCCGACCTCGAGCAGGCTCGCGCCGGCGAATTGGCGGCGCATCACGCCGAGGACGGCGTCGAGGTGGCGCGCGAACGCCGCGCTCAGGCCCTGCTCGTTCTGGTAGTCGGCGTCGTACTCGACGAGCTCGGGACGAAAGGCCCGGTTGAAGACGAGGCCGGTCTCGGCCGACTGGACGAGGACGACGTCGCCGCGCGCGCACGCGCGCGCCGCCGCCGCGCTCGCGAACATGCGGTTCTGCAGCACCGGCAGCTGCTCGGCGCGGTAGACCTCGCGCAGGGCGCCGTCGCTGCCGCTCATTCGTCCTGCAGGCATCGCCTGAGCTTGGCGGGATCGCCCCAGAACGCCATCGGCTCGTGGGCAGGATACGGATAGCGGCCGAGGTCGAGGCCGATGGTCCAGCCGTTCGCGGCGAGCCAGCCCTCGACGAGCGACCGCACCGAGACCGGCTGGCCCGAGCAGACGTTGACGATGCCGTGCTCGCGGCGCCGGCCGGCGAGCGCGACGAGATGATCGGCGGCCAGCTCGACGGGCAGGTAGTCGCGCAGCTGCTCGCCGCCCGACATCGGCAACGTCGTCGCGCCCGATTCGACGGCGCGGCGCAGCTGCGACCAGAGCGACGTCTCCGCCTGCCCTTCGCCGTACAGATAGAAGAGGCGCGCCCAGGTCAGCGCGAACGGCCGCTCGCGTTGCAGCGCCTGCAGCTGGCGTCGCAGCGTGTCCTTGGCGAGCGCATACGGATTGGCCGGCGCGGCGGCCAGCGTCTCGGCGAGCGGGCCCGACTGCATGCCGTACTCGAAGCAGGTGCCGGCGACGACGACGGTGGCGAGGCCCTCCTCGACGAGGCGCTTCAACACTGCATAATGCGCCGGCAGCTCATGCTCGAAGTGATGCAGCGACGGATAGTTGGGCAGGCCGCCCCAGGCGAGGTGGATCAGCGCCTCGGGCCGGCCGAGGAGCTCGAACGGCTGGGGCGGCGGATCGTCGACGTCGATCCGGGCGACGCGATGGCGCGACGACGACGGCGGCGCCGACGGCCGGACCCACAGCGTCGGCTCGTGGCCGGCGCGCTCAAGCGCAGCAACGACGTGGCGGCCGACGAAGCCGGTCGCGCCGCTGACGGCGATCTTCACGGCACGCACCTCAGCTCGGGAACGGCGGTGACGAAGCGGCCGCCCCACCGACGCACGTAGTCGAGCTGCGCCATCAGCTCGTCGCGCAGGTTCCAGGGCAGGAGGACGACGTCGTCGGGGCGCTCGGCACGCAGGTGCGACTCGTCGACGATCGCGATCCGGCTGCCCGGCATGAAGCGGCCCTGCTTCGCGGGATTGCGGTCGACGACGAAGGCGATCAGGTCGGGCCGGACGCCGGCGTAGTTCATCAGCGTGTTGCCCTTGGCCGCCGCGCCGTAGGCGGCGACCTTGCGGCCGGCACGGCGCGCCTCGATCAGGAACGCCATGAAATCGTCCTTGACCTTGTCGACGCGTGCCTGGAAGCCCTCGTAGCCTGCCGACGTCGTCAGTCCCGCGGCCGCCTCGTCGCCGAGGACGCGATCGACAGCCGGGCTCGTGTCGCGGCGCCCGGTGTCGCGCCGCTGCGCGAAGACGCGCAGGCTGCCGCCGTGCGTCGGCAGCTCCTCGACGTCGAACACGGCGAGGCCGTTGCTCGCGAGCACGCGCGTGACCGCGCCCAGCGACAGGTACGAGTAGTGCTCGTGGTAGACGGTGTCGAACTGGTTTTCCTGGAGCAGGCGCAGCAGGTGCGGGAACTCGAAGGTCGCGACGCCCTGCGGCTTGAGCAGCGCCGCGAAGCCGCGAACGAAGTCGTTGATGTCGGGAACGTGGGCGAGCACGTTGTTGGCGGCGACGAGATCGACCTGCCGTCCGGCGACGGCGAGCTCCTGGCCGAGCCCGACGCCGAAGAAGCGCTCGACGATGTCGAGGCCGAGCGCGCGCGCCGCCGTCGCGGTGCTCGCCGTCGGCTCGATGCCGTAGCACGGAATGCCGGCGTCGCGGACGTAGCGCAGCAGGTAGCCGTCGTTGGCGGCGACCTCGCAGACGAGGCTCTCTCGCGTCAGCGCGAAGCGCGATCGCATCGCCTCGACGTAGGCGCGCGCGTGGGCGAGCCACGACGACGAGAACGAGCTGAAGTAGGCGTAATCGTCGCTGAAGAGCGCCTCGCGGCCGGCGTGGTCTTCGGTCTGGACCAGCCAGCAGCGCTCGCAGACGAGCAGGCGCAGCGGATACCAAACCTCGGGCGCGCGCAACGCCGCTTCGCTCAGGTAGGCGTTCGACGGCGGCGCGCTGCCGAGGTCGAGGCAGACGCGATCGAGCTCGGCGGCGCAGTGGCGGCACCTCATGGGCCGAGCCCGAGGAAATCGGCACCGATGAAGGCGTGCGCCTCGTCGCGCGGCGACAGTGCCGCGATCGGCAGCGGCCAGTCGATCGCGAAAATCGGGTCGCGCGAATGCAGCCCGCCTTCGGCGCCCGCCGCGTACGCGACCGAATGGCAATAGAGCATGTCGACGTCGTCGGCGAGCGTCTGCAGGCCGTGCGCGAAACCTTCCGGGATGAGCAGCGCGACGCCGTTCTCGTCGCTCAAGGCCTCGGCATGCCAGCGCAAGAAGGTCGGCGAGCCGCGCCGCAGGTCGACGGCGACGTCCCACACTTCGCCACGCAGGCAGTGGACGAGCTTCTTCTCGGCGTGCGGCGCGGCCTGGTAGTGCAGGCCGCGGACGCTGCCGCGCTGCACCGTCCGCGTGTGATTGACCTGCGCGACCGGCCCGCGCCAGCCCGCTTCGGCGAGCTCGTCGGCGCAGAACAGACGCGCCAGGAAGCCGCGCGAATCGCCGAGGCGGCTGCGCCGCACGCGCTTCAGGCCCGCGAGCGGCGTGTCCTCGATGACCAGCCTTCTCATTCGGTGCGGCCCGACGCCGGCGACGCCGCCGGCGCGGCGGCGTCCACGGCGCGCGCAGTCTCGTGATCGGCGATGTCGGCGTCGCAGAGCGTCTGCGCGGCGAAGCCTTCGTGCTGGCGGCGATACCAGCGCATCGTCCGCTCGACCGCCTCGGCCAGGCTCCAGCGCGCCGCGACGCCGAGCTCGCTGCGTGCGCGCGCGACCTCGAGCGCGAGGCGGCCGGCCTCGTGCGGCCCGCCCGCTTCCGCATCGGCGCTCCATTCGCCGACGCCGTAGGCGGCGCGCGCCAGCGCGATCACCTCGCCGACGCTCGCCGCCTCGTCGGTGCGCGGGCCGAAGTTGTAGGCGTCGGCGCGTGCCGACGAATCCCACAGCTTCTGGGCGAGGCGCAGGTAGCCGGCGAGCGGATCGAGGACGTGCTGCCACGGCCGGACCGCGCTCGACCGGCGCACCCGAAGGACGGTGCCGGTCGACCAGGCACGGACCGCATCGGGGATCAAGCGATCCTCGCACCAGTCGCCACCGCCGATGACGTTGCCGGCTCGCGCGGTCGCGATCGCGACGCCCTGCGCTGCGAGGAAAGCGCTGCGATAGCTCGCGGCGACGAGCTCGGCCGCGGCCTTGCTCGCGCTGTACGGATCGTGGCCGCCGAGCGCGTCGTCCTCGCGGTAGGGATAGGCCCACTCGCGGTTGCGATAGACCTTGTCGGTGGTGACGACGACGGCGACGCGAACGTCGGCCGCATCGCGCAAGGCGTCGAGCAGGTGCGCCGTCCCCATCGTATTGGTCGCGAAGGTCGCGAGCGGATCGCGGTAGCTCGCCCGCACCAGCGCCTGCGCGGCGAGGTGGAAGACGATCTCCGGGCGCGCGGCGCGCACGGCGGCCGCGACTGCCGCGGCGTCGCGCAGGTCGACGACGCGGCTCGCGATCGTCGTCTCGAGATCGACGAGCCGGTACAGCGACGGGTCGGCGGCCCGCAGGGCGAGGCCGGTGACCTCGGCGCCGAGGCGGCGCAGCCAGAGCGCCAGCCAGGCGCCCTTGAAGCCGGTGTGGCCGGTGAGGAGGACGCGCTTGCCGCGCCAGAACGAGCGATCGGGCGGCATGCCGCTCATCGCGACCCTCGCTCCGCCATCGTCGCCGTTCCGCTCACCACCGCTTCCAGGGCGCCCGTCCCGCCTGCCACAGGTCCTCGAGCAGGTTGCGATCGCGCAACGTGTCCATCGGCTGCCAGAAGCCGTCGTGGATGTGGGCCATCAGCTCACCGGCCTTGGCCAGGCCGGCGAGCGGCTCGTGCTCCCAGCTCGTCGAATCGCCCTCGATGCGATCGAGGACGCGCGGCGAAAGGACGAAGAAGCCGCCGTTGATCCGGCCGCCGTCGCCGCGCGGCTTCTCGGTGAAGCCGTCGACGCGGGCGCCGTCGAGGCGGAGGGCGCCGTAGCGGCCGGGCGGCTGCACCGCCGTCACCGTCGCCTGCTTGCCGTGCGCGCGGTGGAACGCGATCTCGGCGGCGATGTCGATGTCGGCGACGCCGTCGCCGTAGGTGAAGCAGAAGCAGTCCTGGTCGCGAACGTAGTCGGCGACGCGGCGCAGCCGGCCGCCGGTCATGGAGTCCTCGCCGGTGTCGACCAGCGTGACCCGCCACGGCTCGGCGTTCTTCTGGTGCACTTCCATCGTGTTCTTCGCCATGTCGAAGGTGACGTCCGACATGTGCAGGAAGTAGTTGGCGAAGTACTCCTTGATCACGTAGCCCTTGTAGCCGCAGCAGATCACGAAGTCGTTGACGCCGCCGGCCGAGTAGATCTTGAGGATGTGCCAGAGGATCGGCCGGCCGCCGATCTCGATCATCGGCTTGGGCTTGAGGCCGGTTTCCTCGGCGAGGCGGCTGCCGTAGCCGCCGGCGAGGATGACGGCCTTGACCGGCCGGCCCGGCCGGGCCGCGCCGGTTGCGATCGCTTCGCCTGCGCTCATCGCCTCATTGTCCTTCAGCGACGCGGCCGAGGATGCGGTCGATCTCGGCGACGACGCGGGCCGGCTTCATCGTCTGCAGGCAGACGCTGGCGCTCTCGTTGCGGTCCTCGCAGCCGGCGCGGTCGCAGGGCACGCACGCCGGCGTTCCCTGCAGCACGCTGATGCGGCCGACGCGCTGCACCAGCGCATGCGGCACATAGGGAACGTCGAGCGTCGGATTGGGCGGCCACGGCCCGAAGTAGCGCGGATTGATCGGCCCGTAGAGCGCGACGACGGGGATCTCGCACGCCGCCGCCAGGTGCGTGACCGAGGTGTCGCCGCCGACGTAGAGCGCGGCGCCGCGAAGGAGCATGGCGACCTGGTTGAGGTCGAGGCGGCCGGCCGCGGCGAGGACGCGGTCGGCGGCGAAGCCGAGGCGGATCGAATCGACGAGCGCGCGGTCGCCCGCCGACGGCGCGCCCGTCAGCACCACCTGAAGGCCGCGCCCGAGCAGCGCCGCGATCAGCTCGTGCCAGTGTGCCAGCGGCCATTCCTTGTAGACGACGGCGGCCGGCGCCTGCAGCACCGCGTACGGCGGCCGCAGCGCCGCCGCGATCTCGGCCGGCAGCGGCGTCGCCGGCGGCGCGACGAGGCGCGCGCCGCGCGGCTCGACCCACGGCGCGAGCAGGCGGAGCTTTTCGACCACCGAGTGCGATTGATCGTTGTTCATCCGCACCCGGTGCTCGAGGAGCGCGCGCTTCCACCATGACTTCGCCTCGTCGGTCACTTGGCCGGCGCGGCGCCGCGCCGCGGCGAAACCGTAGAGGTGGGCGCGGTCCGAGTACTGGGCGATCAGGGCCAGGTCGTAGCGGCGCCAGAGGCGGCGCAGCAGCCCGCGCGATGCCCAGAGGCCGCTGCCCGCCGGCACCTCGATCAGCGCGGCGACGTCGGGGTTGCCGCGCAGCATGCCGAGCGTGCCGCCGAAGCCGAGGACGTCGATCGCAGCGTCGGGCCAGCGCTCCTTGGCGGCGCGGATGAGCGGCGTCGTCAGCAGCACGTCGCCGATCTGGCGCGTGCAGACGACGAGGATCCGGTCGAAGCGATCGTCGCTCGCGGCCGGACGCGTCGCAGCGCTCACAGCAGGACGATGTCGTACTGCTCGGGCGAGGGGAACGGCTCGGCGCGCAGCGAGATCGGCTTGCCGATGAAGTCCGAGAGGCCGGCCAAGTGCTGGCTCTCCTCGTCGAGCAGCATCTCGACGACCGTCGCCGAGGCGAGGACGCGGAACTCCTTCGGGTTGAACTGGCGCGCCTCGCGCAGGATCTCGCGCAGGATGTCGTGGCAGACGCTGCGCGCCGTCTTCACCTCGCCACGGCCCTGGCACGTCGGGCAGGGCTCGCACAGCATGTGGGCGAGCGACTCGCGCGTGCGCTTCCTCGTCATCTCGACCAGGCCGAGCTGGGTGAAGCCGCTCACCGTCACGCGCGTGCGGTCGCGCCCGAGCTGCTTCTTCAGCTCGGCGAGGACTGCCGCCTGGTGCTCCTCGCGCGCCATGTCGATGAAGTCGATGATGATGATGCCGCCGAGGTTGCGCAAACGCAGCTGGCGCGCGATCGCCTGGCCGGCCTCGAGGTTGGTCTTGAAGATCGTGTCGTCGAAATTGCGCGCGCCGACGAAGCCGCCGGTGTTGACGTCGACCGTCGTCAGCGCCTCGGTCTGGTCGATGATCAGGTAGCCGCCCGACTTGAGGTCGACGCGCTTGAGCAGCGCCTTCTCGATCTCGTCGTCGACGTTGAAGAGGTCGAAGATCGGCCGCTCGCCGGCGTAGTGCTGGAGCTTGTCGACGGCGCTCGGCGTGTACTCGCGGCCGAACTGGACGAGCTCGTCGAACTGCATTCGCGAGTCGATCCGGATCGTCTGCGTGCGGTCGTCGGCGAGGTCGCGAAGGACACGCTCGGCCAGGCTCAGGTCCTGGTGCAGCAGCGTCCCCGGCGGCGACTTGAAGGCGCGCTCGCGGACGCGCGACCAGGTCGTGCGCAGGTAGGCGATGTCGTCGGCGAGCTCGGCGTCGCTGGCGTCGGCGGCGTTGGTGCGCAGGATGAAGCCGCTGGTTTCGCCGACCGCCTCGCCGCCGGCGGCGCGCGCGTCGTCGTCGGCCTGGACCAGCGCGATCATGCGCGCGCGCAGCTGCTCGCGCAGCTCCTGCGAGCCGATCTTCTGCGAGATGCCGATGTGCTGGTCCTGCGGCAGGAAGACGAGCAGGCGCCCGGCGATCGAGATCTGCGTCGACAGGCGCGCGCCCTTGGTGCCGATCGGGTCCTTGATCACCTGGACGGTGAGCGTCTGGCCCTCGAAGACGATGCGCTCGATCGGCGGCGGCGGCACGGCGCCGGGCGAGTGGTCGCCGCGCGAGGTGCCGCCGTTGACGTGGACATCGGCGATGTGGAGGAAGGCGGCGCGCTCGAGGCCGATCTCGACGAAGGCCGACTGCATGCCGGGCAGGACGCGGGCGACCTTGCCGGTGTAGATGTTGCCGACGCGGCCGCGCTCGAGCGTTCGTTCGAGGTGCAGCTCCTGGACCGCGCCGTTCTCGACGACCGCGACGCGGGTCTCCTGCGGCGCCCAGTTGATCAGGATGTCTTGCATCGTTGGCGGTCGGAGATTCCGGTGTCAGGGCCGGACCTCGACGCCCGCCCACTCGAGCAACACAGCCGTCTCGTGCAGCGGCAAGCCCATGATACCGGTGTAGCTGCCGTCGATCTTTTCGATCCAGGCCGCGGCGCCGCTCTGGATCGCGTACGCGCCGGCCTTGCCGAACGGCTCGCCACCGGCGACGTAGCGATCGATCGTCGCGAGCGCGATCTTCGCGAAGCGAACGCGCGAGACGCTGACCGCGAGCCTCGTTTGCCCGCGCGCCGCGACCGCGACGGCGCTGATGACGCGATGGCTGCGGCCCGACAGCAGGGCGAGCGTCCGCGCCGCATCGGCAGCGTCGACCGGCTTGCCGAGGATGCGCCTGCCGAGCGCGACGGTCGTGTCGGCACAGAGGATCGGTGCCGGCACGAGACCGCGGGCGACGAGGCGCCGCCTCGCGGCGCGCAGCTTCGCGCGCGTCACGCGCTCGACGTACTGGGAAGGCAGCTCGCCGGCGCGCGTCGCTTCCAGCGCCTCGACGTCCTCGTCGGCGGCGGCGACGAGCAGCTCGTGGCGGACGCCGATCTGGTCGAGCAGCTGGCGCCGGCGCGGGCTCTGCGAGGCGAGGTACACGAACGGCGATGGAGCGAGCGAGCCGCCGCGCCCGCCGGTCCGCCCGGGCGCAGCCGCCGCCTCGGCGAGCAGCGAACGAAGAGAGACGCCATCGGGCTTCATCTACTCGCGATGGTAGGGATGGTGCGCGTTGATCGACCACGCGCGATAGATCGCTTCGGCGGCGAGGACGCGGACGAAGGCGTGCGGCAAGGTCAGGTCCGACAGGCGCAGGGTCTCGTCGCAGCCGGCCTTGAACGCGGCGTCGAGGCCATCGGGTCCGCCGGCGACGAGCGCGGCGTCGCGGCCCTCGCCCTGCCAGGCGAGCAGGCGCGCCGCGAGCTGGACCGACGTGAGGCGCTCGCCGTGCTCGTCGAGGGCGATCCGGCGCGCGCCGCGCGGCAGCGCCGCCTCGATGCGCGCCGCCTCGGCGGCCATCAGTTGCGCCGCCGTCTTGCCGCCGCGCGGCTCCGCCTTGACGGTCCTGAGCTCGAGGCGCAGCTCCGGCGGCAGGCGCTTCGCGTAGTCGTCGAACGCGGCGTCGGCCCACGCCGGCGCGCGCGTGCCGACGGCGACGAGGACCAGCTTCACCGTCGCCGCACGCGGACGAGAAAGAGCCGGTGCCGCGCCCCGCGCCGCGCGGCCGAGCGACGCGACCCTGGCGCGAAGGCGCTCAGCGCTTGGCGCTCGTCTTCTTGGCGGCCGGGCGCCGGCCGGCGCCGGATCGACCCGCCACGGCCGAGTTCTTGGCCGCCGACTTGACGCCCACCGTGCGGACGACGTGGCGCCCCGGCGCGGTCTTGCGCGGCGCGGCGCGCACCGGCGCCGCCGACGCGGTGCGCCGCGGCGACGCCTTCGGCGCGGGCGCCGCGGCCGCCTTGGCACGGCGCGGCGCGGCGCGGCGCTCCTCGGCCGGCGGCGCTGCCGCCTTCACCAGGCGCGCCGGTGTCGGCGCGCCGATCTTCATCCGCACCGGCTTGTCGCCCCAGAGCTCCTCGAGGTGGTAGTACTCGCGAATGGCCGGCTGCATGACGTGGACGACGGCGGCGCCGCAGTCGACGATGATCCATTCGCCGTTGTCCTCGCCTTCGGTTCGCGGCGCCGGCTCCCCCGCCGACTTCACCGCGTCGCGAACGCTCGCTGCCAGCGACCTCGTCTGCCGGTTGCTCGTCCCCGACGCGACGATGACGCGTTCGAAGAGCGGTGACAGATGCTCGGTGTTGAAAACCACGATGTTCTGGGCCTTGACGTCTTCCAGACCATCGACGATGACGCGCTGCAGCTTGCGAATGTCCATTCAGCTCCTGTTGAAATGGTGCCCCCGGCTCTCTGCGTTCGCTGCCCCCGAGGGGCGGCAACGCCCTTGGGGCGGCCCGGCGGGCATTGTCAGCGATACAACTGACGACGCTCAATATAGCGGGCGACCGCCTCCGGAACGAGCTCGGCAATCGGCTCGCCCGCGGCGACGCGGCGGCGCACTTCGGTCGACGACACGTCCATCATCGGCAGGCTCACCATCTGGTGCGGGAAGCGCGCGATCTGGGCGTTCACGACCGGCTCGGCGTCGGGGCGATTGGCGATGGCGAGCGTCACCATCGCGACCAGCTCGCGCCAGTCGCGCCAGGTGTGCAGGCCCGCGTACTGGTCCTGGCCGAGGATCAGCACCCATTGCGTTGCCGGCTCGGCGGCGGCGAGCTCGCGCACGGTGTCGAGCGTGTAGCTGGTGCCGCGCCGGCGCAGCTCGGTGCGGTCGACGACGAAGCGCGGCTCGCCGGCGATCGCCAGGCGAACCATCGCCTCGCGATCGGCGCCGTCGCTGAGCGCGCGCGTCTTCTGCCAGGGCTGGCCGACCGGGATCCAGCGCACCTCGTCGAGCTGCAGCTGCTCGAGGGCGAGCCGGGCGAGCGCGACGTGGGCGTTGTGCACCGGGTCGAAGCTGCCGCCGAAGACGCCGACGCGCTTCATGCCGCCGCCCCCGCGCCGGCCGACGGTGCCGCGCCAGCCCAGTCGCGCGGCGGCAGGAAATCGGTGTAGAGGCGCGCCTCGGGCGATCCCGGCGCCGGCTGCCAGTCGTAGCGCCAGGTGACGACCGGCGGCATTGACATCAGGATGCTCTCGACGCGGCCGCCCGACTGCAGGCCGAACAGCGTGCCGCGGTCGAAGACCAGGTTGAACTCGACGTAGCGGCCGCGCCGGTACGCCTGGAAGTCGCGCTCGCGCTCGCCGTACGGCAGGCCGCGGCGGCGCTGCACGATCGGCAGGTAGGCGCCGAGGAAGGCGTCGCCGACGGCGCGGATCAGGGCGAAGCCGTTGTCCGGGCCGCCCTCGGCGAAGTCGTCGAAGAAGATGCCGCCGATGCCCCGCGCTTCGTGGCGGTGCTTGAGGAAGAAGTACTCGTCGCACCAGCGCTTGAAGCGCGGATGCTTGTCGGCGCCGAACGGCGCCAGCGCAGCACGCGCGGCGCGGTGGAAGTGGACCGCGTCTTCCTCGAAGCCGTAGTACGGCGTCAGGTCCATGCCGCCGCCGAACCAGACGACCGGATCGGCGCCGGCCGGAAACGCCGCCAGCATGCGCACGTTCATGTGCACTGTCGGCACGTAGGGATTGCGCGGATGGAGGACGACCGAGACGCCCATCGCCTCGAACGGCGCGCCGGCGAGCTCGGCGCCGCGGTGCTGCGTCGCCGCCGGGGGCAGCGCCCTGCCCTTGACGTGCGAGAAGCCGCAGCCGCCGCGCTCGAGGAGGCTGCCGCCCTCGACGAGGCGCGAGACGCCGTCGCCTTCGAGCTTGCCGCCCGGCTCGCGCTGCCACGCATCGGCGAGGAAGGCGTCGCCGCCCTCGTGCTCGAACGCGGCGACGATGCGCGCCTGCAGGGCGAGCAGGTAGTCGCGCACGGCGCCGGGGTCCAGGCTCGCGTCCGGCGCGCCCTGGCGGCGGATCGCCCGCTGGCCGATGTCGCTGCGCCACTGCGCGCCGGCGAACGAGATCGTCTTGACGGCCTCGTAGGCGCGCTGCTGCGCGAGCCGCGTCGAATCGCCGAGCGCGGTGACGCAGAGGACGCGGCCGCCGGCAGTGACGACGGCATCGCCGCGCAGCGTCGTGCCGGCGTGGAAGACCTTGACCGCATCGCCGCCGTTCGCATCGCTGTCGCTGCTCGCCGCGGTCGGCAACCCGGCGATGGCGTCGCCGCCGCGCGGTGCCGCCGGATAGCCGGCCGATGCCATGACGACGCCGAGCGCGACGCGCCGGTCCCACTGCAGCTCGACCTCGTCGAGGCGCGGGCCGTCGTGCGGCGCCGCGGCCTGGTAGAGGAGCTCGAAGAGATCGGACTTGAGCCGCATCAGGATCGGCTGCGCCTCCGGGTCGCCGAGCCGGCAGTTGAACTCGACCGTCTTCGGCGCGCCGTGCGAATCGATCATCAGCCCGGCGTAGAGAAAGCCGCTGAAGGGCCGAGCTTCGGCGGCCATGCCGGCGAGCGTCGGCACGATGATCTCGTGCATCGCGCGCGCATGCACGTTGGGCGTCACCACAGGCGCCGGCGAGTACGCGCCCATGCCGCCGGTGTTCGGGCCGAGGTCGCCGTCGCCGAGGCGCTTGTGGTCCTGGCTGGTCGCCAGCGCGAGCACCGAGCGGCCATCGCAGACAACGATGAAGCTCGCTTCCTCGCCGTCGAGAAACTCCTCGATGACGACACGGCTGCCGGCCGGCGCGGCGCCGCCGAGCATGGCATCGACGGCGGCGTGCGCTTCCTCGCGCGTCGTTGCGACGACGACGCCCTTGCCGGCGGCGAGGCCGTCGGCCTTGACGACGATCGGCGTCGGCGCGGCGTCGACGTGGCGATGCGCGGCCGCGGCATCGTCGAAGACGTCGTACGCCGCTGTCGGGATCGCGTGCCGCCGCATGAAGGCCTTCGCGAACGCCTTCGAGCTCTCGAGCTCGGCCGCGGCCTTCGTCGGCCCGAAGATACGCAGGCCGCGGGCGCGGAAGATGTCGACCGCGCCGGCAGCGAGCGCCGCTTCCGGACCGACGACGGTGAGGTCGACCTTCTCGTTGGCGGCGAACTCGGCGAGCTCGCCGAGGTCGGTGATCGCGACGTTCTTCAGGCGCGGCTCGAGCGCCGTGCCGGCGTTGCCCGGCGCGACGAAGACCGCCTCGACGCGCTCGCCCTGCGCCAGCTTCCAGGCGAGCGCGTGCTCGCGGCCGCCGCCGCCGATGACGAGCACCTTCACGGCGCGCCGCTCACTCGGCCATCTCGGCGTTGTGATAGAGCGCCTGGACGTCGTCGAGGTCCTCGATGACGTCGATCAGCTTCTGCATCCGCTGCGCGTCCTCGCCGGCGAGGGCGACGACGCTTTCCGGCCGCATCGTCACCTCGGCGACCTCGGCGACGAGGCCGGCCTTCTCGAGCGCGGCCTTGACCGCCTCGAAGTCGGGCGGCGCGGTGAGGACCTCGATCGCGCCGTCGTCGTCGGCGATCACGTCGTCGGCGCCGGCGTCGAGCGCGGCCGCCATCACCGCGTCCTCGCTCGTTCCCGGCGCGAAGACGAGCTGGCCGCAGTGGCGGAACTGGAACGCGACCGAGCCCTCGGTGCCGAGGTTGCCGCCGTACTTGCTGAACGCGTGGCGCACCTCGGCGACCGTGCGCACGCGGTTGTCGGTCATGCAGTCGACGATGATCGCGGCGCCGCCGATGCCGTAACCCTCGTAGCGGATCTCCTCGTAGCTCATGCCCTCGAGGTTGCCGGTCGCCTTGTCGATGTTCTTCCTGATCGTGTCGGCCGGCATGTTGGCGCCCTTGGCCTTCTCGACCGCCAGGCGCAGGCGCGGGTTCATCGACAGCTCGCCGCCGCCGTGGCGCGCGGCGACGACGATCTCGCGGATCAGGCGCGTCCAGACCTTGCCGCGCTTTTCATCCTGCCGCCCCTTGCGGTGCTGGATGTTGGCCCACTTCGAATGACCCGCCATGGCGTGCTCGGTTGCTGCGGCGGCGTCTCAGGCGGCGGCGCGTTGGTCGGAGGCGGCGATTTTAGGGGTCGAGGCGGCGCCGGCCGTCAGCGCGGCAGCAGCTGCCGGTCGAGGATCTCGCTCGCGACCTGCCTGCCGACCCGGCGCCCGGCGTCGATCGCGCTGCGGAAATGGGCGCCGGCCCAGACCCGCGATGCGCCGAACTCGTCGGCGAGCGCCGCTGCATTCGGCCAGCGCCGCACCTGCTGCGTCTGGCTGTTGCGCCATTCGATCGGCCCGTCGACGCCGACGAGGCGAGGCAGCTCGATCTCGAAGATGCCGGCCGCCGTCGCGCCCGTCGAGGGGTACTGCGGGCTGTTCGGCGCGCGCATCATCGGTCGCCAGGCGTCGTCGCGGTCGGCGGCGAAGGGACCCGCGATCGCGCTCTCCGGGCGCCAGTGCAGATAGCGCTCCTTCAGCGTCGTGCCGACGATGCCGGTGTCGATGCCGATCATCGCGTCGAGCGCGGCGATGCGGGCGACGTCGAGGGCATCGAGCTTGCGCGCGTCGATCGCGCCCTTCAGCCAGGTCGAAAAGTCGGACGGATCGCCCGAGGCCCAGAACAGCGCCGCCGCGGTCTGCTCGGCGCTGCGCGCCGAGCTCGCCGCGCCGCCGAGCGCGCGTACCTCGGCGATCTCCCGGCCGGCGACGTCGCTGCCCGGCGCCGGCGGCGGACCCGGATCGAAGGCGAGCGGCGAACGGACGCCGAACGGCGCGAGGCTCGCCGCCGCGACCGAGCGCGGCGTCTTGGCCCACGCCGCCTCGACGAACACGCCGGGCGCCGCCGGCCGCGCCTGCGGCTCGATGCGGCCGAGGCGATCGGTCGAACGCGCCGCGAGCAGCATCAGCGCCGCCTGCTGGCCGAGGATCGCGCCGGCGTCGCGCTCGCCGGCGGCCTTCACGGCCGCGAGCGTGTCACGGTAGCGGCGAACGAGCAGCGCATGGTCGGCGTCGGCCTCGACAACGAGGGCGGTGTAGAGCGCCGCCGCGAGCGCGGCATCGCGCGACGGCTTCGCCACATCGGCAGGCAGCGGCGCCGGCGCGGGCGGGTACGGCCGGTAGCGCGGATCGATCGCGTCGAGGGCGTTGAAGGCGGCGAGCCAGGCGATCGTGCGCGCGCGCTCGCCGCGAAGTCCCGTCACCTTGACGGTCGCCTCGTCGACCGTCGTCAGCCAGTCGAGCGCGGCGTCGGCGCGCGCGACGAGCGGCCACGGCGCGAGCAGCGCGACGAAGAAGGCGAGGCAGACGATGCGGCGTGTCGGTCGGCTCATGGCGAATCCCGGGATCGGCGTTGCACGGACGACGAGCGCGTGCAGATTGACGGTGCCGCGCCGGTCTGTCAACGCGTGCTCGCGGGGTCGCCCGACTCCCGGAATCGACCCTTCGGGCGTCGCCGGCCAAGCCCTAAACTGGGCCTCCCTTTTCTTGCCTCTTCACCATGGCCGAACCGATCCTGCTCGCCCGGCACGGCAGCACCGAGTGCTTCCTCCTGCCGGCGATGGCGAACCGGCACGGCCTCGTCACCGGCGCCACCGGCACCGGCAAGACGGTGACGCTGCAGACGCTCGCCGAGAACCTCAGCCGCCAGGGCGTGCCGGTGTTCATGGCCGACGTCAAGGGCGACCTCACCGGCATCACCCAGCCCGGCACCTTCAGCGCGAAGATGGCGGCGATGCTGAAGGAGCGCGGCATCGACGCACCGGCGCCGGCGGCATGCCCGGCGACGCTCTGGGACGTGTTCGCCGACGACAGCTCGGCGCCGGACCGTCCCCAGCCGAGCGGCGCCGCCTCGGGCGGCAGCCAACAAAGTGAGCGTGGGGGCACCGGTTCCGCCGCCGGCCACCCGGTGCGCGCGACCGTGAGCGACATGGGCCCGCTCCTGCTCGGGCGCATGCTCGACCTCAACGAGACGCAGCAGGGCGTGCTCCAGCTCGTCTTCAAGATCGCCGACGACAACGGCCTGCTCCTGCTCGACCTGAAGGACCTGCGCGCGATGCTGCAGCATGTCGGCGACAACGCGCAGCAGTTCCAGACCGGCTACGGCAACATCAGCGCGGCGAGCGTCGGCGCGATCCAGCGCGGCCTGATGCAGATCGATGCGCAGGGCGGCGACAGGTTCTTCGGCGAGCCGATGCTCGACATCGCCGACTTCATGCAGACCACGCCGGTGAACGGCCGCGCGATGGGCGTGATCAACATCCTGGCCGCCGATCGGCTGATGACGAGCCCGCGCCTCTACGCGACCTTCCTGCTCTGGATGCTCTCCGAGCTCTACGAGCGGCTGCCCGAAGTCGGCGACCTCGACAAGCCCAAGCTCGTCTTCTTCTTCGACGAAGCGCACCTGCTCTTCGACGAAGCGCCGAAGGTGCTGCTCGACCGCATCGAGCTCGTCGTCCGGCTCGTGCGCAGCAAGGGCGTCGGCGTCTTCTTCGTCACGCAGAACCCGCTCGACGTTCCCGATTCGATCCTGGGCCAGCTCGGCAACCGCGTCCAGCATGCGCTGCGCGCGTTCACGCCGCGCGATCAGAAGGCGGTCAAGGCGGCGGCGAGCACGATGCGCGCGAATCCGAGTCTCGACATCGAGACCGCGATCACCGAGCTCGCCGTCGGCGAGGCGCTCGTCAGCCTGCTCGACGAGAAGGGCCGGCCGTCGGTGAGCGAGCGCGTCTTCGTCATTCCGCCCGCGAGCCGCATCGGCCCGATCAGCGACGACGAGAGGAAGGCATTGATCGCCGGCTCGCTCGTCGCCGGCGTCTACGAGAAGAAGGTCGACCGCGAGTCGGCGTACGAGAAGCTGAGCGCGCGCGTCGCCGCGGCGCCGGGCGGCACCGCCGGAGCCGCGGCGCCGGGCACGATCGGCAGCGCCCCGGCCGCGGCCACCGCCGGCGGGTCGGACGGCGGCATGCTCGGCGGCCTGAAGGACGTGATCTTCGGCTCGACCGGCCCGCGCGGCGGCAGGCACGAGGGCCTCGCCGAAGCGGCAGCCCGCTCGGCCGTGCGCTCGATCGGCTCGAGCGTCGGCCGCGAGATCATCCGCGGCGTTCTCGGCTCGCTCCTGGGCGGCTCGCGCCGGCGCTAGACGCTGCGGCGCCGATCGATGTCAGCGCCGGCGCGGCCTCAGAGCCGGCGCGGCCTCAGATGCCGCCGTACCACTCGTAGCCCTCGTCTTCCCAGTAGCCGCCCTTGCCGCCGCGGATCTGCGCGAAGCTCTCGACCAGCTCGATCGCGCGGATGTACTTGGCCTGCTTGTAGCCGAGCTGGCGCTCGACCCGGCAGCGCAGCGGCGCACCGTTGCTGATCGGAAGCGCCTTGTCGTTGAGCTCGTAGGCCAGGATCGTCTGCACGTGGTGCGCGTCGTCGAGGTCGATGCTCTCGTAGTAGCGCGAGTCGTGGCCGTCGAGCGAGGGGCCGTCCATCGAGTCGAAGCAGCGGAAGAGGACGAACTTCGCTTCCGGCTTCGGCTGCACGAGGTCGAGGATCGGCCCGAGCTGGACGCCCTTCCACTTGCCGATGCAGCTCCAGCCCTCGACGCAGTCGTGGCGCGTGATCTGCGTCCGTGCCGGCATCGCCTTGAGCTGGTCGAGGGTGAGCTCGACGGGCTTTTCCACCAGGCCGCCGACGCTCAGCTTGTAGCCGGCGAAGCCGGCGTCGCGCAGGGCGACGTAGTCGGCATCGCCGGGGTTGAGCGAGCCGTTGCTGCGAAAGGTCTGGGCGACCTCGGCCGGGCCGAACTCCTGCGCCATCGCCGGCCGCGGCGCGACCACCTTCTGCGCCGCGCGGCTGAGGTTCTGCGCGCTCTTCAAGGTCTCGACGAACGACTCGTTCTGCGACAGCCGGTCGCAGCCGGCGAGGAAGGCCGAGCCGGCCGCGGCGACGGCGCCGCGCAGCAGGTGGCGGCGGTCGCGCTGGCGCGCGCGCATCAGGGTGAAGGTCTTCTTCATGGCTGCACCTCCTTCTTCGCGTGCTCCTCGGGAACCGCGTACCAGCCGGTGATCATCGATCGCATCTCGTTCCAGACGCCGGCGATGAACACCTCGACGACGTGGACGACGACGAAGAGCAGGAGGCCGAAGGCGGCGAGGAAGTGGAGCGTTCGCGCCGACTGGCGGCCGCCGAGCAGGTCGACCCAGCCGGTGAAGACGGCGTCGATGCGCGGCGACATCGCCAGGCCGGCGAAGACGACGAGCGGCAGCAGGCCGAAGATGACGATCAGATAGGTGAGGCTCTGCAGCACGTTGTAGCGCGTCGCCGCGGCGCCGGTCGGGTGCTTGAACTTGAGGTGGTCGACGATCGAGCGGCCGATGTTCCTCAGCTCGTCGCGCGTCGGCACGAGGTCCTTCTTCAGGTGCCTGCTGAAGATCGTGTAGAGCAGGTAGAGGACGCCGTTGATGACGAAGATCCAGGCGAAGAAGAAGTGCCAGTGGCGCGCCATCGCCAGCCACTGTCCGCCCGGGATCGTCGCCCACCACGGGAACGCGCGCGCCATCGGCGCGCCGCTGTCGGGCGAGGTCGACAGGCCGAGCACGCCGGTCGTGTCGAACTCGTGGCCGGCGATGCGCGTGTAGCCGACCGGCCCGGCCGGCGTGTTGTGTGCGCCGAAGGCGATCCACGGCTGCGCGAAGGTCGACTCGCGCCCCCAGTAGAGGGCCGGGTGGGCGTTGAAGATGTTGAGGCCGCTCATCAGCAGAACGGTCAGGCAGACGACGTTGATCCAGTGCATCACGCGCACGGGCAGGCGATGTCGGTAGATCCGGCGTGCGGCGCGGGCGTCGAGGGTGGTCGGCGGCGGCGCGGTCGCTTCGATGTCCATGCGAAGGCTCTCCCTGGTTGTCGTGGGGTCGGCCCGGCGACGCCACTCCTTACATCGGAGCCGCCTAGGGAACGGCCGTCATGCGGATCGCCGGCCGCAGAAGAATACGCGCTTCGCCGCCGAGATCGGCGATGACGCCGTTGGCGGCGAAGCTCGCCGGCGCCTCGGGCTCGAGCACCGCGACCGCGAGATGGGCGAGCGGCTGCTCGAGCGACACGTAGTAGCCGCCGGCGGCGACGTCGAGCAGCGCCGGCTGCATCTGCACCTTGAGCCGCGTCGCCCCGCCGGCGTTGGCGGCGGCGCCGCCGGCGACCGCCTCGCGGCCGACCTCGCGATAGGCCTCGCCGCGCAGCTCGCCGAGCTCGTCGAGCTGCTGGACCTCGACGCCGAGCAGGCGCAGCCGCCTGACCGCATCGCTCTGGCCCGGCGCCAGCCAGTAGCCGCATGGCCGCGGCCGGCTCTTCAGCGTCCGCAGCTGCAGCGCCGATTCCCAGGCGACGTTGATGTGCCGGATCTCGCCGCTGACCGCATCGATCAGCTGGTACGCGTATTCGCTCGGCGTCGGCGCCGCCTCGACGACGACCTGGCCCTGGCAGGCGAACGACGCGGTCTCGCGGTCGACGAACTGGCGCAGCTTGGTCAGGTCGTCGGCGTGCCGGGCGGCGCTGGCGAGAACGTTCGTCGTCGCGACGACCTGCGACTGGACGCGGCGCTTGAGGTCGACGCGGCCGAGGCCGCCGCCGCGCGTCTCGACCAGCAGGCTCACCGCGTGGCGCAGGCCGCTCGCATTGCGGCCGACCTGCGGGCCGACACTGCCCATCGAGAGCGTCTTGTCGGCCGGGTCGGCCGAGACGGTCGCATACCAGTCGGCGCTGAGGCCGGCGCTGCGCAGCCCGGCGACGAGCGGCAGGCGGAACCATTCCTCGGCGGCCTTGGTGACGAAGGGCGCCATGTTGGCCGTCGTCGCGTACTGGAGCAGGGCATCGAAGCGCTGCACGCCGCCGAACTTGGCGGTGAAGGCGCCGCCGACCGGGTACTCGTGCAGGTCGAGGACGACGATCGGCGCGAAGCTCGCGAGCAGCTGCGCGATCGCGCGCGCCTCCGGCGTCTGCAGCAGGAGGTGATCGCGGTTGACGTCCGTGCCGTCGGCGGCGCCGCGCGTGAACGCCGCCGCGCCGTCGGGATTGGCGCGCGGCAGGAGGACGACGTCGACACGGTCGAGCACGCCCGCCAGCCGACCCGCGGCGAGCTCCTGGGCGACGACGATCAGCGCTTCGGTGCCGGCCGGCTCGTCGCCGTGCTGGGCGGCGACGACGACGACCGTCGGCCGGCGCAGCGGCGCGCCGACGACGGCGGGCGCGGCACCGGCGAGCGCGGGCGGCGCGGGCGGCCGCGTGAACGCGAGCGCCTCGATCGGCGTGCCGACCTGCGAGACGCCGAGCGGCAGCACGGCGACCTCGCTCGCGTGCTCGCCGATCGTCGCGCTGCGCTCGAGGCCGTGGAGGATCGCGCGCAGCTCGTCGTTGCCGGTGAAGGTCGTGCGGTTCGGCTCGAAGGCGGGCGTCGCGAACGTCACCGCCGGCTCGGGAAAGCGGGCGGCGATCGCCGCCGGCACGATCGGCGTGGGCAGCGGCGTGAAGACGACGGGCGGCGACGGCCGCACCGGCGACGCGATCGCCGGCGCCGGGAAGACGCGCTCGGCGCCGGCGCGAACCGGCGGCGCGCTCGCCGGCGCGGGCGCGGGGCGGGGTGCCGGCGACAGCACGACCACTGGCGCCGGGCTCGAACGCTGCGGCAAGGCGCAGGCGCCGAGCAGCGCCGCGGCCAGCACCGCGAGCAAGGGCCCTGGCATGAGTGATCTATCCCACCCCGTCATCCGCTTCTCCTCCGCGCCGACGGGCACGGATGCGGCCAATATAGCTGCCGCCTCGACGCCGACACGTGACCAGCTGTGCTAGCCAACACTGCGTTCCGCGCCGCGCCGGCGCCCGTTCGCGCCGCGGTGGCGCAGCTTCGTCGCGCCGTGCCCGCCCGGGGTGCCGGCGCTCGCCCAGAATGGCGCCATGGCAACGATGCAACCGCGGCTCGACCTGCCCCGGGGCGAGGTCTGGCGCCGCTTCGCGATGCGCGGCGTGCGCACCGAAGGCGCGGCGCTCGTCATCGCCGTCTGCCTGTGGGCCGTGTTCCGCCAGTCGTTCGAGGTGACGCTTGTCTATTCGGTCTGCATCTCGACGATGTGCTGGCTGTTCATCGACATCGGCCGCGCCGTCGTCACGTCCCGTCTGCGTTCGGTCCTCTCGATCGCGGCGTCGGGCGGCGGCCAGTGGCCGGGCTGGAACTGGATGCTCGCCATCGTCGTCGTCGGCGCCGTCCTCGGCTACGCCAGCGGCAACGAGATCGCCAATCTCGTCACCGGGCGCCACGTGCCCGGCCCGTTCAACGCCAACCTGCAGCAGACGCTCTCGCTGCTCGTGATGGCGCTCGTGCCGTCGGTGATGATCACCTACTTCTTCCAGTCGCGCGAGGTGATCGCGACGCAGCGCGCCGAGGTCGAGCGCGCGGAGCAGCAGGCCACCGAGCAGCGGCTGAAGCTGCTCGAGTCGCAGCTCGAGCCGCACATGCTCTTCAACACCCTCGCCAACCTGCGCACGCTGATCGCCGTCGATCCGGAGCGGGCGCAGGCGATGCTCGATCGCCTGATCGCCTTCCTGCGCGCTTCGCTCGCGGGTTCGCGCACCGGTGCGCAGACGCTCGCCGCCGAGTTCGAGCGCCTGCGCGACTACCTCGGCCTGATGGAGGTTCGCATGGGCACGCGCCTGGCGACCCGCTTCACGCTGCCCGACGAGCTGGCCGCCGCTCAGATCCCGCCGCTGCTGCTCCAGCCGATCGTCGAGAACAGCATCCGCCATGGCCTCGAGCCGAAGCGCGAAGGCGGCCGCATCGACGTCGCCGCGGCGCGCGAAGGCGATGCGCTCGTGATCCGCGTCCGCGACACCGGTGCCGGCGCGACCGATGCGCTGCCGTCGAGCGGCGGCGGCTTCGGCCTCGGCCACGTCCGCGATCGCCTGGCGACGCTCTACGGCGGCGCGGCGTCGTTCACGCTGAGCGCGGTCGACGACAGCGAGGGCGGCATGCTCGCGACCGTGCGCCTGCCGCTCGCATTCGAGGCGGCGCGCGACGCCGCGCCGCGATGACGCCGACGACGCCGACGACGACGACGACGATGACACTCGGGGCACGCGCGCTCGTCGCCGAGGACGAGCCGCTGCTCGCGGGCCAGCTGCGCGCCGAGCTGGCGGCGCTCTGGCCCGAGCTCGAGGTCGTCGCCATCGTCGGCGACGGCCAGGGCGCGGTCGAGCAGGCGCTCGCCTTGCGTCCCGACGTCTGCTTCCTCGACATCCGCATGCCCGAGATGAGCGGCCTCGAAGCGGCGCAGGCGCTCGCCGAGGACTGGCCCGACGACGGCGCGGCGTTCCCGCTCGTCGTCTTCGTGACCGCGTACGACCAGTATGCGCTGCAGGCGTTCGAGCGCGCCGCCTTCGACTACGTGCTGAAGCCCGTCGACCGGGCGCGCCTGGCCCGGACCTGCGCGCGCCTGCGCGAGGCGATCTCGGCCCAGCCGGCGGCCGGCGCGGCAACAGGCCCACGCGCGGACGCGGTCGACCCGGGCGGCCTCGCCGCCGCGGTCGAGCAGCTGCGCACGCTTCTCGGCCGCGGCGACCCGACCGCGCCGCGGCGGGAGGAACCACTGCGCGTGATCCAGGCGGGCGTCGGCAACGCGATCCACATGGTGTCGATCGACGACGTCGTCTGCTTCGAAGCGGCCGACAAGTACGTTCGCGTCCTGACGGCGACGCGCGAGTACCTGATCCGGGTCGCGCTGCGCGAGCTGCTGCCGCGTCTCGACGAGACGCGCTTCTGGCAGATCCATCGCGGCACCGTCGTCCGCGCCGACGCGATCGCGTCGGCCGAGCGCGAAGAGAGCGGCCGCGTCACCCTGGGCCTGCACGGCCGGCCGGAACGCTTCGTCGTGAGCCGCCTGCACGCGAATCGATTCAAGGCCATGTAGCGCACACATCGGACGAGGCGCGGTGGGCGTGCCCTCCTAGAATCGGCGCTCGTCACGGACCCCTCATGAGCCTTCCCAAGGACGCTGCCACGACCGGCGGCAACTTCCTCCGCCACATCATCGAGCGCGATCTCGCCGACGGCACGTATGCCGGGCGACGCTTCGCCGGCACGCCGGGCGACGCCGCGCATCAGGCCGGCGCGCCGCCGGATCCGGCGCGAATCCGCACCCGCTTTCCGCCCGAGCCGAACGGCTACCTGCACATCGGCCACGCCAAGAGCATCTGCCTCAACTTCGGCCTCGCCGACGATTTCGGCGGCATCTGCCACCTGCGCTTCGACGACACCAACCCGGAGAAGGAAGAGCAGGAATACGTCGACGCGATCGTCGACGCGGTGCACTGGCTCGGCTTCGACTGGCATGCGCCCGAGCCGGCGCTCGGCGAAGCGAAGGCGAGCCACCTCTATTTCGCGAGCGACTATTTCGACTTCATGTACCGCGCCGCCGAGGCGCTCGTCGGCGCCGGCCACGCCTACGTCGACGAGCAGAGCGCCGAGGAGATTCGCGCCAGCCGCGGCGACTTCGCCACTCCGGGCCGCGAGAGCCCGCATCGCGCGCGAACGCCCGAGGAGAACCTCGCCCGCCTGCGCCAGATGAAGAACGGCGAGCTCGCCGACGGCGCCGCCGTGCTGCGCGCCAGGATCGACATGGCGAGCCCGAACATCAACCTGCGCGATCCCGTGCTCTACCGCATCAAGCGCGCGACCCACCACAACACCGGCGACCGGTGGTGCATCTATCCGATGTACACCTATGCCCATCCGATCGAGGACGCGCTCGAGAACATCACCCATTCGATCTGCACGCTCGAGTTCGAGGACCAGCGGCCGTTCTACGACTGGTTGCTCGACACCCTCGCCGCGCTCGGCCTGCTGCTGCAGCCGCGGCCGCACCAGTACGAGTTCGCGCGCCTCAACGTCAGCTACGTCGTCACGAGCAAGCGCAAGCTCAGGCAGCTCGTCGACGAGAAGATCGTCGACGGCTGGGACGATCCGCGCATGCCGACGATCGCCGGGCTGCGCCGGCGCGGCTACACGCCGGAATCGATCCGGCTCCTCTGCGACCGCGCCGGCACGAGCAAGGCCGGCGGCTGGACCGATTACGCAAGCCTCGAGATCGCCTTGCGCGACGACCTCGACCCGAAGGCGCCGCGGGCGATGGCGGTGCTCGACCCGCTGCGCCTCGAGCTGACCAACTGGGCCGAGACCTTCGGCAGCCTCGGCCATCGCGAGCCCTGCCATGCGCCGGTGCATCCGCAGCGGCCCGAGCTCGGCACGCGCGACCTGAGCCTCGGCCCGGCGCTCTGGATCGAGCGCGACGACTTCGCCGAGGTGCCTGCGAAAGGATTCTTCCGCCTCTATCCCGGCAACCGGGTCCGCCTCAAGTACGGCTACGTCGTCGAGTGCACCGGTTTCGAGAAGGACGCCGAGGGCAAGGTGACGAAGGTGCTCGCGACCCTCGTCGCCGACACCAAGAGCGGCACGCCGGGCGCCGACGCGGTGAAGGTCAAGGGCACGCTCACCTGGCTCGCCGTCGACGACGCGCTCGCCGCCGAGGTGCGCCTCTACGACCGCCTCTTTGCCGACGCGCATCCCGACGCCGGCGGCAAGGACTTCAAGGCGAGCCTCAACCCGGCGAGCAAGCAGGTCGTCTCCGGATTCGTCGAGCGCTCGCTCGGCGCGGCGCGCGCCGGCGACCGCTTCCAGTTCGAGCGCCACGGCTACTTCGTCGCCGACCTCGTCGATCACGCGCCCGGGCGGCCGATCTTCAACCGCACCGCGACGCTGCGCGACACCTGGTCGCGCTGAGGCTCAGCGGCGCAGCGAATCGATGAGGGCGCCGCGCAGCGTCGACTGAAAGTTCTGCGCCCTGACGAGTTGCAGGCTGTTCACGGTGGCGTTGATGGCCGTGATGCTCTGGATCTTCTGATCGTTCAGCGTGTTCTGCACCACCGTGCCCACCGTGGCGGCCGAGACCGGACCGCTCAAGAAGGTGTTCCCCGGGCCGTTCTGGATGAGCGTGAGATTGCTCGAGCCGGCGACCGCGGTCGACACGGTGCCCGTGCCGCCGTTTACCTTGCCGAGGTCGGAAACGTTCAGGCTCGTCGTCGTGACCAGGGCGCCGTTGATGTAGACGGCGCGCTCGATGCCGAACGAGATCTTCAGCCCGGTGCTCGTCTCGAAGCCGCCGCGCACCCTGTCGAGATCGCCTCGACCCAAGGCGACGGCACCGGGGCCGATCGGCGAACGGCGCGCCGGGCGGGCAGCCGGCGCGACCTTGACCATCGGCTTGCACGACGAAGCGGGCGGGGCCGGCTCGACCTTGGAGATGCGCGGCGTCGAATCGGCAGCGGGCAGCGGCGCCGCCTCGCCGGCGCACGTCGACGCCAGCATGAGGAGCGCCCTTTCGGCGTGCGAGGTCACGAAGACTTCTTCGGGCCTCGCGCCGAAACCCTTGGCCGCGAGCTCGTCGTTCGTCAGCAAGACCTCGAGGCTGCGCAGGACCCGGTCGGCATGCGACGCCACGACGATCGTCGCCGCGACCTTCGGCGTGCTCTCGACCGCGGGAGCCGGCGTGGCTTGCAGCGCCGGCAGCACGCTCGCCATTGCCGCGGTCGGCTCTGCGCTCGACGCCGGCGCTGCCGCCTGCTCGAATGACGTCGTAGGCGGCGGCGACGGCGCTGCCGCATCCAGGGCAAGGATCGGCTCGTCGGCAGTGCACACCGTGTTCGCCGGCGTGCCAGAGCGAGCAGCACCGTGAGCTGGGCTCGCGCTGCCGAGCGGCTTCAGTCGAGTCAGGGCGAAGACGGGAGGACGATCGAGGCGCAGATCGACCTCGGGCGCCAGGTCGAGGTTCAGGTCCAGACCGGGGCTCAGATCGAGGTTGAGATCCAGGGCCGCGGAGAGCTCGAGGTTCACGTCGACGGCAGCGCCCCGGGCGGCGATCGCACCGGCGCCGGCGCTCAGATCCAGGTCGACGTGAACGCTCGCGATCGGCGCGAGCTCCTGCCTTTCCGCTTGCAGCGTCGGCGCCTCGCGCTGCGAAGCGACGCGTCGCTCGGCGTTCGCGGCGGGCTCGCTTCGGACAGTGGACGAGGCGGCGACCGTGGCGGGCAGCGTCGGCGCGGCGAACGATTCGCCCGGAGAAGACGCGTCTCTGAAATCGCGCAGGAACTCGGGGCTGAACTCCCAACGCGGCGCCGCGGCTGCGAAATCCGGCGTCGGTCGCGACGCTCGCGACGGCGGCTCGGCCATCAGCACCATCGCCAGCGCAACGGCGGCGCGATCTTCCTCGGAGAGCGCCGCTGTCGAGTCCGGCCACGAGAGCGTGACGTCGAGGGGCCCGGCAGGAATCGACGCGAGGTCGAGCCCGCTGCGCGCCGCGGAAAATCCGTCGCCGTCGGCCGGCGCGCCCTCCAGGCCCAACGTCGATCGGCCTGCCCCGGCCGCAGGGGCGCTCCTGGCTTGAGCCAGCTCGCCGAGCGACAGCCCGAGCCCGGCGAGCGACATCAGCACGGCGAGTCTTTGAGGGGTGGGCCGCACGGTGCGCTCGTCAGAAGTCGGAGGAGCCGAACTTTGGAATCACCAGCTGGCCCAGGCCTTGTCGATTGATGCCGCTGCCGATCGGCGCCTGCACCGCGACGCTCCAGTCGGAGGCCTGGTTGAACCCGGCCACGTCCTGGCGGTTGCTGATGACGAAGAGGATCTGGTTGACCCAGAGCGCCTCGAACGCGGTTCGCGTCAGCGCCCGGGTTCCGCCCGACGGATCGCCGATCAGGATGCGCTGGTCGCGGATTCCCTTGATGACGACGAAGTGGTTGTAGCCGTTCTCGTTGATGAGCACGATCGCCGGAATTCCGGCGCTCGCGAGCTTCTCCAGCGGCGCCTCGAAGCCGTCGGCCTCGTAGCCGTGCGCCTCCAGGTAGCGCTTCATGTCGAGCAGGGAAAAACCCTCTCTCTTGATTTTTTCCTGCTCGCCCTGCGCGAACATTTCCTCGAACACCGTCTGTTCGCTGACAGGGAACCGATAGTGAAAGGTGAGCAGCGTCGACAGCGCCGCCGATCCGCAACTGAAGTCGTATTGCTGGCGAATCATGGCGCTGAAACGCGCCTCCTTGATGCTGACGGCAGGCACTGAATAAGCACCGCCGATCTGGAAAGGCAGGTCGATGGAACCGGCCTCTGCGCTGCTGACGCAGAGGCCGCCAAGAGCGATCGAAAGAATCGCCCACGTCTTTTTCATGGCTCGACTACTTCACCTGAACGTTGACGATCGTGGCGTTCTGGATCAGAACGTTGTTGCCGGTGTTCTGCACGATCAGCGGCACGCCCGAGGTATTGGCGAAGGCGCCGTCGGTGATGAAATTGTTGCCGGTCGTGACGTTGATCGCCCGGTTGTCGGCAACGACTCCCTTCAGCTGCATGTCGTTGATCACGTCGGCGCCGCCGCGCTTTCGCGCGAGCACCTTCAGATCCAAGGGCTTGACGCCGAACACGAGCGGCCGCTCCGGAACGACGACGGCTGCCGTGCTCTCGGCCGGCGCCGCGGGCGCCGCCGCGACAGCCGTTCCCTCGTCGCCGGCCGCGACGCTCTGGCTCAGGCACAGCGCCGCCAGCGTGGCGACACCGATGATGACTATCCGCATTGCATGTGACATCGCTTGTCCCATTCCATCGAGCAAGAGGAGCCGGGGGGCGCGAACCCCCCGGCGCCCTCACCCTGTTACGGCCGACCGACGTTGAGGTTGGCCTGCACGTTGACGCTCTGCTGCACGAGGTTGGCGACCCCGGTCGTCTGCGCGATGGTCAGGATGCCCGCTGCGGATTGAGCGGTTCCGGTCATCGTGTTGGACATGGCCCAGCTGCCGGCGTTGACGCTGTTCTGTCCGCCCGCGCCGCCCGCACCGCCGACCGCGCCGTTGCCGACGCCACCGGTGGTTGTGCCCGCCGTGCTGGTGCCACCGGTGCCGCCGGTGCCTGTCGCGCCCTGACCGCCAGGACCGCTGCTGGCGCCGACCGCGCCGTTGCCGGCCGTCGCGCTGCCGTTGGTCGCCGACGTCGATGCGCCGCCGTTGGTCGCGCTGCCGTTGGTCGACGCGCCGCCGCCACCGCCGTTGCCGGCCGTGTTGGTTGCCGCCGCGCCATTGCCGCCGGTGGACGTCGTCGTCCCGCTCGTGGCTGTCGCCGTACCGCTCGTGCCGGTCGATGCGCCGCCCGTTCCGGTCGCCGCGCCGCCCGTGCCCGTCGCCGTGCCGGTGTTCGAGCCGCTGCTCGCGGTCGCCGTGCCGCCCGTCGCTGCGCCGCCCGTGCCGGTCGACGAGCCCGTCGCTGCGCCGCCCGTGCCCGTCGCCGATCCGGTCGCTGCACCACCGGTATTCGTCGCGGTGTTGGACGCCGCTCCGGCCGTTCCGGTCCCGGTGCCCGTGCCTGCGCCGCCGGTGCTGGTCGCCGCGCCGGCCGTGCCTGCGCCTGCCGTGCTGGTTGCGCTGCCGCCCGCGCCACCGGTCGTCGTGCCGCCGCCGCCGCCGCCCGCGCCGCCCGCGCCGCCGACGCCACCCGTCGGCACGCCTGCGCCGCCGGTGCCGCCGTTGCCGCCGTTGCCGCCAGCGCCAGTGTTGCCACTGCCGCCGCCGCCGCCGCCGGCTGCGCGACTGCCGCCGCCTTCGCCTTCGCTCGACGACTTCGCGCTGCCGCCGACGCCGACGCCAGCGCCAAGAGCGCCCGTGCCTGCCTTCTGACCAGAGGCCGAGAGGCCACCCAGCGAAGCATTGCCGGCCTTGCCGTTGCCGCCGTACGAATCGTTGGAGGACTTCGCGTTGCCGCCCGACGCTTCGCTCTCGCTCGACGCCTTGCCGGTCGACTGGAGGTTGCCCGCCAGCGCGCTGCCGCCCTTCGCTTCGCCGTCGCCGCCGCTGGACTTGACGTCACCGCTGGCGCCCTTGGCGTCGCCGCCGACCGCCTTGCTGTTGCCGCCGAAGCCACCGATTGCGCCCTTGGCGTCGCCGCCGTTGCCGCCATCGCCAGCGTTGGAGCTGCCGTTGGTCGCGCTGCCGTTCGTCGCCGCACCGGCCGTGGCGCTGCCGTTGCTGGCCGAGCCGCCCGAGCCGCCGTTGCCGCCCGCACCGGTATTGCCGCCGTTGCCGCCCGTGCCGTTGCCGCCGGCACCGCTCGTCGTGTTGCCACCCTGCGCGTTGCCGCCGTTGCCGGTGCCGCCCTTGCCGCCGGCAGCGCCGTTGGCGTTGCCGGTGTTGTAGGCGTTGTTGCCGAGGCCGTAGGTCTTGATGTTGGTGACCGAGCCGCTCAGCTTGCTGATCGCGATCGCCTTGCTCGTGTTGAACGAACTGGTGTTGAACGAGTCCTTCCCGGAATTCGAGGTTCCTGCACCCGTGGAGATTGCAGAACCGTCGTCCGCCTTGTTCTCGGTCTTGGTCGAGGTCTTCGTCGACGTCTTTGTGGACGTCTTGGTGGAGGTGTGTGTCGAGCTGTCGGTCTCGGTGTTGTTGACCTGCACCGCCTTCGAGTTTTCGTTCGCCTGCGGGCTGTTGGCCCCGGCGGACTGGGTCGACGTTGCCGTCGCGGTTTGAGCTCCGGTGGTTGCCGACGTGGTCCCGTCCGTACCGTTGTTGGTTGGATTGGCCCACGCCGTTCCATACGCGCCCAGAGCCAGCGCGATGGACGACGCAAGTAGCGTTGTCTTCATGAGGGTTCCCTTGGAAGTGAGTTGCGATAGGACGGCGATGCGACGCCGATCCGACCTCTGCTTCGCAAGAAAGATACCTCGGGCGCCACAGGGCCCAAGTCGTTGATTTGACTCGCAAATCGCTCGTTGTCGCGAGCCTGCGTCGGACCCGTCCTACCGCCGACGGCATTCCGTCCGACAAGTGCATCAGCCATGTGACAGCGGCCGGTAAGGCTTGCGAGATGCGCCCGCATCCGCCCCGCGACGTGCGATTTCGCACGAATGCAGCGTCTCACTTCTGTGACGCCGGCGCACCGGCGACCGCGTGTTCGCGGCCCGGTGCGGGTCTGCCCTCGCGCTCGCCGACGGGTGCCAGCAACGCCGCCGCGCAGCATAGAAGAGGCCATGCAAGCACCGCGCCAGTTCCATCGACAGCGTCGATGCCGAGATCGAACGCCGGCTTCATGCCGAGAAGCTCGAACGCGCTCGCCAGCGCGGACGTGGAGTTGCTTCGCGTGCAAAGACAGTACTCGGGCAACGCCGGGGCGATCGCGCTGGCGACCATCAAGGCGGCGCTCGCCGCCATGCCATCGGCGAGGACGAGGCGGCGCCGGCTCGCGCCGGCGAGCATCAGCCCGGTCATCATCGCGATCTCGAAGCCGCCGACGGCGGCGAGAAGCTCGACCGGGTCGTCGAGGTGACCGTGACGGTTGCGCGATTCGTCGAGGACGCGAAGGAGGTGATTGCGAAACGCATCCGCCGGAGTCGGTTCGACGTCGATCAGCTCGCCGAGCGGCGCTCCGGACAGGCACGCCAGGACGAGCGCCGCGCTCTGCGCCGAGCCGCTGCCGATGCCCGCGCACGCAATGGCATCGCCGCCGAGCGCGTGGCCGATTTCCATGCCGGCGCGCAGCGCGGCATGCGCCTGCTCGGTCGTCATCGCCGCGCCGAGCCGCGAGTTGCGCGTGCCGTGCGCGATCTTGCGAAGCAACAAGCCGGGATGCGGCGACAAGGTCTCGGCGACACCGCTGTCGACGACCGTGAGCTCGATGCCCTGGGCTCGAGCGATCGCCACCAGCGGCGTGCTCTCGTCCATGAGCCTGAGCACGGTGGTGACGGTCGAGCGCGAGCTCGGCCCGCCGATGTCGTCGACGGCCAGGCCATGATCCGCGGCAAAGACGACCAGCTGCGCGGACGAGAGCCTCGGCGTCTCGGAATTCTGGAGCAGGCCGATCCGCACGGCGAGCGGCGCCAGCTCGCCCAGCGACAGGTTCGCGCCGCGCCTGTCCTCGATCTTTCCTCGCAGCTTGCGCTCGAGAGCGACGTTGGCGGTGGGCGGGATCAGCGCGCCCGCGACCGGAGCCATCACGGCGGTGCGTTCAGACCGTGCTTCACCATCAAACGATAGAGCGTCATGCGCGAGACGCCGAGCTGGCGCGCCGACGTCGCGACGTTGCGGCCGGTCTGCTGGAGGCTCGAGTAGATCGCTCCCCGCTCGGCCTTGCGACGTGCCGCGTCGAGAACGTTCTGCAGCTCCGGGCTGGTGGGCGCCTCGAGGCCGAGGTCGGCGGGCATGATCAGCTTGCCCTCGGCCATGATCATCGAGCAGCGAACTCGGTTGATCAGCTCGCGCACGTTGCCGGGCCAGCTGTGCGCTTCCATGGTCATCAGGGCGAGCCGGCTGAAGCCCTTGAGCCTGGCGCTCTTCTCGGCGGAGAACTTGCGAAAGAAGTGATGCGCCAGGACCTTGACGTCTTCGCGGCGTTCGCGCAGCGGCGCGACGTGCAGCGGCAGGACGTTCAGTCGGTAGAACAGGTCTTCACGGAAACGTCCCTCGACGACAGCCTTCTGCAGGTCGACGTTGGTCGCCGCAACGACGCGGACGTCAAGGTGCTTGACCTGGGTCGCGCCGACGCGGCAGATCGTTCCTTCCTGGAGGAAGCGCAGCAGGTTGACCTGGAGATCGAGCGGAAGGTCGCCGATCTCGTCGAGAAAGACCGTGCCGCCCTCGGCGACCTCGAACAACCCGCGCTTTTCTTCCACGGCGCCGGTGAACGCGCCCCGTGCATGGCCGAACAGCTCGGACTGGATCAAGCCGGCCTGGATCGCGCCGCAGTTGATCGGCACGAACGGCCCTTTCGCCCGAGGCGATTGCCGATGCACCGCCTCGGCGATCAGTTCCTTGCCGCTGCCGCTCTCACCATGGATCAGGACCGGCGCGTCGGCGCTCGCCGTCCTTCGGACCTGGCGCAACAACTCGACGATCGCCGCGCTCTGGCCCAGGATGGCGGGATCGCCGCGCGTGTCGGCGACCGCCGCGGTTTCGCGAAGAGTGGCGCGCCCATGGGCATGGCCGAGACAGACCGTCATACGGTCCAGGTCGACCGGCAGCGTGTGATGGTCGAACAGATGCACCAGGATCAGATCCCGGCAGGTCGAGCACTTCAGCGACGGCGCGTCGAAACAGCCGAGCCATTCGAGATTGCCGTGCACGGCGAGAAACGCGTTCAGCTGCGCGCAGACGGCATCGTCGACGCCGGCGTAGACCAGCACACCGACGGTGAAGTGCCGGTCGGTGAGAAGGCGCTTGGCGGCGCGCAAATCCGCGGCGCGATGAACTTCCCAGCCGGCCGATCGCAAATGGGTGCAGATCGGGTCGGCGACGCCGACCCGCCCGATGCATAGAACCTTGTTCGCTGACATGAGAGCTGTCCCCTGCCGTCTCGTCGCTCGACCTCAGCGACTTATAGATGTATGTGCAAAACACGTTAGTCGAAGTTAACGCGAACAGCCATCCGTCACCCCGTGAACAGGGGGTCGGCGACCCCACGTCGGGCCGTGATGGAAGTCACGTTCCGGTATCCCTGAAAACACCCTCCCCCCGAGGGCGGGCTTGATCGAAACTCGACGAGCTCATGGACTCGAAAGATGGCCCGGGAGATACGAAATGATCAAGAGAAATCGTCTCCTCTCGATCGGTACGATCGGTTGCACGGCCATCGTTTTTGCAGGTGCGCCGGCAAGCGCGCAAAGCGTCGCGCCCGGCGACGATGCCGACGCCCGCCTTACCGCGTTGAAGCAGCGCATCGACGAGCAGACGCGGCAGCTCAATGCCCTGAAGCAGTCGCTCGCCGAGCAGGAGGCGCGGATCGACGAGATGCGGCGCGCCCTCGGCACCGAAGCGTTGGCCGCACAGCGCGGCGGCGCGGGCACGGGCGGCGGAGCGCAACAGGTGGCGCAGGCGCCGAACCCGGTCGGCCAGGCGCCCGACGAATCGGCGCGCCGCCCCGAAGTCGCGCCGATCTTCGAGCAACCGGGGGTGCTGACGCCGAAAGGCAAGTACGTGCTCGAGCCTTCGCTGCAGTACTCGTATTCGTCCAGCAACCGGATTTCGCTGGTCGGCTACACCATCATTCCGGCGATCCTGATCGGCGCGATCGACATTCGCGAGGTCCGGCGGACGACGCTGACGGGTGCGCTGACCGGACGCTTCGGCATCAGCAACCGCTTCGAACTCGAAGCCAAGGTCCCGTACGTCTACCGCGCCGATACCGGCGTCGGCCGCGAGTTCCTGCAGGGCGCGGCGACCAATTCGATCTTCGATTCGACCGGACACGGGCTGGGCGACGTCGAGCTGACGGCCCGCTATCAGTTCAACGATGGCGGCCTCGACCGGCCCTACTACATCGGCAGCCTGCGCTTCAAGTCGCGCACCGGAAAGGATCCGTTCGAGGTCCAGACCTCGAAGACGGTGGTCGGCTTCCGCGACGACGGCATCCAGACCGAGCTGCCGACCGGCTCGGGCTTCTACGGCCTGCAACCGGCGGTGACGATGCTCTATCCCTCGGATCCGGCGGTCTTCTTCGGCACGGTGAGCTACCTGTACACGTTCGCCCGGGACAACGTGTCGCGCAACACCGATTCCGGCCCGGAATTCCTCGGCAAGGTCGCGCCCGGCGGGATCTTCGGCTTCAACTTCGGCATGGGCCTCGGGCTGAACGAGAAGTCGTCGTTCAGCATCGGCTACGACCACGCCTCGGTCGGCAAGACGAAGGTCCAGGGCCAGCTCGCTGCCGACGCCGTTCGCATCCAGCTCGGGACGCTGCTGCTCGGCTATTCGTACCGGCTCGGCGACAAGCGGACGCTGAACGTCTCGCTCGGCGCCGGTCTCACGCGCGACACTCCCGATGTCACGCTGACCGTTCGCATGCCGATGACGTTCTGACGATTCTGCCGGCAAGGGCGAGCAGCATCGTCGCGCCGCGCCAGAGGGAATAACTTCATGAGGACTCGTCGCTTCGGCCGACCGCCGCGGGCGGACGTTCCAACGCGGCCGATGCCGCCTTGCCTCGGTCAGAATCGCGCCATGAAAATCCAATCGCTGCCTCTGCCCGCACGCCCGCACCGACGCGGCCGCGCGGCCGCCTCGCTCGCCACTTTCGTCCTCGTCGCGGTGGCCGCGGCGTCGCTCGTTGGGCCGTCGGGCGCACTCGCGCAGGCCGGCGCCGGCTCGGCGTCGAGCGCGGCGGCAATCATCGCCCCCGGCCTCGTCTATCGCTCGCTGCGCGAGGGCACGGGCGCGAGCCCGAGCGCGGCCGACTCGGTCCAGGTCCACTATCGCGGCACGCTGCTCGACGGCACCGAGTTCGACAGCTCCTACGCGCGCAAGGAGCCGGCGACGTTTCCGCTCAACCGGGTCATCAAGTGCTGGACCGAGGGCGTGCAGCGAATGAAGGTCGGCGGCAAGGCCGAGCTCGTCTGCCCGCCCGAGCTCGCCTACGGCACGCGCGGCGCGGGCGGCATGATTCCGCCGAACGCGACGCTGCGCTTCGAGGTCGAGCTGCTCGCGATCAATCCGCGCTGACCGCGGATTCAGCGACGCCGCCCGGCTCCCGCGGCCGCGCCGCGACGGCGGGGCTCGCCGCGGTGCCTACCGGTAGACCTGCTCGCCGCGGTTCGTCTTCCAGGAGTTCTCGAGGTAGCTCGCGTCCTCGTCGCTGCGCGGGCGCACCGCCATCAGGATGCCGCCTTCGCGGATGCCCTTGTCGTACTCCTTGACGCGCTCTTCGGGGATGCCCCAGCCGATCAGCGCGCCGACGATGCCGCCGGTCGCGGCGCCCGCACCCGCGCCGGCGATCGCCGCTGCCAGCGGACCGGCGATGACGAGGCCCAGGCCCGGCAACGCGATCGTCGTGCCGACCGCGGCGATGGCCGCGGCGATGGCGCCGAGGCTGCCGCCGATCGCGCCGCCGATGCCGGCGCCCTCGGCCGCCTTGGTGCCGAGCTCGGTCTCGCGCCCGTCGGCGGTGCCGCTGAAGTGGCGCTTGCGCGTTTCGTCGGACATGACGACGTTGACGTCGTCGCGCGTGTAGCCGCGGTCGGAGATCGACTGATAGGCGCGCTCGGCGCTGTCGCGATCGCGGAAGAGCCCCGTCAGCATCGGTTCGTTGGTGTCCATCTGCATCACTCCTGGTCGGTTGAAGAACCGGGGTGAAGGATGGCGCCTGCGCAGATTGCGTCGAAGCGGAAGCGACCGCTCCCGCCGGTCGTCTTGGCGGCGCCGGAGGCGTCGGCGCGCTCCTACAGGAGCGGCGCCGCGCGTCGACTCAGTGGCGGTCCGGCGCCGGAGCGAGGAAGTGGCGCACGAGCGGCGCCGTCAGCATCAGACAGGCCGACGCGGCGAGCGCCATCGGCCACATCGATCCGGTCGCGCTCATCGCCCAGGCGCCGATCAGCAGGGCGGCGTGGCCGGTGGCATAGAGCTTGAGGGGCCGCTTCAGCGCGGCGCGCGCTTTGTTCGACATGAGAACTCCCGAGGCGAAGCCAGTGTGTGCGAGCCGCGAGGTCCGCGGTGTGCCGCCCGCCTGCGCGGGCGCCGAAACCGTGCACTCTTGGCAAGCGCACGGGGCGTGCGCGGCCTGAAAGCATCGCCCGTGCCCGACAGGAGGAGCCAATCGCTGCCTGCAGCAGGCGCGTGGCCTGCCGGCGAGAGTGATCGATCCGCTCCCGGCAGGCTGCCATGAAGCTCGTGCGCGTCTCTTCGTTCCTCGCATTCCTCGTCATGGCCGCCGCGCTCGCCGCCTGCGGCGACACCGCGACCCTGCCGCTCGCCGCGGGCACCGGCCCGCGGCCGCTGCTGCCGCCGCCGCACAAGACCCTGATCCCGACCATCAACGTCGCGACCGCCACCGGCTGGCCGCAGGGCGACAAGCCCAGCGCCGCGCCCGGCCTCGTCGTCACCGCCTATGCGACCGGCCTCGACCATCCGCGCTGGCTGACGGTGCTGCCGAACGGCGACGTCCTCGTCGCCGAGACCAACGCGCCGCCGAAGCCGGAAGACGGCAAGGGCATCAAGGGCTGGCTCATGAAGCAGTTCATGAAGCGCGCCGGCGCCGGCACGCCGAGCGCCGACCGGATCACGCTGCTGCGCGGCGTCGGCGCCGACGGCGCGGCCCAGTCAAGAGCGGTCTTCCTCGAGCACCTGCATTCGCCGTTCGGGATGACGCTGGTCGGCAACGACTTCTACGTCGCCAACTCCGACGGCATCGTCCGCTTTCCCTACGTCGACGGCGCCACCCGCATCGACGCGGCGCCGGCCAGCGTCGCGGCCCTGCCGGCCGGGCCGATCAATCACCACTGGACCAAGAACGTGATCGCCAGCAACGACGGCGCCCACCTCTTCGCCACCGTCGGCTCGAACAGCAACGTCGGCGAGAACGGCATGGCGGTCGAGGAAGGCCGCGCCGCGATCTGGGAGATCGACCCCCGGACCGGCGGCGCGCGCGTCTTCGCGAGCGGCCTGCGCAACCCGAACGGCATGGCCTGGGGCGGCGACGGCGCGCTCTGGACGGTCGCCAACGAGCGCGACGAGCTCGGTAGCGACCTCGTTCCCGACTACCTCACCTCCGTGCGCGACGGCGCCTTCTACGGCTGGCCGTACAGCTACTTCGGCCAGCACCTCGACGACCGCGTCACGCCGCAGCGGCCCGAGCTCGTCGCCCGGGCGGTGGCGCCCGACTACGCCCTCGGCCCGCACACGGCGTCGCTCGGCCTGGTCTCGTCGAAAGGCGCGACGCTGCCGGCGCCGTTCGGCGAAGGCATGTTCGTCGGCCAGCACGGTTCGTGGAACCGCAAGCCGCCGAGCGGCTACCGCGTGATCTTCGTTCCCTTCGCCAACGGCAGGCCGTCGGGCGCGCCGATCGACGTGCTGACCGGGTTCCTCAGCGCCGCGGGCGAAGCCAAGGGCCGGCCGGTCGGCGTCGCCATCGACAGGACCGGCGCCCTGCTCGTCGCCGACGACGTCGGCAACGCCGTCTGGCGCGTCACCGCCGCCGGCCGCTGACGCCGCGCCCGGTTCGGGCGCCCTTGGCTACTTCTTGGTCTGCGACCAGTCCTTGAGCGCGGCCAGCGTCTTCTCGACGTGACGGCTCGGGTTCAGGCTCTGGTAGTTGTAGATCACCTTGCCGTTCGGCGCGATCACGTACGAGACGCGGTTGGCGTAGTCCGGCCGGAGCGCCATCACGGCGTCGTACGACTTCATCACGTTCTGGGTGTTGTCGGAGGCGACCGGGAACTTGCCCTGGCAGGCCTGCACCGAGAACTTGCCGAGCGTGTCGATGTCGTCCGACGAGACGCCGATGACGGTAGCGCCGAGCGCCTCGAACCGGGTGATCGCCTCGGCGAACTCGTGCGCCTCGATCGAGCAGCCGACCGAAAACGCCGCCGGGAAGAAGTAGAGGACGACCGGCCCCTTGGCGAGCGAGTCGGCGAGCGTGAACTTGTAGACCTTCCCGGCGAGCGCCGCCGACGCTGTAAAGTTTGGCGCTGCATCTCCGACATCGAGTGCTGCGTATGAGGATGTCGCCAAACCGAGCATCAGCACGATGAATGCGAGAAACTTTTTCATGAAGAGCTCCGATCGGTCGCTGATGCGCTCTTCATCTTACGAGAAAGGCGCCCCCGGGGCCCAGTACGAACGGGCAGGCGCGCTGGATGCGAACGGTACCCGCGGCGCCTTCGGCCGGCTGGCGGCGGCGGCGCTGGTTGCGGCCGCGGCGGCGCTCGCCGGCTGCGGCTCGCTGCCCACCAACGTCGGCAAAACCGATTCGCTCGCCCTGGCGCCCAACCCCGAGAGCCCGCTCGTCAAGATCGCGACGCTCTCGGCGCCCTCGCCCGAGCAGACCGGCGTGCGCCTGCTGCCGCTCGGCGCCTATTCGCTCGACACCCGGATCCAGCTGGCGCAGCGCGCCTCGACCTCGCTCGACGTCCAGTACTACGTGCTCGAGAACGACCCGACCGGGCGCCTGCTGATGAGCGCGCTGCGCGACGCGAGCGTGCGCGGCGTCCGCGTCCGCCTCCTCGTCGACGACCTCTACACGACCCACTCCGATCCGCTGCTGCGCGGCCTGGCGTCGTTCCCGAACATCGAGGTGCGCCTCTTCAATCCGTTCTGCTGCAACCGCTCGAGCGGCGTCGGCGGCCGCTACACGGCGTCGATCTTCGATTTCGGCCGCCTCAACCACCGCATGCACAACAAGCTCTTCATCGCCGACGGCGTGATGGCGGTGGCGGGCGGGCGCAACATCGCCGACGAATACTTCCTGCGCGCCGCCGACGCGAACTTCGTCGACATGGACGCCTTCGTCATGGGCGCGGTCGTCAAGTCGATGGCGCAGATCTTCGACCGCTACTGGAACAGCGAGGTCGTCTTCCCGATCGAGGCGGTCGGCGAGCCGCTCGGCGACAAGGCGGCGCGCGCCAGGGCGTTCGACGCGACGCTGGCGGCGCTGCCGCCCTCGCCGCCCGCCGACCCGCCCGGAACGGATCTGCTCGGCTACGGCCCGCTCGCCGAAGAGCTCGACTCCGGCCAGCTCGGCCTCGAGTGGGGAATCGCCCGCGCCTTCGCCGATCCGCCCGAGAAGCTGCTCGCGATGACGCCCAAGATCGCCTTCGAGATGAGCGTCACCAACGACGTGATGATGCAGGTCTGGCAGGCCAAGAGCGACCTCGTCCTGACCTCGCCGTACATGATCCCGGGCGAGACCGGCATGCAGTCGTTCCGCAATCTCGAGACCGCCAAGGTCAAGGTCACGGTCATCACCAACTCGCTCGCCGCCACTGACGAGCCGCTCGTCCACACCGGCTACTCGCGCTATCGCACGCGCATGCTGCAGGCCGGCGTCGACCTCTACGAGCTGAGCCCGACGCGCACCCAGCACACCAAGCGGCTCGGCATGTTCGGCTCGTCGCTCGGCCGCCTCCACGCCAAGACGGCGGTGATCGACAAGAAGATCATCTTCATCGGCTCGATGAACCTCGACCCGCGCTCGGCGAGCACCAACACCGAGTTCGGCATGTTCATCGAGAGCGCGCCGCTCGCCAAGGAGCTGCTGCGCGTGATCAACATCAGCAAGCTCGAGAGCGCGTACCGCCTGCGCCTCGAGCCGAAGACCTCGCATCTGCAGTGGCTGACGCTCGAGGACGACAAGGAAGTGGTCCTCGGCGTCGAGCCCGAGTCGAGCTTCTGGCTGCGCGTGCACAACATGCTGCTCGGCTGGTTCGTTCCAGAGAAGCTTCTCTAGAGCGCGCGCGCCGCCCATGAGCGCCGCCGGCGAATTCGACTACGTCATCGTCGGTGCCGGCTCGGCCGGCTGCGTGCTGGCGGCGCGGCTGACCGAGGACCCGCTGGTTCGCGTCTGCCTGCTCGAGGCCGGGCCCGGCGACAAGAGCGCGCTGATCCACTGCCCCGCCGGCTTCGCGCTGCTCGGCTGGACCGGCGGCGCCAACTGGGCGTTCGAGACCGAGCCGCAGCCGGGGCTGAACGGCCGGCGCGGCTACCAGCCGCGCGGCAAGGTAATCGGCGGCTCGAGCTCGATCAACGCGATGATCTACATGCGCGGCCAGGCCGAGGACTACGACGCCTGGGCGGCCGAGGGCAATGCCGGCTGGGCCTGGGCCGACGTCCTGCCCTACTTCAAGCGCAGCGAGAACAACGAGCGCGGCGCCGACGCCTTTCACGGCATCGGCGGTCCGCTCAACGTGATGGACCTGCCGAGCCCGCACCGCTTCGCGCCGATGTTCGTCGAGGCCGTGGTGCAGGCCGGCCACGCCGCCAACGCCGACTTCAACGGCGCGCGCCAGGAAGGCGCCGGCGTGTTCCAGGTCGTGCAGAAGAACGGCGAGCGCTGTAGCGCGGCCAGGGCGTACCTGACGCCGAATCTCGGCCGCGCCAACCTCACCGTCGTCACCGGCGCGCAGACGACGCGGGTGCTGCTCGAGGGCAAGCGCGCGACCGGCGTCGAGGCGCGCGTCGGCGGCGCCTTGCGGACGTTTCGCGCCAAGCGCGAGGTCCTGCTCTCGGCCGGCGCGCTGCAGTCGCCGCAGGTGCTCATGCTCTCGGGCATCGGCCCGGGCGCGCACCTGCAGCGACACGGCATCGCCACCTTGCACGATCTGCCCGGCGTCGGCCGCCACCTCCACGACCACGTCGACGTCGTCGCCGTCCTCGGCGCGCCGCACCTCAAGGACCTGTTCGGCCTGTCGTTCGCCGGCGCGGTCGCGATCCTGAAGGGCGCGCTCGAATGGCGGCGCCATCGGCGCGGCCTCCTCACGACCAACTTCGGCGAGGGCGGCGCGTTCCTGCGCAGCCGGCCGGAGGAGACGCGGCCCGACCTGCAGCTGCACTTCGTCATCGCCAAGCTGGTCGACCATGGCCGCACGATCCCCTTCGGCCACGGCTACTCGTGCCACGTCTGCCTGCTGCGGCCGAAGAGCCGCGGCAGCGTCACGCTGGCGAGCGCCGACCCGGCGGCGGCGCCGCGCATCGACCCGAACTTCCTCGGTGAGCGCGACGACGTCGACCGCCTCGTGCGCGGCTTCAAGGTGATGCGCCATGTCCTGGCTCAGCCGGCGCTCGCCGGCCACGGCGCGCGCGAGCTGGCGGCGTCGGCGGCGGCGCGCAGCGACGCCGAGATCGAGCGCTTCATCCGCGACCACGCCGACACGATCTACCACCCGGTCGGCACCTGCCGCATGGGCAACGGCGCGCTCGACGTCGTCGACGCCGAGCTGCGCGTTCGCGGCGTCGAGCGCCTGCGCGTCGTCGACGCGTCGATCATGCCGCAGGTCGTGAGCGGCAACACCAACGCGCCGACGATCATGATCGCCGAGAAGGCCGCCGACCTCATCAAGGCCGAGCCGCCGCCGACGCAGTGGAGCGCGCTCACCGTTCCCGACTACTACAGCGTCTAGGACCGACATGAAGACACGTGCCGCGGTCGCCTGGAAAGCAGGCGCGCCCCTGACGATCGAGACCGTCGACCTCGAAGGCCCCCGGGCCGGCGAGGTGCTCGTCGAGGTCAAGGCGACGGGCATCTGCCATACCGACTGGTTCACCTTGTCGGGCGACGATCCCGAAGGCCTCTTCCCGGCGATCCTCGGCCACGAGGGCGCGGGCATCGTCGTCGAGGTCGGCGCCGGCGTGACCTCGCTCGCGAAGGACGACCACGTCATCCCGCTCTACACCCCCGAGTGCCGCCAGTGCAAGTTCTGCCTGTCGCGGAAGACCAACCTCTGCCAGAAGATCCGGGCGACGCAGGGCAAGGGCCTGATGCCCGACGGCACGAGCCGGTTCTCGCTCGCCGGCAGGCCGCTGCTCCACTACATGGGAACGTCGACGTTCTCGAACTACATCGTCGTCCCCGAGATCGCGCTCGCGAAGATCCGGCCGGACGCGCCGTTCGACGTCGTCTGCTACATCGGCTGCGGCGTGACGACCGGCGTCGGCGCCGTGCTCTTCACGGCCAAGGTCGAGGCCGGCGCCAACGTCGTCGTCTTCGGCCTCGGCGGCATCGGCCTCAACGTGATCCAGGGGGCGAAGATGGTCGGCGCGAACCGGATCATCGGCGTCGACCTCAACCCGGGTCGCGAGGCGATGGCGCGCAAGTTCGGCATGACCGACTTCATCGATCCGAGAGCCGTCGACAACGTCGTCGACGAGATCGTCCGCCGCACCGACGGCGGCGCCGACTACAGCTTCGAATGCATCGGCAACACGCAGACGATGCGCCAGGCGCTCGAGTGCTGCCACAAGGGCTGGGGCCAGTCGATCATCATCGGCGTCGCGCCGGCGGGCGCCGAGATCGCGACGCGGCCGTTCCAGCTCGTCACCGGCCGGCAGTGGAAGGGATCGGCGTTCGGCGGCGCGCGCGGCCGGACCGACGTGCCGAAGATCGTCGACTGGTACATGGACGGCAAGATCGCGATCGACGACCTCATCACGCACCGGCTCGACCTCGCCGACATCAACCGCGGCTTCGAGCTGATGAAGCGCGGCGAGTCGATCCGCTCGGTCGTCGTCTACTGAGCGTCGAGAAGCGGCGCGCGTCCGGGCCTGAAGCGGCGCACCCCGGGGGCCCGTTGCGAGGCGGCCCGCCCCGGCTCAATGCCGGCCTCGCTGGCGCCGCACGTAACGACGCTTGCCGATCGTCACAGACCGGCGCCGCCCCGGCGACTATCCTCGTCGCGAGGCACTGCTTCGAGAACGACCCCGAGAGCGCGGCATGAAGACGACCTGGCGAACCCTCTGGCAGCACAACGACATCGTCGTCTACCGCGACGAGGTCGAGGTCGACCGGCTGCCGGCCGAGCGGATCGAGCGCGTCTACCTCGTCTACCGCGGCCACGGCGACACCCCGAACGACATCGCCCAGACGATCGTCGAGCTTGCCGGCGACGAGGGCTATGCGGTGTTCGAGCCCAACACGGGCTTCGCCGGCCGCGTCAACTTCGAGCGCCAGTCGTTCTGGCAGGCGCGCCGCTGCGTCTACTGGGTCGCCGCGCCGCTCGCGCTGCTGCCGTGGCGGCTGCGCTTCGGCGCCTGGCGCGGCGAGGCGAACAACCGGGCGTTCCGCCGCCTCGCCCGCGAGGAGCTCGCCGGCAGCGTCGAGCGCTGGCGGGCCGAGGGGCCGCAGACGTGGGAAGACCGCAAGCGCCGCCGCATCGAGCGCAGCCGCCTGTTCGGCTCCGCGAGCGGCGCCCACGCCTGAGGCCGAGGCGTTGCGCCCGCTCGCGCGGGCGCGAAAAAAAGCCCGGTCGAAACCGGGCTTTTGCGCGAGCGGTGTCGCTCAGGCGGGGGCCGACGCCTTCTTCATGGCCTTCTTGGCGGCGTGCTTCTTGGTGGCCTTGTGCGCCGGGGTGGCCTTCATGTCCGAAGGCGCAGCCATCGGCTTGGCCATCGGCGTGGTGGCCGCCGGCGCGGAAGCGGATTGCGCGAAAGCGCCGAAGCTGACGACCGAAGCGATGACGGCGGCGATGAGGGTCTTCATGAGTTGTCCTTTGGGGTTGCGATGGAGCTGAGGCTCGGGCTGACAACGCGCCGCCGCCGCGGCCGGTTGACACCTCCGCGACCCGCGCTCGCATGCCTCACTCGAAGCGACCCTCGCGCAGCCATTTCGTCGCCACCCACTTCTCGCCGGCGTCGACCGGCGCGCCGCCGTGCAGCGTGCGCGTCGCCGGATGCGGCCGGTCGTAGCTGAAGAAGACCGCGTTGCCGCGCACCGGCGCGACCTCGAGGCCGGCCTCGGGGAAGACGGTCGCGCCGCCGGCGTCGGGCGAGTTGAGGTAGCAGACGATCGAGCCGACGCGCTGGCCGCCGCGCCTGAGGATCGCCGGCGTTCCGGATTCGTCGGGATCGAAGTAGTCGTAGTGCGGCAGGTACTCGGTGCCCGGCCCGTAGCGCAGGACCTGCAGCCCCTCGCCGTTTTCGAGCGGCCAGCCGAGCAGCGCCGCGATGCGCTGCTCGAGGCGGGCGCAGACCGGGAACTCGCCGGGCTCGAAGAACATGCCGTCGCTGGTGCGCGCCGGATTGACGGCGCTCGCCCCGGTCGTCGTCTCGACCGTCTCCGATCGCACCAGGCGCGAGCGCGCGAGGGCGATCAGCTCGACGCATTCGTCGGCCGAGAGCAGGTCGGCGAAGACGACGACGCGCGGCAGCGTCATCGCCATGACGACGCGGACGTCGCGGTCGCCGGCGTGGATCGCCGGCGTGCCGGCGGCGATGGTGGCACCTGGCACCGGCCGCGCCGGCTCGAGCGCGGCCTCGGCGCCGATCGCCGCGTCGTCGCTCGCCACGCCGAGGTGGCCGCGCATCGTCGACTCGAGGGCGTCGAGCGCGACCGCCTCGTCCCAGCCGCTCGCCTTCATCGCGTCGAGGACGATGTCGGGCGGATGGCCGGCCGTGGCCTGGGCGACGATCCATCGTCTCAGCTCGGGGGTGATCGGCTGCGCGGGCATGGAGCGATTTTGCCGGACCGCCACCGTGGCGAAGGCCGGCGCAGCCGACGAAGGGGCCGCCCGGCTAGCGGAAATCGCGGCTGCGGCTGACCAGGCCTTTCAGCAGCGGCGTGTGGTCGATCATCCTCGCGGCGACGAGGTGCATCACCGCCCGGTCGCCGTCGCCCTGGCGCTGCCACTGGCCGTAGACGGTGAGCAGCGTCGCGCCGAGCAGCGCCGTCCGCTGCGCCTCGGCGATCTTCGGCCAGACGATGACATTGACGGCGCCGGTCTCGTCCTCGAGGGTGACGAAGACCGTGCCCTTGGCCGTCTCGGGCCGCTGCCGGTGCGTGACGAGGCCGCTCGCGCGCGCGAGCCGGCCGTCCGGGTACAGGCGCAGGCGCGACGCCGGCTCGATGCGGAAGGCGGCGAGCTGCGAGCGCAGCAGGGCGAGCGGATGGCGGTTCAGGGTGAGGCCGAGGGCGCGGTAGTCGGCGAGCGTCTCCTCGCCTTCGCTCGGCGCGGCGAGCGCGACGCCGGCCTCGTGGGCGCGCGTCGCGCGCAGCATCTCGGTCGGCCGGGTATCGATGCCGGCGACCGCCCACGCGGCCTGGTGGCGATGACCGGTGAGGCTCTGCAGCGCGCCCGCTTCGGCGAGCGCGGCGAGGGCATGAGCATCGAGCCGGGCGCGCCGCGCCAGGTCTTCGCTGTCGGCGAAGCGCGCCTCGCTGCGCGCCGCGACGATGCGCTCGCCGGCGTCTTGGGCGAGGCCCTTGACGCGATTGAGGCCGAGCCGCAGCGGCTGGCGCAGCGAGCCGCCCTCGCCGCGTGCGCCGGCGCTCGCCGATGGCGCCACGACATCGCCTTCTTCGAGCGTGCTCTCCCACGCGCTCACCGCGACGTCGACCGACCGCACCTCGACGCCGTGCTCGCGCGCGTCGCGCACCAGCTGCGCCGGCGCGTAGAAGCCCATCGGCTGGGCGTTGAGCAGGCCGCAGAGGAAGGCGTCGGCGTGATGGCACTTGATCCAGCTGCTGACGTAGGCGAGCAGCGCGAAGCCGGCGGCATGGCTCTCCGGAAAGCCGTATTCGCCGAAGCCCTGGATCTGCTTGAAGATGCGCTCGGCGTACTCGAGCGTGTAGCCCTTCTCGACCATCCGGCCGACGAGGCGCTTGTGGAAGGGCGACAGGCCGCCGCGCCTTTTCCACGCCGCCATCGCGCGCCGCAAGGCGTCGGCCTCGCCGGCGCTGAAGTCGGCGGCGAGCATGGCGATCTGCATCACCTGCTCCTGGAAGATCGGCACGCCCTTGGTCCGCATCAGCGCCGGCTTGAGCTCCTCGGGGCAGTCGACCTCGCTGTCGGGCAGCGTGCGGTTCTTCAGGTACGGATGGACCATGCCGCCCTGGATCGGCCCGGGCCGGACGATCGCGACCTCGACGACGAGGTCGTAGTAGCAGCGCGGCTGCAGGCGCGGCAGCATGCTCATCTGCGCCCGGCTCTCGATCTGGAA
>DASYKC010000159.1:0-3738 GCA_035995885.1 Caldimonas sp. | reverse complement strand
CTCTCGGCCTGGACGTATGCGCAGATCGTCATCAAGGTCGCCTCGGTCTGGATGGCGCCTTCGGGGATCTTCAACTCGCACCTCATCGCCGCCTCGGCGATCGAGCGCAACGGCACCGAGGCGCAGAAGCGGAAGTACCTGCCGAAGATGGCGAGCGGCGAGCTGCGCGGCAGCCTCGGCCTGACGGAGCCCAACGCCGGCTCCGACCTGCAGGCGATCCGCACCGTCGCCAGGCGCGACGGCGACCACTACGTCGTCAACGGCTCGAAGACCTGGATCACCAACAGCCTGCACGGCCACATGACGCTGCTGCTGGTCAAGACCGACCCCGACGCCAAGCCGCGCCACAAGGGCATGAGCCTGCTCATCGCCGAGAAGGGCCCGGGCTACAACGTCGACGCCAAGCTGAAGAAGATGGCCTACCGCGCCATCGACACCTGCCAGCTCAGCTTCGACGACTACCGCGTGCCGAAGGAAAACCTGCTCGGCGGCGAAGAAGGCAAGGGCTTCGCGCAGACCGCCGGCGGCCTCGAGCTGGGCCGCATCAACGTCGCCTCGCGCGGCGCCGGCATCGCCGAAGGGTCGCTCAGGATGGCCTTGCGCTACGCCCAGGAGCGCAGCGCCTTCGGCAAGCCGATCTGCGAGCACCAGGCGATCCAGCTCAAGCTCGCCGACATGGCGACGCAGGTCGAGGGCGCGAAGAAGCTGATCGAGAGCGCGGCGCGCATGTACGACAAGGGCGAGCGCTGCGACCTCGAGGCGGCGATGGCCAAGCTCGCGGGCTCGGAGGCGGGCGTCTTCTGCTCGCAGGAAGCGATGCGCATCTTCGGCGGCTACAGCCTCTCGGTCGAGTACGAGATCGAGCGCTTCTACCGCGACTCGATGCTGATGGTGATCGGCGAGGGCACGAACGAGATCCTGCGCCAGGTGATCGCCAAGCAGCTCATCAGCCGCTACAAGATCTGACGGCGCGGCCGCGATGAAGCTCGAAGGCATCAAGGTCCTCGACCTGTCGACGTTCCTGCCCGGGCCGCATCTGACGATGATGATGGCCGACCACGGCGCCGAGGTGATCCGCATCGAGCCGCACGCCGGCGAGCCGACGCGCGCGCTCGGCGCGAGCCAGCACGGCATGACCGTCTGGTTCGGCAACACCCATCGCAACAAGCAGAGCGTCGTTCTCGACCTCAAGCAGCCGGCCGCGGTCGAGGCCTTCCTTCGCCTCGCGGCGACGGCCGACGTCGTCGTCGAGGCGTTCCGTCCCGGCGTCGTCGACCGCCTGGGCATCGGCGCGAAGGCCGTGCGCGCGGTCAACCCGCGCCTCGTCTACTGCTCGATCTCGGCGTTCGGCCAGAGCGGCCCGCTGGCGCAGCGGCCGGCGCACGACCTCTCGATCGCGGCGGAGTCCGGAATCGTCAGCCTGAATCGCGGCCACGACGGCGAGCCCGGCATCCTCGGCCTGCCTGCCGTCGACATGGCGAGCTCGCTGATGGCGCTCTCGGGGATCCTGATGGCGCTCTTGCGGCGCGAGAAGACCGGCCAGGGCGACACGCTCGACATCTCGATGCAGGACAGCATCGTCTCGTGGACCGTGAACAACATCAGCCCGGTCTTCGCCGAGGGCCGCGAGCTCGACACGACGAGCGAGCGCACGCTCGGCGGCACCGCGTTCTACAACGTCTACCGCTGCGCCGACGGCCGCTCGATCACGCTCGGCGGCAGCGAGCTCAAGTTCTGCGCGAACGTATTGAACGCGCTCGGCCGGCCCGACCTGCTCGCGCTCTGCAAGCTGCCGCCCGGCCGCGGCCAGGACCCCGTGCGCGACTTCCTCGCCGCGACCTTCCTGACCCGAACGCTCGCCGAGTGGGAGCGCTTCTTCGCCGACATCGACTGCTGCTGGGCGCCGGTCAAGGGCCTCGCCGAGGCGATGCGGAGCGAGCACCTGAAGGCGCGGGCGATGCGCGTCGAGTTTCCCGACGGCCAGACCCACCTCGGCATCCCGATCAAATTCGCCGACGAGCCCGGCGCGATCCGCCCGGTCGCACCGGCGCTCGGCGAGCATTCGCGCAGCGCGCTCGCCCGCGTCGGCTACGAAGCCGCCGAGCTCGATGCGCTGGCGCGTGACGGCGCGATCGGCTGAGCGTCGTCGCGCTCGCGCGCGCGGCTAGTGCGTCGCGCCGCGTCCGCTCAGGCGCCGCGTCCGCGCGGCCGCTGCGTCGTCGCGCGTCGCTCGGCTACTGGATGGCGCGGTGCTCGCGCAGCGCGTCGATCTTCGCCGTGTCGTAGCCGAGCAGGTCGGCGAGCACGGCACGGGTGTCGCGGCCGAGCGTCGGCGGCGGGCCGAACGCCGGCGTCGCCGCGTCGGAGAACTTCATCGGGATGCCGGGCATCCGCACGCTCGTGCCGTCGGGCAGCGGCACCTCGACGACCATGTCGCGCGCCAGGATCTGCGGGTCCGAGAGCGCCTGCGCGAAGTCGTTGACCGGCCCGCACGGGATGCGCGCCGCGCGCAGCTTCTCGAGCCAGTACGCCGACGTGTTCCTGCCGAGCTCGGCGCTGATGATCGCGTCGATCCTGGCGCGGTCGGCGTAGCGCGCCGGCTGCTTCAGGTACTCGGGCTTGCGCAGCTCCGGATTCGGAACCACGTCGAGGAAGCGCTCGTAGAAGGCGTCGCCGATGCAGGCGATGATGACGTGGCCGTCGCTCGTCGCGAAGGTGTTGTAGGGCACGTGGACGAAGTGCGAGTTGCCGATCCGGCCCGGGATGTGGCCCGACATCAGGTGCATCGTCGCCATGTAGGTGAGCAGCGAGATCTGGGCGTCGAGCATCGACACGTCGACGTGCCGGCCGACGCCGGTGACGTGGCGCGCCTGCAGCGCGGCGAGCACGCCCAACGCACCGAAGATGCCGCCGCCGAGGTCGCCGATCGGGATGCCGCCGCGCACCGGCATGTCGTCGGGCCGGCCGGTGATGCTCATGCCGCCGCCCATGCCCTGCACGACCTGGTCGAACGCCGGCCGCTGCGTGTCGGGGCCGGTCTCGCCGAAGCCGGTGACCGAGCAGGTGATGATCTTCGGGTTGATCGCGGCCAGCGTCGCGTGGTCGATCTTGAGGCGCTGCGGCACGCCGGCGCCGAAGTTGTCGAAGACGACGTCGGCCCGGCGGACGAGATCGTAGAAGACGGCGCGGCCGCTCTCCTGCTTGAGGTCGATGCAGACGCTCTCCTTGCTGCGGTTGAGCGTCATGAAGTACGCGCCCATGCCGTCGCGCGAATAGTCCGGGTGGCCGGCGAGCAGCTCGCGCGTTCCTTCGCCCTTGCCGGGCGGCTCGACCTTGATCGTGCGGGCGCCGAGGTCGCTGAGCGTCATCGTCCCGTACGGACCCGACAGCATGTGCGTCAGGTCGAGGACGGTGATCCCGTGCAGCGGCTGCATGACCTCGCCCGCCGGCCTAGCGGCGGTCGCCGGTTTCCTTGTAGATCGACTGCAGCAGCGGCTTGCTGATGCGGTCGGTCATCTGCTCGTGGGTCTTGCGCAGGACCTTCTTCCATTCCTCGCGCTCGCCTGGCGCGAGGGTGATGACGGTCGTCTTGCCGGTCTTCCTGATGCCCTCGAGCGCCTGCTCGTTGGCCGTCTTGGTGATCGCGTTGCCGTAGGTCGTCGACTTGACGAGCGCGTCGTCGAGGACCTTGCGGATGTCGGCGGGGAGGCCGTCCCAGAACTTCTTGTTGGCGACGAC
>DASYKC010000158.1:0-3143 GCA_035995885.1 Caldimonas sp. | reverse complement strand
GTCGCTGCCGCGCGCCGCTTCATCGAATCGCTCACGCTGTTTTCGCACCTCGCGAACGTCGGCGACGCGCGCTCGCTTGTGATCCACCCCGCCTCGACGACGCATTTCCGCATGGACGCCGCCGCGCTCGCCGCGGCGGGCATCGGGCCGGGGCGGATTCGCCTGTCGATCGGACTCGAAGACCCGGACGACCTCATCGACGATCTGAAGCGCGGCCTCAAGGCGTCGCAAAAGGCGGGCGCGGGCGCGTCCACGCTCGGGAGCCGCGCATGATGCTCGACGTCCACGGCACGCCGGCCTACGCGTACACCGGCGGCAAGGCGTTCGACGCCGCCCGGCCGGCCGTCGTTTTCCTGCACGGCGCGGAACACGATCACAGTGTCTGGGCGCTGCAGACGCGCTACTTCGCGCATCACGGATTCGGCGTGCTCGCGCTCGATCTGCCGGGCCACGGGCGCAGCGCCGGTCCCGCGCTGGCCGACATCGCGTCGCTTGCCGACTGGGTGATCGGCGTGCTCGACGCGGCGCAGGTCGAGAAAGCGCTGCTCGTCGGCCACAGCATGGGCTCGCTGATCGCGCTCGAGGCGGCGGGCCGGTCGCCGGCGCGGGTCTCGCAGCTCGTGATGGTCGGCACCGCGTATCCGATGAAGGTCTCTACGGCGCTGCTCGACACCGCCCGCAGCGACGTGCTGAAGGCGATCGACGGCGTCAACGCGTTCTCGCACTCGAGCCTGGCCGCCAAGCCCTCGTATCCCGGCCCGGGGACGTGGCTGCACGGCGCGAGCCTGGCCCTGGCGCGCCGCATGCAGGGCGGCCAGCGCGAGACCAACCTCTTCGTCAACGACTTCGGAGTCTGCGACCGCTACGCCGGCGGCCTCGCGGCGGCGGCGCGGGTGACGTGCCCGGCGACGCTCGTCCTCGGCGCGCGCGACCAGATGACGCTGGCGCGCGATGCCGTCGAGATCGGCACCGCCCTGCGCGCCAGGACGGTGACCCTCGCCTGCGGCCACGCGCTGCAGCTCGAAGCGCCCGAGGCGCTCCTCGCCGCCCTGCGCACGGCGCTCGCGCCGGCAGCGGCTGCGTCGGCTGCCCTATAGCGGCGGCGCGGCGCGAACGACGCCGCGCCGCTCGAGCTCCGCGCCGAGGATCAAGGTCGCCTCGAGCGTGAACTCGTCGGCGGCGAGGCGGCGAACGAGGTCGGCGTCGGCGAGGCACTCGAAGCGATCGACCTCGCCGTCGCGGTTGATCGGCAGGACGCCGTCGGCGACGACGGCGCGAAAGACCTCGATCCGCTCGACCATGTAGCCCTCGCGCACCGGCCGCCGCAGGACGATCGGTGTCGAACGCTCGAGCTCGTGCAGCTCGGCGATCGCCAGGCCGGCTTCTTCCATCGTCTCGCGCGCGAGCGTCGCGTCGATCGACTCGCCGGCAGCGACCTGGCCGCCCATGAGCGTGTCCCAGCGGCCGGGATCGGTCGACTTGGTTGCGGCGCGAAGCTGCACCCAGGTCCGGCCCGACGGCTCGTGGCCGATGAGGTGGACCGCCTCGGTCGCGAGGCCGAGGACGCGGACGACGCCGCGCTCGATCGCGCCGAGCGCGTGGCCGTCGACGTCGACGACGGCGAGCAGCTCGTCGCGCCAGTGCGAGGCGATGCCCTCGGCGTGCAGCCAGCGCGCGATCGCGGACAACGAGGCCTCGGTAGGCGCCGTGATGCAGCAGGCGTCGGCGCCGCAGCGCAGCGGCAGCCCGGCAGCGGCGATGCGCGCCGCGATCCGGGGCTCGATGCTGCCGATGCGGTGGCGCGATCCCGTCTGCTCGAGGTCGAGGCCGACGCGCGGCCGCACCGGCGCGGCATCGGCGCGCTGGCGCGCGCGCTGCAGCCAGTCGCTGTCGATGCCGCTCATGATCCGGCCGCGAGCAGCGCGAGCAGGCCGGCCTCGTCGAGGACCGGCACGCCGAGCGACTCGGCCTTGGCGAGCTTCGACCCGGCCTCGGCGCCGGCGACGACCCAGTCGGTCTTCTTCGAGACCGAGCCGGCGACCTTGGCGCCGAGCGATTCGATCATCTCCTTGGCGTCGTCGCGCGAGAGCGTCGGCAGCGCGCCGGTGAGGACGAAGGTCTTGCCGGCGAGGGGCAACGGCGCGGCGCGGGCAACGCCGTCGCTCTCCGGCCACTCGAAGCCGGCCGCGAGCAAGGCCTCGACGACGTCGACGTTGTGACGCTCGGCGAAGAACGCGTGCACGCTGGCGGCGACGATCGGGCCGACGTCGGCGACCTCGAGCAGCTCGTCGACGCCCGCCGCCATCAGCCGCCGCATGCTGCCGAAATGGCGCGCCAGGTCCTTGGCCGTCGTCTCGCCGACGTGGCGGATGCCGAGCCCGTAGAGGAAGCGCGCCAGCGTCGTCTTGCGGCTCGCGGCGATGTTCGCGACCAGGCTGGTCGCGCTCTTCTCGCCCATGCGCTCGAACGCCTCGAGCCGCTCCTGCGTCAGCGCGTAGAGATCGGGCAGCGACTTGACGACGCCGGCGTCGACGAGCTGGTCGACGATCTTTTCGCCCAGCCCCTCGATGTCGAGGGCGCGCCGGCCGGCGAAATGGAGGATCGCGAACTTGCGCTGCGCGGCACAGAACAGGCCGCCGCTGCAGCGGTGGTCGACGCCGCCCTTCTCGCGCTCGACGCGGCTGCCGCAGACCGGGCACAGCGGCGGCATGCGGAAGTTGGCCACGTAGCCGGCGCGCGGTCGATCGACCCGGCCGACGACCTCGGGGATGACGTCGCCGGCGCGGCGCACGATCACCGTGTCGCCGATGCGGATGTCCTTGCGGCGCAGTTCGAACAGGTTGTGCAGCGTCGCGTTGCTGACCGTCGTGCCGCCGACGAACACCGGCTCCAGCTTGGCCACCGGCGTCAGCTTGCCGGTGCGGCCGACCTGCACTTCGATGCCCAGCACCCGCGTCAATTCTTCCTGCGCGGGAAACTTGTGCGCGACCGCCCAGCGCGGTTCCCGCGAAACGAATCCCAGCCGGTTCTGCAGCTCGACGTTGTTGACCTTGTAGACGACGCCGTCGATGTCGAAGGGCAGCTGCTCGCGCAGCACGGCGATCCGCGCGTGAAATGCCTGCAATCCCGGGGCTCCCTGCGCT
>DASYKC010000157.1:0-1503 GCA_035995885.1 Caldimonas sp. | reverse complement strand
GAAAGATCCTGATCGCCAACCGGGGCGAGATCGCCTGCCGCGTCATCAAGACGGCGAAGCGGATGGGCATCGCGACGGTCGCGGTGTATTCCGACGCCGACCGCGACGCGCTCCACGTCGAGCTCGCCGACGAGGCGGTCTCGATCGGCGCGGCGCCGAGCCGAGAGTCGTACCTCTCGATGGACAAGATCATCGCCGCCGCCAAGGAGACCGGCGCCGACGCGATCCATCCCGGCTACGGCTTCCTCTCCGAGAACGAGGCGTTCGCGCGCCGCGTCGAGGAGGAGGGCATCGTCTTCATCGGCCCGAAGCACGCCGCGATCGCGGCGATGGGCGACAAGATCCAGTCGAAGAAGCTCGCCGCCAAGGCCGGCGTCAGCACGATCCCGGGCCACAACGAGGCGATCGAGAGCGCGGCGCTGGCGGTCGAGATCGCGCGGAAGATCGGCTACCCGGTGATGATCAAGGCGTCGGCGGGCGGCGGCGGCAAGGGCCTGCGCGTCGCGTGGAACGACGCCCAGGCCGAGGAGGGCTTCGCGTCGTGCCGCAACGAGGCCAAGGCGAGCTTCGGCGACGACCGCGTCTTCATCGAGAAGTTCGTCGAGCAGCCGCGCCACATCGAGATCCAGGTCCTCGGCGACGCGCACGGCCACTGCGTCTACCTGTGGGAGCGCGAGTGCTCGATCCAGCGCCGCCACCAGAAGGTCGTCGAGGAAGCGCCGAGCCCGTTTCTCGACGAGAAGACGCGAAAGGCGATGGGCGAGCAGGCGGTCGCGCTGGCCAAGGCGGTGGGCTACCAGTCGGCGGGGACGGTCGAGTTCGTCGTCGGCAAGGACCGGCGCTTCTACTTCCTCGAGATGAACACGCGGCTGCAGGTCGAGCATCCGGTCACCGAGTCGATCACCGGGCTCGACCTGGTCGAGCAGATGATCCGCGTCGCCGCCGGCGAGAAGCTCGCGTTCACGCAGGAGCAGATCGCGCGCACCGGCTGGGCGATCGAGTGCCGCATCAACGCCGAGGACCCGGTGCGCGGCTTCCTGCCGAGCACCGGCCGGCTCGTCGTCTTCCGGCCGCCGGCGCAGACGCTCACGGCGGGCGAGCCGCGGCCGGCGGGAACGGCGGGCGTTCGCGTCGACACCGGCGTCTACGAAGGCGGCGAGATCGCGATCCACTACGACTCGATGATCTGCAAGCTGATCGCCTGCGGCAGCGATCGCGCCGCGGCGATCGCGGCGATGCGCGACGCGCTCAACGGCTTCGTGATCCGCGGCGTCGCGAGCAACCTCGCCTTCCAGGCGGCGCTGCTCGGCCACCCGCGCTTCGCCGCGGGCGACTTCGACACCGGCTTCATCGCCGAGGAGTTCCCTCACGGCTTCGACCCGGCCGCGATCGCGCATCCCGACCGCGACTTCCTGCTCGCGCTCGCCGCCGCCCATGAGCGCCGCCTGCTGGCGCGATCGGCGGGCCTCACGGGCCAGCTGCCTGGCCACGAGCTCCGGCTCG
>DASYKC010000156.1:0-97168 GCA_035995885.1 Caldimonas sp. | reverse complement strand
CGCGACCTTCCTCGACGAGAAGGGCCAGCCGCAGCTGCTGCAGATGGGCTGCTACGGCATCGGCGTCACGCGCATCGTCGGCGCCGCGATCGAGCAGAACCACGACGCGCGCGGCATGATCTGGCCGGAGGCGATCGCGCCGTTCGCGGTCGTCGTCTGTCCGATCGGCTATGACCGCTCGCCGGCCGTTCGCGACGCCGCCGACGCGCTCCACGCCGCGCTCGACGAGGCCGGCGTCGACGTCATCCTCGACGATCGCGGCGAGCGCCCCGGCGCGATGTTCGCCGACTGGGAGCTGATCGGCGTGCCGCACCGCGTCGTCCTCTCCGAGCGCGGCCTGAAGGCCGGCGAGCTCGAGTACCAGGGGCGTCGCGATGCCGCGGCGGCCAACGTGCCCCAGGCCGAAGTGCTTGCCTTCCTGAAGGGCAAGCTCGCCGCATGACCGGCGCGCTCTCCCAGCGCGGGAGAGGGCGGCGGGCGATCGTCGCGGCGGCGGTCTTCGGCCCGGTCGCGGCGGCCTGGCCCCGCCTCGCGTCGGCCGGCGCGCAGGCCGAGGAGCCGCTCGTCGATGCGGTTCGCTCGGCGCTCTCGGCCGCGGTCGCCGACTCGGCGCCGCCGAAGCCGAGCTTCGCCAGCATCGACGATCGCCTCGCCTACCTGCGCTGGCTCGGCGCGATGAGCGACCGCCTGCGCAAGCAGAAGACCGAGCTCGTCACCCGCGTCGAGTTCCTGCAGACGCTCTGGTACGAGAGCAAGCGGTCGGGCCTCGAGCCGGCGCTCCTGCTCGGGCTGGTGCAGGTGGAGAGCGGCTTTCGCAAGTACGCGATCTCGATCGCCGGTGCGCGCGGCTACACGCAGGTGATGCCGTTCTGGGCACGTCTGATCGGCGACGGCGACGTCGGCCGCCTCTTCCACATGCAGACCAACCTCCGCTTCGGCTGCGTCATCCTGCGCCATTACCTCGAGCGCGAGCGCGGCGATCTGTACCTGGCGCTCGGCCGCTACAACGGCAGCCGCGGCCGGCCGGAGTATCCGAACGCGGTGTTCGGCGCGCGCCGCGCCTGGGAATTCAATTCCGCCTGAGCGGCTGTCACCGAACGCGTCAGGCGGCCTCGGCTCTACAGGCCCGACCAGGACTTCGGCGCCGCGCCCTCGATGCCGAGCAGCGCGAGCACCCGCTCGATCGTGTCGTCGACGATCTCGTCGATCGTCGTCGGACGGTGATAGAACGCCGGCAGCGGCGGGAAGACGATCGCGCCCATCTCGGTGGCGCTCGTCATGTTGCGCAGGTGAGCGAGGTTGAGCGGCGTCTCGCGCACCATCAGCAGCAACCGGCGGCGCTCCTTGAGGGCGACGTCGGCGGCGCGCGCCAGGAGGTTGTCGGACAGGCCGTTGGCGATCGCCGCGAGCGACTTCATCGAGCACGGCGCGACGATCATCGCGTGCACCGCGAACGAGCCGCTGGCGATCGCCGCGCCGACGTCGGCCGGATGGTAGGCGACGTCGGCGAGGGCCTCGAATGTCTTGCGGTCGAGGCCGAGCTCGTGATGGATGTTGAGGAGGCCTGCTGGCGTCGCGACCAGATGCGTCTCGCAGCGGGCGCGGCGCAGCCGTTCGAGCAGACGGACGGCGTAGATCGCGCCGGTCGCGCCGGTGACGCCGACGACGACGCGGGCGTTGCCGGCGGCCACGAGGGGAGCGTGCCTAGGCGGCGACGCCGAGGGTCTGCTGCAGCTCGCCGGCCTGGTACATCTCGGTCATGATGTCCGAGCCGCCGACGAATTCGCCGTTGACGTAGAGCTGCGGGATCGTCGGCCAGTCCGAGTAGCCCTTGATGCCCTGGCGGATCTCTTCATCCTCGAGGACGTTGACCGTCTTCAGGTCCGAGACGCCGCACGCCTTGAGGATCTGGATCGCGCGGCCCGAGAAGCCGCACATGGGAAATTGCGCCGTGCCCTTCATGAAGAGGACGACGCGGTGGGTCTTGACGAGGTCGTCGATGCGCTGGTGAACGTCGCTCATGGAGAGCCGCCCTTGTTCGGTGATGTCGATCGGGCGACTTTACCGGCAAACGCCGGGCCGAGCGGATCAGAAGGAATAGGAGACGCCGAGCTGGATGACGGGCGCCAGGCGCATGTCGCGGACGACGTCGTCGAGGCTCTGCGAGCCGCCGAAGACGCGCCCGAAGCGGACCACGTTGCCGGGGCTCTGCGAAACGACGCCGAGGTCGGCGCTGAAGCTCCAGCCGCTCTTGCCCGACAGGTTGCTGTAGCCGATGCCGATGTAGGGAACCGTCGCGCTCTCGAGCGCCGAATCGGCGGGATAGGCGGCCGCGTTCGCCGACGCGCCGAACAGGCGCCGGTCGATCGCGAGGAGGCCGTTCGAGGGCGGCGCCGCGGCCGCGCCGAGCCAGGGGCTGCGTGGGCCGATCAGGACGCCGCTGGTGGCACGGAAGCCCCCCGCGGAGGTGGCCCGCGCGGCCTCGGTCGAGCCGAAATAGACGTCGCCGAGGAGGCCGACGCTGCCCACCTTCAGGCCGCTGCGCTCGAGGGGCGCCAGGTCGGCACGCCAGCCCGGCGCGCCCGGCGCGTAGGCGATCCGGCTCTGGAAGCGCGCCCAGGGCACGCGGTCGGCGTTCGCCGCCAGGCCTTCGCCCTCGGCACGTGCGTCGGCCAGCGTCAGCACGGAGGCGACGGCGGCACAGATCCAGAGCACGTTGCGCATGGGACTCTCCTCGATCCACCCCGGTGCATCGGGCCGTGTTTGCGGCCGGAATTCATCGTACGACGACGCGCCGGAAAAAGGTGTTGGGCCGGCGCCGCACCGGCCCCAGATCCGCGGGTCGGCGCGCCTTTTTCACGGGCGAGAAGCGCCCTTTGCGACGAGCGGTATGGCTTGTGACGGACGGTTAATCGGCGGGTCGGCGGCCGCCGGTCGTGCGCTCGAGACCGGCGAGATCGCGACGCGTCGCGATCGCCGCGAAGCCGGCTGTCGCCAGCAGATCGCGCACCGCCGCGCCCTGGTCGAAGCCGTGCTCGACGAGGAGCCAGCCCCCCGAAACGAGGGGCGACCGGGCGCCGGCGATGACCTCGCGCAGCGCGCCCAGGCCGTCGCCGCCGGGCGTCAGGGAGGCGAGGGGCTCGTGCCGCAAGGCCGCGAGGTGCGGGTCGCCGGCGGCGATGTACGGCGGGTTGGCGACGGCGAGCTCGAAGCGGCGGCCCTCGAGCCCGTGCCACCACGACGCCTCGACGAGCTCGATCGCCAGGCCGAGCCGCTCGGCGTTGCGGCGCGCGATCGCCAGCGCGGCCGGGCTGACGTCGCTGGCGACGACGGCAGCGCCGGGGTGGGCTCGCTTCAGGGCGAGCGCGATCGCGCCGCTGCCGGTGCCGAGGTCGATGGCGCGAATCCGTCGATCGTCGGCGCCGCGGCCGGGTCGATCGCCGGCGCCGCGGAGCGGCGGACCGTCGGCGCCGCGGCCGGGCCGATCGTCGGCGCCGCTCCGTGTCGACGTGAGCGCGGCGATGAGCTCGCTCGCCCAGTCGACGAGCAGCTCGGTTTCCGGGCGCGGCACCAGCACGTCGGCGTCGACCTCGAGCAGGAGGCCGTGGAATTCCTTCTCGCCGAGCAGGTAAGCGACCGGCTCGCCGGCGAGGCGTCGCTCGAGCCAGGCCGACCACTGCCGCGCCTCGGCCCGGGAAAGCGTCCGCTCGTCGGCGCTGATCAGGCGGGTTCGCGTCGTCGCCAGGAGCCGCGCCAGGAGCAGCTGCCCGTCGAGCGCGGCGACGCCGCGCGCGCGCGCCGCGGCGAGCGCGGCGGCGACCGTGATCACGACTCGCCGCTCTCGAGCGCGGCGAGCTGCGCGGCGGCCTGCGTCGCCTGCAGCGCGGCGATCACTTCGTCGAGGTCGCCGTCGAGGATCGCCTGCAGCTTGTAGAGCGTCAGGCCGATGCGGTGATCGGTGACGCGGCCCTGCGCGAAGTTGTAGGTGCGGATGCGGTCGCTGCGGTCGCCGCTGCCGATCAGTCCCTTCCTCGTCGCCGCTTCCTTGGCGGCGCGCTCGGAGCGCTCCTTGTCGCGCAGGCGCGCGGTCAGCACCGCGAGCGCCTTGGCCTTGTTGCGGTGCTGCGAGCGGTCGTCCTGGCACTCGGCGACGATTCCCGTCGGCAGGTGCGTGATGCGGATCGCGCTGTCGGTCTTGTTGACGTGCTGGCCGCCGGCGCCGCTGGCGCGGAAGGTGTCGATGCGCAGCTCGCTCGGGTCGAGCGTCAGCTCTTCGGCCTCATCGGGCTCGGGCAGGATCGCGACCGTGCAGGCGCTGGTGTGGATGCGGCCCTGCGTCTCGGTCGCCGGCACGCGCTGGACGCGGTGGCCGCCGGACTCGAACTTCAGCGCCGCGTAGACCGAGTCGCCGTCGATGCGGACGACGAGCTCCTTGTAGCCGCCGAGGTCGCTCGCGCTCTCGGAGAGGATCTCGGTGCGCCAGCGCTTCCTCTCGGCATAGCGCAGGTACATGCGCGCGAGGTCGGCGGCGAAGAGGGCCGACTCGTCGCCGCCGGTGCCGGCGCGGATCTCGAGGAAGACGTTGCGCGAGTCGTCCTCGTCGCGCGGCAGGAGCGCGGCCTGCAGCTGCGCGAGCAGGCGCTCGAGGTCGGCCGTCGCTGCCGCGGCTTCGTCGCGCGCGAGGCCGGCCATCGCCTCGTCGCCGCTCGACTCGGCGAGCAGATCCCCCGCCGAGGCGAGGTCGCGCTCGCGCCCTTGGTAGCGTCGGAAGAGGTCGACCAGCGTGCTCGCCTCGGCGTGCTCGCGGCCGAGCTCGCGGTAGCGCTTCATGTCGGCGGCGACGCCGCCGTCGGCGAGCAAGGCATCGAGCTCGCCGAGGCGCAGGGCGAGCCGTTCGAACTGCTGGCGGAAGGAGGTTTTCATCGGTGCGGAGTGACGCTGAACGGACAGGGAGGCGACATGGCGCCGCGCCCAGCGGCGCAGCGAGATCGTCGCTACCGCTTGTCGTTGCCGGAGTTGCGGCCGCCGCCGCGCAGGAAGAGCCGCGTCACCGTGTGCGCGAGCCGGCTGCGCTCGTCGCCTTCGGCGGCGTTGAGCTCGGCCAGGGTGCCGTGCAGGATCTTCTGCGTCAGGCCGCGCGACAGCGCCTCGAGGACGGCGTCGACGTCCTCGCCGCCGGCGAGCAACTTCTTCGCGCGCGCGATCTCGAGCGAGCGCCAATCGTCGGCCTGGGCGCTGAGCGCCTGGATCAGCGGCACCGAGCCGCGCCGGTCGAGCCACTGGACGAAGCTTTGCACGCCGGTCTCGATGATCGCCTCGGCCTGCGCCACCGCGGCCTCACGCTTCTCGCCGCCGATCTGGACCAGCGCCGAGAGGTCGTCGACGGTGTAGAGGTAGACGTCGGAGAGGCGCGCGACCTCGGGCTCGATGTCGCGCGGCACGGCCAGGTCGACCATGAACATCGGCCGGTGCCGGCGCGCCTTCAGCGCGCGCTCGACCGCGCCCAGGCCGATGATCGGCAGCGAGCTCGCGGTGCAGGAGACGACGATGTCGAACTCGGCCAGCCGCGACGGCAGGTCGGCGAGCGGGAAGGTCGACGCCGAGAAGCGCGCGCTCAGCTCGTCGGCGCGCGCCGCACCGCGGTTGGCGACCGCGAGCAGGCGCGGCTGGCGCGCCGCGAAGTGGGTCGCTGCGAGCTCGATCATCTCGCCGGCGCCGACGAAGAGCACCTTGGTCTGGCGCAGGTCCTCGAACAGCTGCGCGGCGAGGCGCACCGCCGCCGCCGCCATGCTGATCGAGTGGGCGCCGATCTCGGTCGACGAGCGCACTTCCTTGGCGACCGCGAATGAGCGCTGAAACATCTGCTGCAGCGTGCTGCCGAGCGTGCCGGCGCTGCCCGCCTCGCGCACCGCCTGCTTCAGCTGGCCGAGGACCTGCGGCTCGCCCAAGACCATCGAGTCGAGGCCGCTCGCGACCCGGAACGCGTGCCGCGCCGCCGACGGCCCTTCGAGCACGTAGGCGTGCGAGCGCAGCATCGCCGTCGGCACGCCGCCCAAGTCGGCCAGCCAGGCCATCGCCGGCTCGAGCGCGCTCGCCGGCGCGCCGACGTAGACCTCGGTCCGGTTGCAAGTCGACACGATCGCAACTTCCTCGACCGGCTCGAGGCGCGCCCGAAACGCCTTCAGCGTCGTCGCCAGCTGCTGCGGCGCGAGCGCAAACCGGCCGCGCAGATCGAGCGGCGCGGTCGTGTGGTTGAGCCCGAGGGCGAAGACGCTCATCGGCAGATTATAAAATTCGCGCCTCTTGGACGCCGCCGACGCCTTCTGGCATCTCACCAACTTCTTCGCGCCGGCGCTGTTTCTCGGCGCCTTCGCGGCGGCATTGACGAAGGCGATCTGGCGCCGCGAGCTCGGCCCCGGCCGTGGGCTGCGGCTCTGGGCCTGGGCAAGCGGCGCCGCGGCGCTGGCGTCGATCGCCGGCCTCGCGATCTTCGGGCATGACGGCCGGATCGCGACCTATGCGGCGATGGTCGTCGCCTGCGCGGCGGCGCTCTGGTGGGCGGGCTTTCGCGGCGCCAAGCGCTGAGGCGTCCGGCCAGCCCTGCCGGAGCGACGGGAGATCAGCCGAATCGGCGGTATCCGAAGTCGATCGGGCTCTCGTGCGCTAGGCGACGAGCTCGCCGCGCAGCGAATGGCCGCGCACTTCGCTGATCCTGACGTCGACGAGCTCGCCGGCGCGCCGGCCGGCGCCATCCAGGTTGACGACGCGGTTGCATTCGGTGCGCCCCATCGACTCGTGCTCGTCCTTGCGCGAATGGCCCTCGAGCAGGATCTTCCGGACCGTGCCGACGCGGGCGCGGCTGATCGCGTCGCCCTGCGCCTCGATCGCCGCCTGCAGTCGCTGCAGCCGCGCTGCCTTGACGTCGGCCGGCGTGTCGTCGGCGAGTGCCGCCGCCGGCGTTCCCGGCCGGGCGCTGAAGAGAAAGCTGAAGCTGTAGTCGAAGCCGACGTCGTCGACGAGCGCCATCGTCCGCTCGAAGTCGTCGTCGCTCTCGCCCGGGAAGCCGACGATGAAGTCGCTCGAGATCGCGATGTCGGGCCGGACGGCGCGCAGCTTCCTGATCGTGCTCTTGTATTCGAGCGACGTGTAGCCGCGCTTCATCGCCGCGAGGACGCGGTCGCTGCCGTGCTGGACGGGCAGGTGCAGGTGGTCGACGAGCTTGGGCGTGCGGCCGTAGGCGTCGATCAGGCGCTGCGTGAATTCCTTCGGATGGCTCGTCGTGTAGCGGATCCGCTCGATGCCCGGAATCTCGGCGACGTACTCGATCAGCGCCGCGAAGTCGGCGATCTCGGCCGAGCCGCCCATTGCGCCTCGGTAGGCGTTGACGTTCTGGCCGAGCAGCGTCACTTCGCGAACGCCCTGGTCGGCGAGGCCGGCGACCTCGACCAGCACGTCGTCGAAGGGACGCGAGACTTCCTCGCCGCGCGTGTAGGGGACGACGCAGTACGAGCAGTACTTCGAGCAGCCTTCCATGATCGAGACGAACGCCGTCGGCCCGTCGACGCGCGCCGGCGGCAGGTGGTCGAACTTCTCGATCTCGGGAAAGCGGATGTCGACCTGGGGTCGGCCTTCGCTGCGGCGCCGCGCCAGCATCTCGGGCAGACGATGCAGCGTCTGCGGGCCGAAGACGAGATCGACATAGGGCGCGCGCGCGACGATCGCCGCGCCTTCCTGGCTCGCGACGCAGCCGCCGACACCGATCAGCGTGCCGCGCGCCTTGAGGTGCTTGACGCGGCCGAGGTCGCTGAACACTTTCTCCTGCGCCTTCTCGCGCACCGAGCAGGTGTTGAAGAGGATCAGGTCGGCGTCGTCGACGTTGTCGGTCGACTCGTAGCCCGATGCGGCGTGCAGCACGTCGGCCATCTTGGCGGAGTCGTAGACGTTCATCTGGCAGCCGAAGGTCTTGATGAAGACCTTGGGCTTGGCCGCGACGCCGTCGCTCACGGCTTGACCCAGACCTGGCCGACCGGGTCGAAAGACCACGCCTGCGCCTCCGCCGGCGTCGTCGGCCACGGCCGCACCGCGGCTTCTTCGGGCCGCAGGATCCAGACTTCCTTGACCAGGCCCGAGCTGTCGACCGTGTAGTTGACGAGATAGCGGCCGCCGGTGAGGCCGCTCGGCACGACGGCCATGTTGCCGGCGTCGCGGATTCGCGCTCCCGGCGCGAGCCGCGCCGGAGCGCCGTTGACCTGGATGTCGGGAGCGACGCCGATCACGATCGCGCCGCGCAGCGCGTTCTGCGGAAAGGCGCGCTGCACCTGCGCCGTCGCCGGGGCGACGAGGCATGCGCAGGCCGCGAGGGCGAAGACGAAGCGAAGCATGGATGGTTCCGTGCGGCGCCGCAAAGCGCGGCGAGGAAGCGACGCAGGCGGCTCGGGCGACGGCAATCTGGTGGCGCTTCAGGGACTCGAACCCCGGACCTGCGGATTATGATTCCGTCGCTCTAACCGACTGAGCTAAAGCGCCTGAGCCCGCGAGTATAGCGAGCCGACTCGACGCGATCGGCGGTTCAGGCTTCGACCTTGCAGCGTCCGCGGGACGCTTCTTCCTCACCGGCTCGGCCGGTCATCCATGTTCAGTTTCTTCAAGAAAAAGCCGGCGCCCGCGCCCTCCGCCGAGCGCGCGGGCGAGGCTCCTTCTTCCGACGCCGGCGACGCCGCGGCGCCAGCCGCAGAGAGCAGCGGCGAGCGTTCGCGCGGCAAGCTCGACTGGCTCCATGCCGACGTCGGCGAGCTCTTCTTCGGCAAGAAGCCGACCGCATCGCCGCCGAGCGCGCCGGCGGTCGCGACCCCGGTCGCGCCGCCGCCGGTCATCGCGCCGAAGATCGAGGCTCGCCCCCGCCAAGACCTGCCCGCGCTGCCGCCGCGGGCAAGCGAAGTCGAGTCGGCGCCGCGCGCGGAGGCCGCCGAGGCCATTGCCGATCGCGCCGGCTGGATGGCCAAGCTGAAGACCGGCCTGCAGCGCACGGGCGGCGCGATCGCCGGCGCCTTCATCGGCGCCGAGATCGGCGCCGATCTGTACGAGGACCTCGAGGTCGCGCTGCTGCAGGCCGACGCCGGCGCGGAAGCGACGATCTACCTGCTCGACGAGCTGCAGGCACGCGTCACGCGCGCCCACGTGCGCGATCCGGCGAAGGCGCGGCGCCTGCTCGCCGAATGCGTCGAGGAGCTGCTGCAGCCGCTCGAGCGACCGCTCGTGATCGGCGCACAGACGCCGACCGTGATCATGGTCGTCGGCGTCAACGGCGCCGGCAAGACGACGAGCGTCGGCAAGCTCGCACGCCACCTGGTCGACTCCGAACAGAAGGTGCTGCTCGCCGCCGCCGACACCTTCCGCGCCGCCGCGCGCGAGCAGCTGCTCGCCTGGGCCGAGCGCGCCGGCGCCGCCGGCGACGGCCGCGCCGCCGGGCAGATCGAGATCGTCAGCCAGGAAGGCGGCGACCCGGCCGGCGTGACCTTCGACGCCGTCGTCGCCGGCAAGGCGCGCGGCTGCGACGTCGTCATCGTCGACACCGCCGGCCGGCTGGCGACGCAGGCGCACCTGATGGAAGAGCTGAAGAAGATCAGGCGGGTCATCGCCAAGGCCGAGGCCGGCGCGCCGCACGAAGTGCTCCTCGTCATCGACGGCAACACCGGCCAGAACGCGCTCGCCCAGGTGCAGGCCTTCGACGAGGCGCTGCAGCTGACGGGGCTCGTCATCACCAAGCTCGACGGCACCGCCAAGGGCGGCGTGCTGGCGGCGATCGCGCTCTGGTCGCGCTCGCGGCGCGAGCCGTTGCCGGTCTATTTCGTCGGCGTCGGCGAGAAGCTCGCCGACCTGCAGACGTTTCGCGCGCGCGAGTTCGCGGCGGCGCTGGTCGATTGAGCGGGGCGGGCCGCTAGCGCTTCGCGGTCGGCGGCAGCTCGGCGGTTACCGAGTCGAGCTCGTCGAACCACGACGTCGTGCTCGGCTCGCGCACCTCGATCACTTCGCCGTCCGCCCAGTCGCGGTCGGTGTCGGCGAAGGGATCGACGGCCGGGCCGCCTTCGACGACGGCGTCGTCCATGCGCGCCTCGTTCACCGCCGCCTCGCCGAACGCGGCTTCGCTGAACTCGGCCGCGCCGATCACGGTCGCCACGGCCGCGATCACGGCCGGCTTCTTGGCCATGCCGGCGGGCACCGCCGGCGCGCTCGGCAAGAGATTTTCGCGCGCGGCCTCGATCGACGGCAGCTTTTCCTCGTTCCAGACGTGGAGCGGAATCCGCGCCGCCTTGAGGGCGCGCGCGACCCGGTCGAGGCGGACGCGGACCTTGTCGTCGAGGGTCTCCATCGGCGGGCGGACCTCGACCACCGCGACCACCTGCGACGTGACGTCGCAGACGACGAAGTCGACGCACTGGTTGCCGAGCCGGCGCATCCATTCGGCATAGGAGTTGCGTTTCGGAACAGTCAGGAAGCGCGCCAGCGGCACCTGCGCCAGGATCAGGTAGCCGGGCAGGGCGAGCTTCAAGGTGCTGAACGCGAGCCGCTCGGAAGAACGCAGGATGCGCGTCGGCTCCGGCGGCCAGCCGGCCAGCGTGTCGAGCCGCTCGGCCGGCATCTCGGGCCGCGCCGAGGGAGACTGCAGGCGCGCCAGCCACCACACCAGCGGCAGGGCGCACAACAAGGCGATCACCGAAATGTAGATGGGGTCCATCGTGCCTTTCGATCCTGTGCGGGCGGCGCGCCGAACTCAGCGCATGCCGCCGAGGCCCTTCATGCCGCCCATGCGCTTCATCATCTTCATCATGCCGCCACCCTTCATCTTCTTCATCACGTCGCGCATCTGCTCGAACTGGTTGAGGAGGCGGTTGACCTCCTGCACCTGGACGCCGGCGCCGCTCGCGATGCGGCGCTTGCGCGTGGCCTTCAGCAGCTCGGGCTTCCTGCGCTCGAGCGGCGTCATCGAGCAGATGATGCCCTCCATGCGGCGAACGTCGCGCTCGGCGCGGTCCATCTCGGCCGGGCCGAGCTGGGCGGCGCGCCCGGACAGTTGCGAGGGTAGCTTGTCCAGCAAGCCGCCCAGACCGCCCATCTTCTTCATCTGTGAAATCTGTGACAGGAAGTCGTTGAGATCGAAACTGTCGCCGGCCCTGACCTTGTCGGCAAGCTTCTGCGCGGCGGCGACGTCGACGTTCTTCTCGACCTCCTGGACCAGGCCGACGATGTCGCCCATGCCGAGGATGCGGCCGGCGTGGCGCCTGGCGTCGAACACCTCGAGGCCGTCGAGCTTTTCGCTCGTGCCGGCGAACTTGATCGGCGCGCCGGTGATCGCCCTGACCGAGAGCGCCGCGCCGCCGCGCGAGTCGCCGTCCATCTTGGTCAGGACGATGCCGGTGAGCGGCAGCGCTTCCTTGAACGCCTTGGCGGTGTTGACCGCGTCCTGGCCCTGCATCGCGTCGACGACGAAGAGCGTCTCGACCGGCTTCAGCGCCGCGTGCAGCTCGCGGATCTCGGCCATCAGCTTCTCGTCGATCGCGAGCCGCCCGGCGGTGTCGACGAGGAGGACGTCGAAGTAGTGGGTGCGCGCGTGCTCGAGCGCGGCGCGCGCGATCGCGACCGGCGCGTCGCTCGCGCTCGACGGGAACCATTCGGCGCCGGCCTGGCGCGTCACCGTCTTCAGCTGCTCGATCGCCGCCGGCCGATAGACGTCGGCCGAGACCGTGAGCACCTTCTTCCTGCGCTTCTCGATCAGGTGCTTGGCGAGCTTGGCCGTCGTCGTCGTCTTGCCCGCGCCTTGCAGGCCGGCCATCAGGATGACCGCCGGCGGCTGCGTCGCGAGGTCGAGGTCGGCGACCTGTCCTCCGTCCGGGCCCATCGTCGCCGCGAGCTCGCGGTCGACGACGCCGACGAAGGCCTGGCCGGGCGAGAGCGATCCGCTCACCTCGGCGCCGAGGGCGCGGTCCTTGACGCGGGCGATGAAGTCGCGCACCACCGGCAGGGCGACGTCGGCCTCGAGCAGCGCCATGCGCACTTCGCGCAGCATGTCCTGGACGTTCTCGTCGGTGATGCGGGCCGAGCCGCGCATCGTCTTGACGAGCCGGCTCAGTCGGTCGGTGAGGGCAGAGGCCACGTCGTCGGTGCGAAAACTGGGTCAGTACACTTGTGCGGATGATTCTATCGTTCGGTCCCGAGGCAGGCGCGGTCACGCCGATGTCGCTGGCGCTCACCGTGCCGAGCGTCGTCGCCCTCGCGTGCTATCTCGCCGCGGCGATCCCGAGCGAGCGCTTTTCGGCCGGCCTGCACAGGGCGCTGCTGGTCGGCTGGATCGCGCAGGGCCTGTCGATCGTGATCGACGTCGCCGGCATCGGCTCCGACCGCCCCGGCGCGCGCTTCGGCTTCGCGCCGGCGCTGTCGGTGACGCTCTGGCTGGTGCTCGCCGTCTACGAGCTCGAGAGCCGTTTCGTTCCGCTCGCCGGTGCGCGGCGCGCGCTCGCGTCGCTCGGCGTCGTCGTCGTCGTCCTCGCCTGGCTGTTTCCCGGCCAGGTCCATCCGCAGGCGGCCTCGATCTGGGCGCCGCTGCACTGGCTGCTCGGCGTCGCCTCGTACGGCCTGTTCGGCGTCGCCGTCCTGCATGCGCTCCTCCTCAACCGCGCCGAGCGGCAGATGCGGCGCGCGCCGACGCTCGCCGACCCGGCGCTGCAAGGCGTTCCGCTGCTGCGCCTCGAGCGGCTGACGTTCCGCTTCGTCGCCGCCGGTTTCGTCGTCCTCTCGGCGGCGATCGTCCTCGGCTTCTGGTTCAGCGACCACTGGCGCTGGGACCACAAGTCGGTCTTCTCGGTCCTCGGCTGGATCGTCTTCGCGGGCCTGCTCGCCGGACGTCGTGCCTTCGGCTGGCGCGGCCGGAAGGCGACGCGCGGCGTCTACGCCGGCGCCGCCTTGCTGCTGCTCGCCTACGTCGGCTCGCGCTTCGTGCTCGAGGTCGTCCTGCACCGCCCGCCGACCGCGTGAGCCGATGAAGATCCTCCTCTTTCTCGTCGCCGTCTTCGTCCTGCTCTGGCTGCTGCGCGGCGCGACCAGCCGGCGCGGCGGCGGCGGCGCGCGGCCGCCGCCGCCCGGCGCGCCGGCGCCGCAGGAGATGATCGCCTGCGCTCACTGCGGCGTTCACCTGCCGCGCGACGAGGCGCTGCCGGGCCGGGGCGGCGTCTTCTGCGGCGACGCCCATCGCGCCGCCTACGAGAAGGCGCAGACCCCGGCGCCATGAGGCCTTCGCTCCGCGGCCCCGCCCGCATCGCCGGTCTCGCGCGGCGGCAGCGGTCGCGCCGCGCGCGCCGATGAGCGCGACGCCACGCCCCGGTGGCGCCGCGCCGGCGCGGCCGCGGGCGGCGCGCCGCCCGACCGTCGTCGACGAGTCCTGGTTCGGCGCCTTCGGCGCGACCGGCGACCATCCGTCGCTGGTCGAGGATTCGCGCTTCACCGCATCGTGGACCAACGACGGCGACGACGGCCGCGAGCGCCGCGCCCGCGGCAGCCGCACGATCGCCGAGACGACGTTCGAGCGCATCTACGGCGCCTTCATCGCCGCGCGCGCGGCGATCGGCGTCGCCCTCATCATCTCGGTGGCGCTGACCGGCGCGTTCGGCCTGCGGCCGTCGGCCGCCGTCGTCACCGTCAGCATCGCCTACGCGACGCTCGCGATCAGCATGTGGCTGCTGCCGCGCTTTCGCCGCGGCGCCGCGCCGCAGGCGTTCGCGCAGCTGCGCAGCCCGCAGTGGCTGGCGACGATCGGTGCCGACCTGACGCTCTTCACCGCGCTCCACATCGCCTCGCCCGGGTCGAGCTTCAACTACGTCGCGCTGCTCGTCCTGCCGGTGCTGATGGCCGGTGTGCTGACGCCGCGCGTGCTGGCGCTGGCGACCGCCGCCGGCGCGACCCTGGCGCTGCTCCTCACCGCCTGGCTCAGCATGGTCGCCGGCGGCGAGGCGACGCTCCTGATGACGCAGGCGGGCCTGGCCGGCAGCGGCTTCTTCGTCATCACCGTCCTCGCCGGCGAGCTCGCCGGGCGGCTCGCGCGCGAGGAGCTGAGCGCGCGGGGCAGCCTCGAGATGGCACGCCAGCAGGCGCAGCTCAACCGGCTCGTGATCGAGGAGATGGAGGACGGCGTCCTCGTCGTCGACCGTGCCGGCAAGGTGCGCGCCGCCAACCCGTCGGCGCGGCGCCTGCTCGCGCCCGAAGGGATGAGCCGCGCCGCGCCGTTCCAGCTGCGCGGCGTTCCCGCCTGGGGCGCGCTGGTTCGCGCCGTCGAGCAGGCCTTCGCCGAGGCGGTCTGGCCCGAGGCCGGCCGCGACGTGCCGATCCAGTTCACGCCCGACTCGCATCGCACGCTGCGCGTTCGCGTCCGCTTCACGAGGAAGCGCGAGCCGCCGGCGAGCGAGGCGTTCTGCGTCCTCTTCCTCGAGGACGTCCGCACCGTGCAGGCGCGCAGCCGCCAGGAAAAGCTCGCCGCGATGGGGCGCGTCTCGGCCGGCATCGCCCACGAGATCAGGAACCCGCTGGCGGCGATCTCGCAGGCCAACGCCCTGCTCGCCGAAGACGCCACCGATCCGGCGCAGCGCCAGCTGATGAAGATGGTCACCGAGAACGTCGAGCGGCTGAAGCGCATCGTCGACGACGTCATGGAGGTCGCGCCCGGGCAGATGCAGGAGGTCGGCGCGATCGACGCGACGGCGCAGCTCGCCGACATCTGCGGCGAGTGGGCGAAGGCCGCCGCGGTCGAGGTCGGCGGTGCCGGCATGCTGCAGCTCGAATTGCCCGCCGCGCCGCTCGGCGTCATGTTCGACGCCGAACACCTGCGCCGCGTCCTCGTCAACCTGCTCGACAACGCGCGCCGCCACGTCAGCGATGCGCCGGGGGCGATCCGCGTCCGGCTCGCGCCGTCGGCCGACGACGCGACGCGCGCCGTCTTCAGCGTCCTGAGCGACGGCGCGCCGATCCCGGCCGACGTCGAGGCCTATTTGTTCGAGCCCTTTTTCTCGACGCGCAGCCGCGGCGCGGGCCTCGGCCTTTACATTTGCCGGGAGCTCTGCGAACGATACGGCGCCCGCATCGACTACCGGCTGCTGCCGCCCGAGGAGCCGCGCCGCAACGACTTCTTCGTCGACCTGCGACGCGCCGTCGTCCTGGCGGCGGAAAGACCGACGCTCACCTCATGACCACTGCCTCTCACTTCAGCCTCCTGGTCGTCGACGACGAGCCCGACCTGCGCACGCTCTACGAGCTGACGCTCCTGCGCGAAGGCTACGACCTCGACACCGCCGGCACGGTGCAGGAGGCGCTGCTCCATCTCAAGGACCGGACCTACAGCGCCGTCATCACCGACATGCGCCTGCCCGACGGCAGCGGCCTCGACATCTTGCGCTGGCTCGAGGAAACGAACCGGCGCGAGAAGGCGATCGTCATCACCGCCTACGGCTCCTCGGAGAACGCGGTCGAGGCGCTCAAGGCCGGCGCCTACGACTACCTGACCAAGCCGGTCGACCTGAAGCAGTTCCGCGGCGTCGTCGCCTCGGCGCTCGGCCGCGGCGGCAGCGGCGCGCCGACGGTCGACCCGACGACGCTGCCTTCGGAGCATCGCGGCCCGGCGACGCCGCGCACGCCGCGCGCGGCGCCGGCGCCGGCGCCGGCACCCGTGAGCGCCGCGCTCGGCCGCATGGCCGGCCAGTCAATGGCGATGCAGCAGGTCCGCTCGCTGGTCGAGAAGGTCGCGCGCAGCATGGCGCCGGTGCTCGTCGCCGGCGAGTCGGGGACCGGCAAGGAGCTGGTCGCGCGCGCCATCCACGAGGTCAGCGTGCGCAGCGCGATGCCGTTCGTACCGGTCAACTGCAGCGCGATTCCCGAGAACCTGCTCGAGGCGGAGTTCTTCGGCTATCGCAAGGGAGCCTTCACCGGCGCCAACGACGATCGCGAAGGCTTCTTCCAGGCCGCCAGCGGCGGCACGCTCTTCCTCGATGAGATCGGCGACCTGCCGCTGTCAATGCAGTCGAAGCTGCTGCGTGCGATCCAGGAGCGCTCGGTGCGGCCGGTCGGCGCGGTCACCGAGGTGCCGGTCGACGTGCGCCTCCTGAGCGCGACCCACAAGGACCTCGGCGCCGAGGTCCAGTCGGGCCAGTTCCGCCAGGACCTGTACTACCGGCTCAACGTCATCCAGATCCGGGTGCCGCCGCTGCGCGAGCGCCTCGAGGACCTGATGGGAATCAGCGAGCGCGTCCTCGAGCGGCTCGCCCGCGACGCCGGCGTCTGGCCGGCGCCGCGCCTGACGCGCGACGCGCTCGTCCACCTCTCGCGCTATCCGTTTCCGGGCAACGTGCGCGAGCTCGAGAACCTGCTCCATCGCGCCGTCGCGCTCTCGGGCGCCGAGGAGCTCGACGTCTACGATCTCGGCCTGCCCGAGTCGGTGTTCACCGACAGCGCGGCGCAGGAGCTCGACCAGATCGCGAGCGCCGCGGAAAGCGCGGCCGACCCGGCGCGCCACGCCGCGCGGATGGCGCCGGTCGAGGAGCCGTTGCCGAACGACCTGGCGAAATACCTCGACGACGTCGAGCGCGAGATCCTCGTCCGCGCCCTCGAGCACCATCGCTTCAATCGCACGGCGGCCGGCATCGGCCTCGGCCTGTCGCTGCGCCAGATGCGCTATCGGATGGCGCGGCTCAACGTCAACGTCGGCGGCGATCCGGGCAGCGTGGACCGCGAATGAGCGCCCCCGCATCGCCGCTCGGCAAGAGGCGCTCCCGCGCGATCGGCGCGACCGCGCGCCGCGCGAAGGTGCGCTGTTGAGGGAGCACGACTGGCAGGGCGGCTGGCTGCGCCGCGCGCGCCACGCGCCGTCGCCGAACTTCGGCCCGCGACCTGCGGCGACGCTGGTCGACCTGGTCGTCCTCCACTCGATCAGCCTGCCGCCCGGCGAGTACGGCGGCGACGCGATCGAGCGCCTCTTCGCCAATCAGCTCGACTGGAGCACGCATCCCTACTTCGAGACCATCCGCGGCCTCGCGGTCTCGACGCATTTCGTGGTCCGCCGCGACGGCGCGCTGGTGCAGTTCGTGTCGTGCGACGACCGCGCCTGGCACGCCGGTGCGTCGCAGTGGCGAGGGCGCGAGGACTGCAACGATTTCTCGATCGGCATCGAGCTCGAAGGGCTCGAAGGCGAGGCCTTCGACGACGCCCAATATCCGGTCCTCGCCGGTCTCCTGCGCAGCCTCGCGCTGCGCTATCCGATCGCCGCCGTCGCCGGCCACGAGCACGTCGCGCCCGGCCGCAAGGCGGACCCGGGCGTGGGCTTCGACTGGTCGCGACTGCGCCGGCTCGCGCCCTCCGCGAAGCTCGTATTCGCCGCCTGATCGGCAGCGCGCCGCAGTGGCCCTCCTGGCCACGCGAGCGTCGAAATCGACGACAATCGGTTCGTGATAAATCTACGGGTTAGACGCTATAGGTAGTGGTTGTTGAGCAACCAGACCCCAGATATAGTGTTCCTCGCGGTATCCTGAATTTGCCTCGAGGGGGTCGTTGCCAAGCGTCGCGAAGCGCCTCCCTGGCGAGTTTTTTCGATCGTCGGAGCGGGGCTCCGGCGCATGACACAAAGCGTCCTGGCAGCGATGAGAAGCCGGGACCCCAGAGGGGAATCCATGCAAGCATCCACCGCCCAGGCGACCACCGTCGCTCCGGCTTCCACCCGGGCCGCGGCCCGGCCCGCCCCGGCCGCTTCGGCCTACCAGGGCTACCAGATTCTTCGCCGCAACGGCGCCGTCGTCTCGTTCGAGCCGAACAAGATCGCGGTCGCGCTGATGAAGGCGTTTCTCGCCGTCCACGGCACGCAGGGCGCGGCCTCGGCGAGCGTTCGCGAGACCGTCGACGGCCTGACCGAATCGGTCGTTCGCGGCCTGCTGCGCTCGCGTCCGGGCGGCGGCACCTTCCACATCGAGGACGTGCAGGACCAGGTCGAGCTCGGCCTGATGCGCGGCGGTCACCACGAGGTTGCGCGCGCCTACGTGCTCTACCGCGAGCGGCGCGCCCAGGAGCGGGCGCGCCAGGTCGCCCCGCCGGCGGTCGTCGCGCCGGCGCTGATGGTCACCGACCGCGGCGTCCGCGTGCCGTTCGACTCGGCGCGCATGCAGACGCTGATCGAGTCGGCGTGCGCCGGCCTCGGCGCCGATGTTCGGCCCGAGCCGATCCTGACCGAGACCAGGCGCAACCTGTACGACGGCGTGCCCATCGACGAAGTGCACAAGGCGGCGATCCTCGCCGCGCGCACGCTGATCGAGAAGGATCCCGGCTACACGCGGGCGACCGCGCGCCTCCTGCTGCACACGATCCGGCGCGAGATCCTCGGCGAGGAGCTGCTCCAGTCGGACATGACGACGCGCTACGCCGAGTACTTCCCGCAGTTCATCAAGAAGGGCGTCGGCGCCGAGCTGCTCGACGAGAAGCTTCTCCACTACGACCTGGGCCGCCTCGGCGCCGCGCTCAAGGCCGACCGCGACCTCCAGTTCGACTACCTCGGCCTGCAGACCCTGTACGACCGCTACTTCCTGCACATCGAGGAAGCGCGCATCGAGCTGCCGCAGGCGTTCTTCATGCGCGTTGCGATGGGCCTGGCGCTGAGCGAGATCGACCGCGAGGAGCGGGCGATCGAGTTCTACGAGGTGCTCTCGACATTCGACTTCATGAGCTCGACGCCGACGCTCTTCAACGCCGGGACGCGCCGCTCGCAGCTGTCGAGCTGTTATCTCACCACCGTCTCCGACGATCTCGACGGCATCTACGAGGCGCTCAAGGAGAACGCGCTGCTCTCGAAGTTTGCCGGCGGCCTCGGCAACGACTGGACCAACGTCCGCGCCTTGGGCAGCTACATCAAGGGCACCAACGGCAAGAGCCAGGGCGTGGTGCCGTTCCTGAAGGTCGTCAACGACACCGCGGTCGCGGTCAACCAGGGCGGCAAGAGAAAGGGCGCGGTCTGCGCCTACCTCGAGAGCTGGCACCTCGACATCGAGGAGTTCCTCGAGCTGCGCAAGAACACCGGCGACGACCGCCGGCGCACGCACGACATGAACACCGCCAACTGGGTGCCCGACCTGCTGATGAAGCGGGTCATGGAGGGCGGCGACTGGACGCTCTTCTCGCCGAGCACCTGCCCTGACCTGCACGACAAGTTCGGCCGCGCCTTCGAGGTCGCCTACACGGCCTACGAGGACAAGGCCGGGCGCGGCGAGATCAAGCTGTTCAAGAAGGTCAAGGCGGCCGACCTCTGGCGGCGCATGCTGACCATGCTGTTCGAGACCGGCCATCCCTGGATCACCTTCAAGGACGCATGCAACGTGCGCTCGCCGCAGCAGCACGTCGGCGTCGTCCACTCGAGCAACCTCTGCACCGAGATCACCCTCAACACCGGCCCGACCGAGATCGCGGTCTGCAACCTCGGCTCGGTCAATCTCGCCCAGCACATTGCCGGCGGCCAGCTCGACCAGGCCAAGCTCAAGAAGACCGTGGCGACGGCGATGCGGATGCTCGACAATGTCATCGACATCAATTACTACGCGGTCAAGAAGGCGCGCGACTCGAACCTGCGCCACCGCCCGGTCGGCCTCGGCATCATGGGCTTCCAGGACGCGCTCTACGAGATCAAGGTGCCGTACGCGTCCGAGGCCGCGGTCGAGTTCGCCGACCGCTCGATGGAAGCGGTCTGCTACCACGCCTACTGGGCCTCGACCGAGCTGGCCCAGGAGCGCGGCCGCTACTCGAGCTACCGCGGCTCGCTTTGGGATCGCGGCATCCTGCCGATCGATTCGCTCGACCTGCTCGCCGAGCAGCGCGGCAGCCTGAAGACGGCCGAGGGCAAGCCGCTGGTCGAGATCGATCGCAGCACGACGCTCGACTGGCCGGCGCTGCGCGCCCGCATCGGCGAGCACGGCATGCGCAACTCGAACTGCGTCGCCATCGCGCCGACGGCGACCATCTCCAACATCGTCGGCGTGAGCGCCTCGATCGAGCCATCGTTCGGCAACCTGTCGGTGAAGTCGAACCTGTCGGGCGAGTTCACGATCGTCAACGAGTACCTGGTCCGCGACTTGAAGCGCGCCGGTCTCTGGGACGAGGTGATGGTCATGGACCTGAAGCACTTCGACGGCTCGCTGAAGCGGATCGACCGCGTTCCCGAAGACCTGAAGGCGCTCTACGCGACCGCCTTCGAGATCGAGACGCAGTGGCTGGTCGAGGCGGCGGCGCGGCGCCAGAAGTGGATCGACCAGGCGCAGTCGCTCAACATCTACATGGCCGGCGCCTCGGGCAAGAAGCTCGACGAGACCTACAAGCTCGCCTGGCTGCGCGGCCTGAAGACGACCTACTACCTGCGCACGCAGAGCGCGACCAACGCCGAGAAGTCGACCGTCAAGTCGAGCCAGCTCAACGCCGTGTCGAACGGTGCGCGCAGCAGCACGGCGACCGTGAGCAGCACGGCGGTCGCGGCGCCGACGAGCGACGAGCTCGCGAGCGACGTCAAGTTCTGCGCGCTCGACAACCCGGAGTGTGAAGCGTGTCAGTGAGCAAGCGCGTCGACTTCGGCGCGCGTGAACGAGTACCGCGAATCGCAGTTCGCGATGCAACAGAGCAACAAAATCGAAGCGCGGCGATTGATATGTCTTGGGCTTCGCAGTCATTGTTCCGATAATCGGGACGCAGAGGAAATATCCGCAATGCTGGTTTGGGAAGAAGACAGAACCACCGAGAACGTTCACGCCGCAAGCACCGCGCCCCGCGCGGTCTCCGCCTTGCCGTCGCCGGTTGCGGCGCCCTCCTTCAGCGCCGAACCGGTGGCCGTTCCTTCGCAGCGATCAGCCTCGGCTGGCGCCACGCCGGCGCCGATCGCGCGCCGGGTCAAGGCCTCCGACAAGCGCATCATCAACGGCGCCACCGACGTCAACCAGCTGGTGCCGTTCAAGTACAAGTGGGCGTGGGAGAAGTACCTCGCGTCCTGCGCCAATCACTGGATGCCGCAGGAAGTCAACATGTCGCGCGACATCGCGACCTGGAAGGATCCGAACGGCCTGACCGAAGACGAGCGCCGCATCGTCAAGCGGAACCTCGGCTTCTTCGTCACCGCCGATTCGCTCGCCGCCAACAACATCGTCCTCGGCACCTACCGCCACATCACGGCGCCCGAATGCCGCCAGTTCCTCTTGCGCCAGGCGTTCGAGGAGGCGATCCACACCCACGCCTACCAGTACATCGTCGAGTCGCTCGGCCTCGACGAGAGCGAGATCTTCAACGCCTACAACGAGATCGAGTCGATCCGCGACAAGGACGAGTTCCTGATCCCGTTCATCACGGCGATCATGGATCCGCACTTCCACACCGGCACGGTCGAGGACGACCGCACCCTGCTGAAGTCGCTGATCGTCTTCGCCTGCCTGATGGAAGGCCTCTTCTTCTACGTCGGCTTCACCCAGATCCTGGCGCTCGGCCGGCAGAACAAGATGACCGGCGCCGCCGAGCAGTACCAGTACATCCTGCGCGACGAGTCGATGCACTGCAATTTCGGCATCGACCTGATCAACCAGATCAAGGCCGAGAACCCGCAGCTCTGGACGCCGGAGTTCAAGGCCGAGATCAAGACGCTGTTCGAGAAGGCGGTGGCGCTCGAGTACCGCTACGCCGAAGACACCATGCCGCGCGGCGTGCTCGGCATGAACGCGTCCATGTTCAAGGGCTACCTGCGCTACATCGCCAACCGGCGGGCGACGCAGATCGGCCTCGCGGAGCTCTTCCCGAACGAGGAAAACCCGTTCCCATGGATGAGCGAGATGATCGACCTCAAGAAGGAGCGCAATTTTTTCGAGACCCGCGTCATCGACTACCAGACCGGTGGTGCGCTGTCGTGGGAGTAGATGCCGTCGCGAGCTTTTGCGTCGGCGTGTGAGAGATCAAGATTCGCAGGTTCCACAGAGCGGCGACAACGAGCGCTGCCAGCCTGCCCCCCGATTCATCGACCTGGGGCGCCCCTCCTGGGCAGTCCGAGGCGATGAATAGCCACCGGCCGACGACGCGTCGAAAGCCGGTGGTTCCATGTCAACTTGATCAAGGAGAAACGTGATGGCAACTGCGAAAAAGGCCGCTAAGAAATCATCGGCCAAGAAGTCAACGGCGAAGAAGTCGTCGGCCAAGAAGTCGACGGCCAAGAAGTCGACGGCGAAGAAGTCCAGCGCCAAGAAGACCGGCGCGAAGAAGACTGCCAAGAAGGCCGCCAAGAAGACTGGCGCGAAGAAGTCGGCGAAAAAGTCCGCCAAGAAGTCGGCGAAGAAGTCCGCGAAAAAGTCGGGCGCCAAGAAGTCCGCCAAGAAGTCTGCCAAGAAGGCGGCCAAGAAAGCGCCTGCCAAGAAGGCCGCCAAGAAGTCGGCCAAGAAGGCGGTCAAGAAAGCGCCTGCCAAGAAGGCGTCGGCCAAGAAGGCGGCGCCTGCGAAGAAAGCAGCGTCGTCGTCGTCGAGCGCCGCGCCCAGCGCGATGCCCGCGACACCGGCGAAGACTGCGCTCAGCCCTCAGGCTGCGTGGCCGTTCCCGACCGGCAGCAAGCCCTGACCGACGCCTTGCGTCTGTCATCAAGCCCGGCCCCGGCCGGGCTTTTTTATTCCGGAAGGATCTGGGTGTCGGCGAAGCCGTGCGCCGAGACGAGCGGCATCATGCCGACGTCGACGGCCGGCGGCCGATCAGCGACCGCGAGCGCTTCTTCGAGCTGGGCGGTCCGGCGTCGGGCCGACTGGGCCTCGGCCGCGCTCTGCTGGTGCGACTCGAGCTCGGCCTTCATCAAGCCGATCTGCTGGCGCGCCTGGGCCGTCTGCTGCTGCGAGAACAATCGTCCCTTCTCGCTCTTGGCGAGACGATAGGCGGCAGCGGCCAGCTTCCTGCCGTACCACCAGCGGCAAGCCGCCCAGGTGACGACCGAAGCGACGGCGAACGCGATCGGTATCGCTACCGCGAGCACGCCGGCCTGACGAATGTCCATGAGAACGGACTTCGGTGCGGTCCCGTTGAACTTGAGCGGCGCGCCGCTCAGGTCGCCGCAAACGTGCGATCCAGCACATGATTCTGGCCGCCGCGGCTGGCGATCTTGAGCGCGCCGAGACGGTTGCCGAGGCGAGCGCAGTCGGCCAGCGACCAGCCCCGCTCGAGGCCGAACAGCATGGCGCTGCGAAAGGCGTCGCCGCAGCCGGTCGGATCGACGACCTCGGTCGCGGCGACTCCCGGGATCGCCGTCCGCTCGCCCTGTTGCCAGATCTCGCAGCCCTGTGCGCCGAGGGTGACGACGATGCCGTGCAGCTGCGATCGCGACATCGCCTCGATCGAGCGGCCGGTGCGCTCGGCGAGCATCTGCGCCTCGTAGTCGTTGACGGCGAGCCAGCGGGCGCGATCGACGAAGGCGCGCAACTCCGTGCCGTCGAACATCGGCAGCCCCTGGCCGGGATCGAAGATGAACGGGATCTTCGCGTCGGCGAGCTGCTCGGCGTGCTCGAGCATCGCGCTGCGGCCGTCGGGCGCGATGATCGCGATGCGCACGTCGGCGCGCGCCGGCACCGCGGTCTCGTGCGCCCACTGCATCGCGCCCGGATGAAACGCGGTGATCTGGTTGTTGTCGAGGTCGGTGATGATGAAGGCCTGCGCGGTGAAGGCCTCGGCGACTTTGCGGACGTGATCGGTCGTCCCTCCCCACGAGCGCAATCGCGCCAGGTACTCGTCGCCATCGGCGCCGACCGCGGCGACGACGACCGGCTCGCCGCCGAGCGCGGCGAGGTTGTAGGCGATGTTGCCGGCGCAGCCGCCGAACTCGCGGCGCAGCGTCGGCACCAGGAACGACACGTTCAGCACGTGCAGCTGATTCGGCATGATCTGGTCGGCGAAGCGCCCACCGAAGGTGGCGATGCTGTCGAAGGCGAGCGATCCACAGACGAGGGCAGACATGGGTTCTCCAGGCAAGGCGCGGCATCGCCGCGCTCGGGTTCAGGGATAGAAGATCTCGACGGTGTAGCCGACGACCGAGGGCGCTTCGGCGCTGAGCAGCGCCTGCAGGCCGGCCTCGGCGTGCGGCGCGATGATCTCGGCGGCGCGGAAGTCGCGCGGCGCGAGCGCGCGCCGGGCGACGAGCCGGCCGTTGGCGTCGGTCAGGGTGAGGTCGATCGACGGCAGCGTCAGCGTCAGGTCGCTCCGGCTGCGCAAGGTGACCGAGAGGACGAAGGCGTCCTGGCCTGCGGCTCGGGTGAGCGCGGTGCTTTCGACCTGGACGTCTTCGATGCGGCGCGGCGCCTCGATCCGGCACTGCGCGATCCGGCACCAGGCCGCGAGCGTCGGGCGCAGGCCCGGCCAGCGCGCCGCGATCACGTCGCGACCGTGGTGCGCGGCCTGCAGCGCGAGCACGACCGCGGCGCCGGCGCAGGCGGCGGCGAGCACCGCGCGCACCGGCGTGCTGTGCCAGCGCGCGCGCCGGTCGGCGCGGCGGACGAATTCCGGCCGTGCCGCGCTTTCGAGCGGCAAGGCGGCGGCGTCGGTGCTCGGCGCGATCAGCTCGGTGTCGGGGACCGAAGTGTTCTCGAGGAACAGGTCGGAATCGAAGCGCGCGTCGGAGAACTCGACGCGGTCGCGCGCGCCGATCTGGCCGGCCGGCTTGGGCGCGCTCTCGGCGCGCTTGCGTGGTCCGAACAGGTGGGCGTCGATCGGATCGGCGAGCAGCTCGCCGAGGTTGGAAGTCGGTCCGTCGTCGGCCGAGCGCGCGTCGTCGGCCTCGTCGCCTTCGGCGGCGGGCGGCGGCAGCGTCTCCCACTCGGGCATGGGCGGCGCGAAGCTCGCCATCAGCGGCTCGGTCGGTTCTTCCCAGTCGGGCGGCGCGTCGCGGCCGAGATCGAACAGCCCTTCGAGCGCGCTGAAGACGGCGTCGCAGCGGCCGCAACGGACCCAGCCTTCGGAAATCTTGAGCTGATCCTGGACGACTCGAAACGCAGTCCCGCAAGAGGTGCAGCGCGTCGCCAGACTCATCGCCAAATCATGCCATGCGATCGCCGCTCGGCCGCTCGCCGACGAGCAGGATCCAGCCATCGTCGGCGGCGGCGACGACGAGATCGAGCCACGGCGCATAGGCGGCGCGAAGCTCGTCGGCCTGACGCGCGAGGACGCCCGAGAGGACGAGCGTGGCGCCGGCGTCGAGCAGCGCGTCGAGCAGCGGCGCCAGCAGCTTGAGCGGCGCGGCGAGGATGTTGGCGACGACGAGCTGATACGGCCCGGCGACAGCGTCGGGCGCGCCGGCGTCGACGGCGACGCCGTTGGCCAGGGCGTTCGCGCGCGTGGCCTCGATCGCCGCTGGGTCGATGTCGACCGCATCGACATGGCTCGCGCCGAAGCGTCGCGCCGCGATCGCGAGCACGCCCGAGCCGCAGCCGTAGTCGAGCGCGCGCCGCCAGGCCTCGCCATCGACGCGGCCGTGCGCGGCGATCCAGCGCAGGCACATGCGTGTCGTCGGGTGCGTGCCGGTACCGAAGGCGCGGCCCGGATCGAGCCGGATCACGTGGCGCGCGTGCGGCGGAACATCGGACCAGGTCGGCACAATCCAGAGCTCGGGCGTGATCTCGCACGGTCCGAACTGCGCCTGCGTCAGCCGGACCCAGTCCTGCTCGCGGACTTCGGCGATCGACTCGACGCGCAGCGCCAGGCCATCGCCCTGCGCAGCCAGCGCCGCGGCGGCGGCGGTCGCTGCACCCTCGTCGGCGAAGAGGGCGCTGACGCGGGCGCGCTGCCAGGCCGAAGCCCGGTCGACGCCGGGCTCGTCGAAGACCGGCTGCTCGGCGTCGGTGCCGGCGTCGGCGTCCTCGATCGAGGTCGAGAGCGCGTCGAGCTCGTCAGAGAGGCGGTCGCAGACGGCATCGACCGACGGCGCCGGAACCAGGAGCGTGAGGGCGTGCATCGCGCTGCCGGCGTTAGCGCTTGTGTTGATCGAGCCAGCCTTCGAGGTAGTGGATGCTCGTCCCGCCTTCGACGAACTTGGCGTCGACCATCAGCTCGCGATGGAGCGGGATGTTGGTCTGGATGCCTTCGACGACGGTCTCCGACAGCGCCGTCCGCATCCGCGCCAGCGCCTGCTCGCGGGTGTCGCCGTGGACGATGATCTTGCCGATCATCGAGTCGTAGTTCGGCGGCACGACGTAGTTGGTGTACGCGTGCGAGTCGACGCGCACGCCCGGGCCGCCGGGCGGATGCCACATCGTCACCTTGCCCGGCGAGGGCGTGAACTTGTAGGGATCCTCGGCGTTGATCCGGCACTCGATCGCGTGGCCGCGGCAGGCGATCGCGCGCTGAACGAACGGCAGCTTCTCGCCGGCGGCGATGCGGATCTGCATCTGCACGATGTCGATGCCGGTGACCCACTCGGTCACCGGGTGCTCGACCTGGACGCGCGTGTTCATCTCGATGAAGAAGAACTCGCCGTTCTCGTAGAGGAACTCGAAGGTGCCGGCGCCGCGGTAGCCGATCTTCTTGCAGGCGGCGATGCAGCGCTCGCCGATCTTCTCGACGACGCGGCGGGCGATCCCCGGCGCCGGCGCTTCCTCGATGATCTTCTGGTGGCGGCGCTGCATCGAGCAGTCGCGCTCGCCGAGCCAGACCGCGTTCTTGTGGGTGTCGGCGAGGATCTGGATCTCGATGTGGCGCGGGTTCTGGAGAAACTTCTCCATGTAGACGGCCGGATTGCCGAACGCCGCGCCCGCTTCGGCGCGTGTCATCTGCACCGCCGAGACCAGCGCCGCCTCGGTGTGGACGACGCGCATGCCGCGCCCGCCGCCGCCGCCGGCCGCCTTGATGATCACCGGGTAGCCGAGGGCGCGCGCGGCCTTGATCGCCTCCTTGGGATCGTCGGGCAGCGCACCTTCGGATCCGGGCACGCACGGCACGCCCGACTTGATCATCGCCTGCTTGGCCGACACCTTGTCGCCCATGATCCGGATCGCTTCCGGCGTCGGGCCGATGAAGGTGAAGCCGCTGCGCTCGACGCGCTCGGCGAAGTCGGCGTTCTCGGAGAGGAAGCCGTAGCCGGGGTGAATCGCCTCGGCGTCGGTGACCTCGGCGGTGGCGATGATCGCCGGCATGTTGAGGTAGCTCTGCGCCGAGGGCGCCGGGCCGATGCAGACGGCCTCGTCGGCGAGCTTCACGTACTTCGCGTCGCGGTCGGCCTCCGAGTAGACGACGACCGACTTGACGCCGAGCTCGCGGCAGGCGCGCTGGATGCGCAGGGCGATCTCGCCCCGATTGGCGATCAGGATCTTCTTGAACATGTGTCAGCCGCCCGGTGCGAGGCGGCGCGGCGCATGGGCCGCGGCGAAAGCGAGCCTCATTCGATGACGAAGAGGGCTTGGCCGAACTCCACCGCCTGGCCGTTCTCGCACAGGATTTCCTTGATCGTGCCGGCGGCGTCGGCCTCGATCTCGTTCATGATCTTCATCGCCTCGATGATGCAGATCGGGTCGCCCACCTTGACCGTGCTGCCGATCTCGATGAACGCGTCCGACCCGGGGCTCGCCGAGCGATAGAACGTTCCGACCATCGGCGACTTGACGACGTTGCCGGTGACGGCGGCGGGCGGCGCCGGCTCGTGGGCGGCGGCGCGCTCGGCCGCCGTCGCGATCGTCGCCGGCGCGGGCTGCGCTCCGGTCGGCACCGCCGCGGGAGCGGCCTGGGCCGAGGCCTTGACAATCCGCACCTTGCCGTCCGCTTCGGCGATCTCGAGCTCGGAGATGTTCGATTCCGAAACGAGATCGATCAGGGTTTTCAGTTTTCGCAGGTCCATCGCTGAGTCCGCATCGCGGCGTCGGAGGCTCAGTCGCTCCCGCCGCAAAAGCTGCGCATTCTAGGCGGATTGTGGTGCTTTGCCGCCATTTGCCGGCAGATCACGGGCTTGCCCCTAGCGCGTGCCGGCGCTCCAGGCGGCCAGAAGCTCGGCGTTGACGGCGCCCAGGCGACGCTGCACGGCAGCGCCGGCGGAGTCGAAGGCGGCGGTGAACGGCAACCCGCCGTGGACGTTGCCGAGCTGGCGCGACAGGTCGAGGCCGACAGCGCCGGCGATCGCCACCGGCAGGCGCAGCGTCCGCTCGGCGATGAACCGGCGCACGGGATCCGGCTGGTCGATAGCGAGCGCAAGCACTCGCCAACCGCGCGGGCCCTGCTCGCGCGCGAAGCGATCGAGCAACGGCATCTCGATGACGCACGGCCCGCACCAGGTCGCCCAGAAATTGAGCAGCAGGGGTCGGCCGCGCAAGGCGCTCATCGGCATCGGCGCGCCGTCGACGCTCTGGAACGCCAGCGACCAGACGTCGATCGTCACCTCGGGCGCGTCGGCGTCGTCGCTGTCGGCGCGTCGGCGTCGCAGCGCCGTGCCGGCGCCGACCGCCACGGCGGCGAGCCCGGCGCCGGCCAGGATGGCGCCGCGCCGGTTCATGCGCCGGCCTCGCGCGCGCGCAGCGCCGCCAAGTCGCCGCGGTCGCTCCTCCCGCGCGCGTCGCGATGGAGGGCGCCGCGCAGGTCGTCGTAGTCGCGCACCGTCAGGGCGACATGGACGCCGCCGGCGATCGCCGCGCTCGCCACGTGCAGGTTGAGGACGTCGAGGACGCGCCCGCGCGGCCCGTCGATGCTGCTGACGTCGTAGTCGACGCGCATGTCGATGAGCGCGATCTCGGCCGACTTCGAGTCGTCGCAGAAGAGATCGATGAAGACGCTGCTCAGGCGGGTTGCCGTGCCGCGCCAGACCGCGCCGGTGAGATGCGGGCGAAAGGCGGCGAGCTTTTCCATCCAGAGCGCGGCGATGCGGCGCAGCTCGGCGAGCTCGGCCGGCTGGGTGTCGGCGTGGAAGAGATCGAGGTAGGCGCGCACCTCGTCTTCGATCTCGTCGTTGCCCGGCAGCTCGCCGTTGCGGGCGTTGAGGCCGAGGTCGCGCGCGGCACGCCGCTTGGCCGGGCCGTACTCCATTCCTTCCTCGACGATCAGCCGCGCCGCCGCCACGGCGATCGCGGCGCTGTGGGTGCCGGCCATCGGCCATTCTAGGCAGCCGGCCTGCGCCGCCGTGCCGAGGTGTCGCGGTCGCGGGGTCGCGCTAGGGAACGTCGACCCGGCCCATGCGGGCGACGATGGTCGCAGCGCGGCCGACGACATAGGCCGAGCCGGGGCGCTTTTCGAATCGCTTGGGCGCCGGCAGCATCACCGCGAGCTGCGCCGCCTGCTGGCCGCCGAGCTCGCCCGCGCCCAGGCCGAAGTAGCGTCGCGCCGCCGCACCGGCGCCGAACACGCCTTCGCCCCATTCGACCTCGTTGAGGTAGATCTCGAGGATGCGCCGCTTGCCGAGGATCGCCTCGAGCTCGTACGAGAGGACGAGCTCCTGCGCCTTGCGCAGGAAGTTGCGCTCCCCGCTCAGGAACAGGTTCTTCGCCAACTGCTGCGTGATCGTCGAGCCGCCGACGATCTTGGGCGCCGGCGCCGGCCGAATCGCCTTCGCCGGCGTTCTGGCGTCGCGCCGTGGCGCGCGCTGCGCCGCCTGCTCGGCGACCTGGTCGGCGCGCTCGTTCTTGTCCCACGCCTTCTCGAGCGCGTCCCACTCGACGCCGCTGTGCTCGGTGAAGCCGCTGTCCTCGGCGGCGATGACGGCGCGCTTCAGGTTGGCCGAGAGCGTCGGGTAGTCGGTCCATTGCTGGCGCCAGCCGTGGCCGTGCGGCTCGAGGGCGAGGCGCCAGGCCTCCGAACGCTGGAACGTCGTCGACTGCGGATCGACGATCGCCATCAGCGCGATCCGCGCGATGAAGAACAGCTGGAGCGCGACCAACGAGACGATCACGAGCTCCGCGAAGCGGCGCAGCGACCGCCCGCGCGCCGTCGTCATGGCGCGGCGAGACGCGCCCGCAGCGCGCACAGCACCGGCGCCGTCTCGGGCTCGACGCCGCGCCACAGCAGGAACGCTTCCGCGGCCTGCTCGACGAGCATGCCGAGGCCGTCGCGGCCGCTCGCCCCGTTCGCCTCGGCCCAGGCGACGAAAGCCGACGCCGCCGGCCCGTACATCATGTCGAGGGCGAGGCCGCCGCGGCGCAGGACGCTGGCCGCGACCGGCACCGGCGCGCCGGCGACGCTCGTCGCCGTGGCGTTGACGACGACGTCGAAGGCGACGCCGCAGGCGTCGAGCGGCGCCGCGACGACGCGCGCCATCGCCTCGCCCGCGGCCGCCCGGTGGCGCTCGACCAGCGCGTGCGCGCGCTCGACGCTCCGGTTGGCGACGACGACCTCGCTCGCGCCGCTCGCCAGCAGCGGCCCGAGCGCGCCGGCCGCGCCGCCGCCGGCGCCGATCAGGAGCACGCGCGCGCCGCGCAGGGCGATGCCGGCATTGCGCTCGATGTCGCGCACGAGGCCGGCGCCGTCGGTGTTGTCGCCGAGCCAGCCGTCGGCGTCGAAGCGGAGGACGTTGCAGGCGCCGGCGACGCGCGCGCGCGGCGTCGTCCGAGGCACCAGGCCGCAGGCTTCGAACTTGAACGGCATCGTCACGTTGCAGCCGCTCGCGCCGCCGGCGGCGAACTCGCGCACGGCCGCTGCGAAGCCGTCGAGCGGACAGAGCAGCCGCTCGTAGACGACCGGCTCGCCCGTCTGGGCCGCGAAGGCGGCGTGGATGAACGGCGACTGGCTGTGCGCGACCGGATGGCCGACTACCGCGTAACGACTCATGGCGATGCTCACCGGCCGCTCAGCGTGGTCTCGAGGCCTTCCTCGCGCGTGAAGCGGAAGCGCGACGGAATCGCCAGCTGGTCGGCCTGCTTGCGCATCGCCTGGGTGAAGCGACCGTACGGCCCGGCGGCATGGACGATCGCGACGGCGCGCCGGTCGAGCACCTTGTTGCCCGAGCCGCGAACGACCTCGGTGTCGAGGACGCGCCCTTCGGCATCGACGGTGATGAGCATGGTCAGCTCGCCGTACAGCTTCCTTCCCTGGTTCTCGGGGAAGTTGCGCGTGCCGCGGTCCTCGATCTTCCTGCGCAGCTGGTCGTAGTAGAGCGCGTAGACCTCTTCGCGCGTGGCCGGGCTGATGTAGCGCTTTTTCGGCCGCGCGTTCTCTTCGTTGATGCGCTTCTCGATCTCGGCGAGCATCTCGACGAGCTGGCGGCGTCGGTCTTCCTGCTCGCGCTCGTCGGGCGTTCCCTGGTCGCGCAGCGGGTCGGTCGCCGGCATCATCGCCAGCTCGCGGCGGATGACGGTGAGGAGCTGCTGCTGCGTCTGCTGCAGCTGCTCGATCTGCTTTCTCGTTTCTTCGTTGGCATCGCCGAGCTCGGTCAGCGCCGACGGCGGCAGCGGCGAGGTGGCGCGGCCCGTCGCCGCGTCGCCGCCGCCGGCCAGGCTCGCCTGCGCGATCGCCTGGGCTTTCTCGGGTGCCTCGCCCGAGCGCGAGTTGACGAGGATCACCTCGAGCGGCGAGTCCTCGAAGATCCGGTTGAAGCCCTCGGGGTCGACGAAGCGAACGCCGAGGAGCGTGCCGTGGACGGCGATCGAGGCGCCGAGCGCGAGCTGCAGCGTCGAGATCCGGGTCGGCAGCGCGAGTCTCACGCAGGCGCGGCGGCGACCGGGTCGGCCTCGATCCCGGCCTCGGGGGCTGCGACGTCGATGGCGAGGGCGAGCGGGCCGGCGCTCTCGGCGTCGTCGTCTTCGCCGGCCTCGGCGCCTTCGGCCGCGCCTTGCGCCGGGGCCTCGTCGCGGCGCGCGACCACCGAGGCGGCGGCGTCGAGCGTCAGCAGGTCGATCGCGCCGACGCGGACGCGAACGCCGCTGCCGCGCGCGAGCTGCTCGGCGCCGACGGCGCGAAAGACGAGCGGCAGCGCGTCGGCGCGGACGAGGCCGTCCTTCATCACCGTCGCGTCGAGCTCGTCGATACCGTTCTGCATCAGCGAGCGCAGCGACCAGTAGCGCTCGATCGACGACTGGAACGCGTTGTAGGCCGCGTACGAGGCGTCGAAGTCGGCGATCGTCGCGAGCAGCTGGACGTCCTTCGGCTTGAACGGCGCGATGAGCGCGGCGCTGCGGCCGGCGCGCGCACAGGCGACGATCTGCCACTGATTGACGAGGTCGACGTAGCGGCGCAGCGGCGACGTCGACCACGCGTACTGGGCGACGCCGATGCCGGCGTGCGGCCCGGGCTGCGTGCTCATCCGCACCTTGACGCCGGGCGCCAGGCTCGCCTGGCTGCGGTAGATGCCGGGAATGCCGCAGGCGGCGAGCCAGCCGCCCCAGGTGCTGTTGGCGAGGATCATCGCCTCGGCGACGATCAGGTCGAGCGGCGAGCCGCGCCGGCGCGGCACGATCTCGACGCGCTCGTCGCCGACGATCGCCCGGCCCTCGGCGACGTCGAGCCGGAAGCTGTAGTCGGGCCGGTTGAAATTCTCGGGCTTGCCGCGCACCTTCTCGCGCCCGGCCTTCAGGTGCCGCGCCAGGCCGTGCAGGAAGGTCAGCTCGGCGGCGAACGGCAGCGTCGCCGGCAGGCCGGCGGCGAGCGTCTCTTCGTTGATCTCCGCCTCGAGGACGTCGTGGCGCAGGTTGGCGGCGATGCGGACGCGCTCGAGCCGGGTCTCGCTCGCCAGCGTCGCCAGCGTCGCCTCGTCGATCGTCACGTAGAGCGAGACGACCGCGGCGTCGCGACCTTCGGCGAGCGTGAAGGCGTCGACCACCGCGTCGGGCAGCATCGTCAGCTTGTGGCCGGGGATGTAGACCGTCGAGAGCCGGTCGCGGGCGATCTGCGCGACCGCCGAGCCGGGCTCGACGGCGAGCGCGGGCGCGGCGATGTGGATGCCGACGGTGACGCGGCCGCTGCCCAGGCCCTGGACCGAGAGCGCATCGTCGATCTCGGTCGTCGCCGAGTCGTCGATCGAGAACGCCGCCGCGGGCGAGAGCGCGAGCTTCTCGCCGACCGCCGGTACGGGCGCGTCGCCGAAGCCGACGCCTTTCGGAAACTCCTCGAACAGGAAGCGACGCCAGTGGAACTCGTACGGCGAGTCGATCGCGCCGGCCGACTTGAGCAGCTCGAGCGGTGCCCGGCCCGATCGCTGCGCCGCGCCGACGACCGCCTTGTACTCGGGCGCGTTCTTGTCGGGCTTGAAGAGGATGCGATAGAGCTGCTCGCGGATCGGCGCCGGGCATGTCCCCGCGGCGAGCTCGCCGGCCCAGGCGTCGATCTGCGCGGCGACCAGGCGCTTCCTCTCGATGCCGAGCAGGGCAGCCTTGACGATCTCTTCCGGCGCCTTGCGGAAGCGCCCCTTGCCGATGCGGCGGAAATAGTGCGGCGCGGCGAACAGGCGCAGCAGCGCGGCGGCTTCCTGGGTCGCGTCGGCCTTGGCGCCGAAGTAGTCGCGCGCCAGCTCGGCGAAGGCGAACTCGCCTTCGGGCGCGAACTCCCAGGCGAGGTCGAGGTCGATCTCGCGCGAGAGCTGCTCGGCCGCGCCGAGCAGCGCCTCGGGCTCGGGCGCGGCGAAGCGGAGCATGACGTTGGCGGCCTTGACCTTGCTGCGCTTGCCGGAGGCGAGCTCGATCTGCAGCGAGGCGTCGGTCTCGCTCATCACCCGGCCGGCGTGGAACTTGCCGCCGTCTTCGAAGAGGGCATTCATGGGGCGCCGATTGTCGCCTGAGGACTTGCGTCCGGCGCCTGCCGAGGCCATCGGCGGATGCGCACTTTCAGTAGGTTCGCCCGCTCTTGTAGCGGCCCGACGTGCGCGGCGCGAGGCCCGCGCTGCGGGCGATGGCGGCAAAGCTGCCGGCGGCGTGGGCGTGGCAGATCGCCAGGCCGAGCGCGTCGGCGGCGTCGGGGCCGGGCAAGCCGGGCAGGGCGAGCAGGCGCATCACCATCTGTTGCACTTGTTCCTTCTTCGCCTGGCCGTGGCCGACGATGGCGCGCTTCATCTGCAGCGCCGTGTATTCGGCGACGGCGAGCTCGTGCGAGACCAGCGCCGAGAGCGCGGCGCCGCGCGCCTGGCCGAGCAGCAGCGTCGCCTGCGGGTTGACGTTGACGAAGACGATCTCGACCGAGGCGCAGGTCGGCGCGTAGCGCGTCGCAATCTCGCGCACGCCGTCGAAGATGACCTTGAGCCGGCCAGGCAGGTCGGCGAGGGCGACGGCGGCGGTGCGGATCGTCCCGCTCGCGACGTAGCTGAGGCGACCGCCGTCGCATTCGACGACGCCGAAGCCGGTGGTCCGGAGGCCGGGATCGATGCCGAGGACGCGCATGGCGCCATTGGAACCGAACCGGGGCCGATCGACGCCGCGGCGCGCGCTTCAGATGCCGAAATACCAGCGGACCGAGTGGAAGAACACGGGCGCGGCGAAGCAGAGCGGCGCGACGCCGTCGAGCAGGCCGACCGCGCCGGTCACCGACGAGCCGCCGCGGAAGTTGCGCACGCCGGCGTCGCGCTTGAGCGCCTTGATCACGAATTCGCCGAGCGTGCCGGCGGCGCCGGCGATCGCGCCCATCGCCAGCGCGGCGAGCGGCTTGAACGGCGTCACCCAGTAGAGCAGCACGCCGACGACGGCGGCCGTGCCCGCGCCGGCGGCGAAGGCGCGCCACGAGAATGAGCGGCTGATCGCGCGCGCCACCGGCCGGCGGCGCAGGCGCCGGCTCGCGACCTCCTGACCGAGCTGCGCGGCGACGACGACGAGGACGAGGAAGAGGACGAGGAAGGCGCCGCGCTCGCGATAGCTCGGCACGTCGAGCAGCAGGAGCGCCGGCGCGTGGCTCAGGCCGTAGACGGTGACGGTGATGCCCCACTGGATCTTCGCCGTCCGCTCGAGGAAGCGGAACGGATCGTTGGCGAGCGCGCTGATCACCGGCAGCGCGAAGAACACGTAGACCGGGATGAAGACGGTGAAGGCATTGACGAGGCCCATGCCGACGAGGACGTACTGCGCCGGCAGGATCACGAAGAAGGCGAGCAGCAGGGCGCGGTGGTCGGCGCGCCGCGTGTGGGTGAGCGTGACGAACTCGCGCAACGCGAAGAACGAGACGAAGCCGAACAGCAGCGTCGAGCCGAGCGGGCCCGACGCCCACGCCACCCAGAACAGGAGCGCGACGAGCCACAGCGCGCGCAGCTCGCGCGCGAAGCGCTCGCGCAGCGCCGCTTGCTCGGACGAGAGCTCCCTGAACGAGCGGCTGAAGGCGATCAGCGTGACCAGCGCGAGCAGGCCGAACAGGGCGACGAACAGCAGGCCGACCTGCTGGCTGACGCTCAAGGCGCGCAGCGCGCCCATCAGACCTTCGCGCGCGGCGCGCCCATCAGGCGACCTCGCGCAGCGCCATCACCGCGGCGCGGGCGCGGTCGAGGAAGGCGCGCCGCTCTTCGCCGGGCTTCAGCGCGACCGGCGCGCCGAAGACGACGGCGCAGAGGATCGGCACCGGGACGACCTCGCCCTTGGGCATGACGCGCTGGACGTTGTCGATCCAGGCCGGGATCAGCTGGACGTCGGGAAACGCCTCGGCGAGCGCGTAGAGGCCCGACTTGAACGGCGCCGGGTCGGCCGCGTGGCCGCGCGTTCCTTCCGGGAAGATGACGAGCGAATCGCCGTGGCGAAGCGCTTCCATCAGCGGCTCGAGCGGGTCCTCGTCGTCGCCGCTGCCGTCCTTGTTGCGCTGCCGGCTGACGTAGACGGCGTTGAAGATCTCGCGCGTGATCCAGTGCCTGAGCGGGCTCGCGGTCCAGTAGTCGCGCGCTGCGATCGGCCGCGTCACCGCGCGCAGGTCGTGCGGCAGCGCGGCCCAGATCAGCACCCAGTCGAAGTGGCTCTGGTGGTTGGCGAAGTAGATCCGCTGCTCGGCCTTCGGCGTCGAGCCGTGCCAGTGACCCTGCGCGCCGGTGACGAGGCGCGCGACGAACGCGAGCGCGAGACCGGCCGCTTCGGGGAGCTTCACGGGCCCGTCGCCGTCAGGCCGGCCGGGCGCTCAATGGCGGAAATGGCGCACGCCCGTGAGCACCATCGCGATGCCGCGCTCGTTCGCCGCCGCGATCACCTCGTCGTCGCGCATCGAGCCGCCGGGCTGGATCACGCACGACGCGCCGGCGTCGATGACGACGTCGAGGCCGTCGCGGAACGGGAAGAAGGCGTCGCTCGCGACCGCCGAGCCGACGAGCGAGAGGCCCGCGGCTTCGGCCTTGATCGAGGCGATCTTGGCCGAGTCGACGCGGCTCATCTGGCCGGCGCCGACGCCGAGCGTCATGCCGTCGCCGCAGAAGACGATGGCGTTGCTCTTGACGAAGCGTGCGACAGTCCAGGCGAAGAGGAGGTCGTGCGTCTGTGCCGGCGTCGGCTTGCGCGTGGTCACGACCTTGAGGTCGCCTGCGTCGATGTCGGGGTTGTCGGCGGTCTGGATCAGGAGGCCCGAGCCGACGCGCTTCAGGTCGTGCGTGTTGCGGCCCGCGCCCGGCGCCGGCAGGTCGATCTGCAGGACGCGCGTGTTCGCCTTGGCGGCGAAGACGGCGAGCGCCTCGGTGCTGTACGACGGCGCGATCAGCACTTCGACGAACTGCCTGGCGACGCGCTCGGCCGAGGCGCGGTCGACCTCGCCGTTGAAGGCGATGATGCCGCCGAAGGCCGAGGTCGGATCGGTCTTGAACGCCTTCGCGTAGGCGGCCGCGGCGCTCTCGGCGACGGCGACGCCGCACGGGTTGGCATGCTTGACGATCACGCAGGCCGGCGCGGCGAAACTCTTGACGCACTCCCACGCCGCGTCGGCATCGGCGATGTTGTTGTACGAGAGCTCCTTGCCCTGCAGCTGCTTCGCGGTGACGAGCGAGCCGGGCGCGGGCACGAGGTCGCGGTAGAAGGCGGCGCGCTGGTGCGGGTTCTCGCCGTAGCGCAGTTCCTGCAGCTTGACGAAGCGGCCGTTCGATTGCGACGGGAACTCGTGTCTTTGCGGCACGCCATCGCTCGGGCCGGCGAGCGACGACAGGTAGTCGCTGATCGCGCCGTCGTACTGGGCGATCCGGTCGAAGGCGGCGACCGCGAGGGCGAAGCGCGTCGCCTCGCGGACCTTGCCGTTCTGCTTCAGCTCGGCGACGACGCCGGCGTACTGCGACGCGTCGGTCAGCACGGCGACGTCGTTCCAGTTCTTCGCCGCCGAGCGCACCATCGCCGGGCCGCCGATGTCGATGTTCTCGATCGCGTCGGCGAGCGTGCAGTCGGGCTTGGCGACGGTGGCCTCGAAGGGATAGAGGTTGACGACCAAGAGGTCGATCGTCGCGATGCCGTGGGCGGCGATCGCCGCCATGTGCTCGGCGCGGTCGCGGCGCGCGAGCAGGCCGCCGTGGATCGTCGGATGGAGCGTCTTGACGCGGCCGTCGAGCATCTCCGGAAAGCCGGTGTGCTCGGCGACCTCGGTGACGGCGAGGCCGGCGCCGGCGAGCAGCCTGGCGGTGCCGCCGGTCGAGAGCAGCGTGACGCCGAGCGCCGCCAGCTCGCGCGCTAGCTCGACGACGCCGGTCTTGTCGGAGACGGAAATCAGCGCATGCATCGCGAGCTCCCTTCGTGGTCGCGGCGCAGCGCCGTCACTTGATCAGCTTGTGCTCGACGAGCTTGCGGCGCAAGGTGTTGCGATTGATGCCGAGCCATTCGGCGGCGCGGCTCTGGTTGCCGCCGGCTTCCTTCATCACGACCTCGAACAGCGGCCGCTCGACGACGCGCAGGATCATCTCGTACATCGCCGTCGGCTCGACGCCGCGCAGGTCGCGGAAGTAGCCCTCGAGGCTCTCGCGGACGCACTCCTCGATGTGCTTCTTGTTGGTCGTCGCCATGCGGTCAGTGGAGCGAAGGGAAGGTCTCGACGAGCCCGTCGCCGGCAAGCGGCATGCGCGGCATCGCGTCGGCGAGGCGATCGAACCAGGCGCCGACGGCCCGCGCCTGCGCGTCGCACGACTCGATGATGTTCATCTCGTCGCGGAACGCCTCGCCGCCGGGCAGGCCTTTCAACGTCCAGCCGATGTGCTTCCTGGCGCTGCGCACGCCGGCGAACTCGCCGTAGAGCCGGTAGTGGTCGTCGAGGTGCTCGAGCAGCCAGCCCTTGACGTCGGCGACGCGCGGCGGCGCCGCCGCTTCGCCGGTCGCGAGGTGGTGGGCGATGGCGGCGAAGATCCACGGCCGCCCCTGCGCGGCGCGGCCAATCATGATCGCGTCGGCGCCGGTCTGCGCGAACACCTCGCGCGCCTTCTCCGGCGAGTCGATGTCGCCATTGGCGACGACCGGGATCCGGACCGCGCGCTTGACCGCGGCGACCGTCTCGTACTCGGCGCTGCCCTTGTAGCCCTGCTCGCGCGTGCGGCCGTGGACGGCAATCATCGCGATGCCGGCGTTCTCGGCGGCGCGGGCGATCCGCACCGCGTTCTTCTCGCTCTCGCACCAGCCGGTGCGCATCTTCAGCGTCACCGGGACGTTGTGCGGCGCGCACGCGGCGACCACCGCCTCGACGATCGCGAGCGCGAGCGGCTCGTCCTTCATCAGCGCCGAGCCGGCCCACTGGTTGCACACCTTCTTGGCCGGGCAGCCCATGTTGATGTCGATGATCTGGGCGCCCCGCGCGACGTTGTAGGCCGCCGCCTCGGCCATCATCGGCGCGTCGGTGCCGGCGATCTGCACCGCGATCGGATCGGTCTCGCCCGTGTGATCGGCGCGCCGGCTCGTCTTCAGCGTCGCCCACAGCTCCTTCCTCGAGGTCACCATCTCGCTCACCGCGTAGCCCGCGCCGAGGCGCTTGCAGAGCTGGCGGAACGGCCGATCTGTGACGCCCGCCATCGGCGCGGCAAACAGCCGGTTCGCCAGCGTGATGTGGCCGATGCGCATGGGGGAAAGCGGGGGTGCTGAAAAACGAGGCAGCAGTATAGCGGCCGGATTTCGCCGGATTTTTCAGTGCGAACCCCCGTGTTCGCGGGCTCGATAATCGATTCGATGGATTCCTGGATCGACGCGCTCATGGCGGCGCTCGCGTTGCCGCAAGTGGGCCTGTCGACAGTCTTCTTCATCGCCTTCATCGCCGCGACGCTGATCCCGCTCGGCTCCGAGCCGGCGGTGTTCGCCCTCGTCAAGCTCAACCCCGACATGTTCTGGCCAGCGATCCTCGTCGCGACCGCCGGCGCGACGCTCGGCGGCGCCCTCACGTGGTGGATGGGCTACGGCGCCGAGCGCGCCTACGAGCACATGACGCACAAGCACCGCGACAGCCGCGCCCTGCGCTGGCTGCGCCGCTTCGGCCCGAAGGCGTGCCTGCTGTCGTGGCTGCCGATCGTCGGCGATCCGCTCTGCGCCGTCGCCGGCTGGCTGCAGCTGCCGTTCTGGCCGTGCCTGGCCTACATGGCGGTCGGCAAGTTCGGCCGCTACTTCGTCATGACCGCCGGCCTCATCTGGTTCTTCCCGGGCCAGTACACGCGCTGAGGCGACAGCAACGAAAAGAGGACGCCGGAGCGTCCTCACGACGAGCCGGAAAGCCGATCAGGCGCTCTTGCGCGCTGCCTTCTTCGCGGTCTTCCTGGGCGCCGTCTTGACGCCGGCCTTGGCCGCGGTCTTGCGCGCCGCCGACTTCGCGCCGCTCGCGACCTGGGCCGACAAGGCGTCGATCCGCGCCATCAGCGCCTCGACGTCCTTCGACGACGGCACGCCGAGCTTCTTCATCGCCTTGGCCGTCCGCTCCTCGAAGATCGACTCGAGCTTGTCCCAGTGCTTGCCGGCCTTGGCGGTGACGTCGCCGGCCATGCTTGACATCCTGTTCGAGACGTCGCCGAACTTCTCTTCGGCTGCGCTCTGCGTCTTCTTCTGCAGCGTCGCGCCTTCCTTGACGAGCGCGTCGAACACCTGGCGGCCTTCGGCCTGCGCCTTGGCGAACGCGCCCATGCCGGCGAGCCAGATCTGCTGCGCCGATTCCTTGACCGAGCCGGCGAGGTTGCTGTCGAACAGGCCCGACGCGTTCTTCTTCTTGTCGGCCATCGCCTTGAGTTTCTTGACCATGAGCTTCTCCTGAGGGTTGGCGCTGCTCGGCAGCGATCTCCGCACTGTAGGCAAGCGCACTGGAGAGGGCACACTAGGTTGATAGGGCGGCGCCCCTAAAGGTGCCTAGACTCGGCGGTGCAGGAGGGGTGCTGGACATGACGACCGCGACGTTCCGTTGCCTGCTGGTGGGGCTCGCGCTCTGGTCCGGTGGCGAAGCGTCGGCGCAGCGGACGCTGTACCGGTGCACCGTCGATGGCCAGACGTCGCTGTCGGACCGGCCTTGCGTCGGCGGCGTCGCGACCGGGTCCGCTGCGAGCGGGCCGGCGCGCGACGCTCGCCCGGTCTCGTTGTCCAGCACGCCGGCGGCGGCGAAGGCATCGAGCTACCTGGAATACCTGAATCCGCCCTGCGCCGGGCTCGCCGAGGCGCTGCGCACCGGCCCGGCACGCGGCCTGGCCGCGCGCGCGCTGTACGAGCTCCGCAACTCGTACCAGGAGCGTTGCAGCGAAGACGATCTGGCGGCCCGCAAGCGATTCGTCGAAGAGCTGGCGAAGCAACGCGATGCGCGCAACAGCCAGCTCGCCGTCGAGAAGCGCGAACGCGATCTCGTCACCCAGACCCGCGAGCAGTGCGACGAGATGTACCGCATCGCCCACGGCCGGCGCAAGAAGCTCGACACGATGTCGGCCGGCGAGCGCGCCGATTTCGAGCGCTTCGAGGCGAACTGGAAGGCGCGCTGCCCGCCGGCGTAGCCGCCGCCGTGCGCGCCAGTCGGGTTTGCCCCGCGCGTCGGGCGCAGCCGCCTGCACAAGAATCCTCCGAACGCGGTCGCGAGGTGCGCACCGCGGCCAGGGAGTCCTGCATGCGCTATTTCGTCACCGGAGCCACCGGCTTCATCGGCAAGCGGCTCGTCAAGGCCTTGCTGGCCCGGCGCGGCACCGTCGTCCACTTCCTGCTCCGCCCGGAAAGCGAGGGCAAGCTGGCGGCGCTGCTCGACTACTGGGGCGAAGCGAGCGGCAGCAAGCGCGTCGCGCCGGTGTACGGCGATCTGACCGCGAAGAAGCTCGGCGTCTCGGCCGATGCGATCAGGAAGCTGAAGGGCCAGGTCGATCACGTCTATCACCTGGCTGCGGTCTACGACCTCTCGGCCGACGCCGAGTCGCAGATCGCGACCAACATCGAAGGGACGCGCGCGGTCGTCGAGCTCGCGAAGGCGATCGACGCCGGCCACCTGCACCACGTCAGCTCGATCGCCGCCGCCGGCCTCTACGAAGGCGTCTTCCGCGAGGACATGTTCGACGAGGCCGAGGGCCTCGACCATCCGTATTTCATGACCAAGCACGAGAGCGAGAAGATCGTCCGCACCGAGTCGAAGGTGCCGTGGACGGTGTATCGGCCGGCGCTCGTCGTCGGCGATTCGCGCACCGGCGAGATGGACAAGATCGACGGCCCGTACTACTTCTTCAAGCTGATCCAGCGCATGCGCCAGCTGCTGCCGCCGTGGCTGCCGGGGGTCGGCATCGAGGGCGGCCGCATCAACATCGTCCCGGTCGACTTCGTCGTCGCCGCGCTCGACCACATCAGCCACCTGAAGAGCGATCTGAACAGGCGCTGCTTTCACCTCGTCGATCCGCTCGGCTACCGGGTCGGCGACGTCCTCGACATCATCGGCAAGGCGGCGCACGCGCCGAAGATGAACCTGTTCGTCAACGCGGCGCTGCTCGGCTTCATCCCGAAGAGCGTGAAGAAGGGAATGATGGCGCTCGCGCCGGTGCGCCGCATCAAGGCGGCGGTGCTGAAGGACCTCGGCCTTCCCGAGGACATGCTCACCTTCGTCAACTTCCCGACGCGCTACGACTGCCGCGAGGCGCTCGCCGCGCTGAAGGGCTCGGGAATCGAATGCCCGAAGCTCGACGACTACGCCTGGCGTTTGTGGGACTACTGGGAGCGCCACCTCGATCCGGCGCTGAAGATCGACCATTCGCTGCGCGGCACGGTCGCGGGCAAGGTCGTCCTCGTCACCGGCGGCTCGTCGGGGATTGGCCTGGCGGCGGCGAGCAAGTTCGCCGAGGCCGGCGCGATCACCGTCATCTGCGCCCGCGACGCGGCCAAGCTGGTCGAGGCCAAGCGCGAGATCCTCGAGAAGGCCGGCAAGGGCGCGACCGTCGAGACCTTCTCGGCCGACATCGCCGACGAGGCCAGCTGCAAGGCGCTGATCGACTGGCTCAACGCGCAGCACGGCGGCGTCGACTTCCTCGTCAACAACGCCGGCCGCTCGATCCGCCGCGCCATCGAGGCGAGCTACGAGCGCTTCCACGACTTCGAGCGGACCATGCAGCTCAACTACTTCGGCTGCCTGCGCGTGACGATGGGCCTCCTGCCCGGCATGGTCGCGAAGAAGAAGGGCCACATCGTCAACATCAGCTCGATCGGCGTGCTGACCAACGCGCCGCGCTTCTCGGCCTACGTCGCGTCGAAGGCGGCGCTCGATGCCTGGACGCGCTGCGCGTCGAGCGAATACGCCGACATCGGCATCACCTTCACGACCATCAACATGCCGCTCGTGCGAACGCCGATGATCGGCCCGACCAAGATCTACGACAACGTGCCGGTGCTGGCGCCGGAAGAGGCGGCGAACATGATCGCCGAGGCGTGCGTCGAAAAGCCGGTGCGGATCGCGACGCGGCTCGGCATCACCGGCGAGCTGATGCACGCGCTCGTGCCGCGGGTCGCGCAGATCGTCATGAACTCGACGTTCAGGATGTTCCCGGACAGCGCCGCGGCCAAGGGCGACAAGGAGAAGAAGTACCAGCCGTCGGCGGAGGCGGTGGCGATGGCGCAGATGATGCGCGGCATCCATTTCTGACCCGGCTCGACTGCGCTCGACGCGCGTCGGCCGGGTGGGGCTCGTCGGCGGTGCCGACTTCGCGCCGGGCAGGGCCCCGGCTGCAATCTCCTATTGCGATTTGGCGCGGGCCATCACGAGGGCGGGCTCGGCGCGGAACTGCTGCGGGAACATCGACTTGAGGTTGGCGACCTTGGGCAGGTCGAAGCGGGCGATGTAGCCCGAGTCGGGGTGCAGCGTCAGGTAGTCCTGGTGATAGGCCTCGGCCGGATAGAAGGCGACGAGCGGGACGACCTGGGTGACGATCTTCCTCGGGTACGACTTGGCGGCGTCGAGCTGGGCGATGTACTTCTCGGCCGTTTCCTTCTGCGCCGCGTCGGCATAGAACACCGCCGAGCGGTACTGGGGGCCGCTGTCGGGGTCCTGGCGGTTGAGCTGGGTCGGGTCGTGCGCGACCGAGAAATAGATCTGCAGGAGCGTGCCGTAGCTCACCTTCTTCGGGTCGTAGGTGATCTTCACCGACTCGGCGTGGCCGGTGAGGCCGCTGCCGACCAACTCGTACTGCGCCGACTCCTTGGCGCCGCCGGCATAGCCCGAGAGCGCCTGGACGACGCCGTTGACGCGCTGGAAGACGCCCTGCACGCCCCAGAAGCAGCCGCCGGCGAATACCGCCGTCTGCGTGCCGGCGGCGGCGCTCGTCGCGTCGACGGCAGGCGGCGCGATCTTCACTGCCGACTCGCCGGCGTTCGTCGACCGCGGCGCGAAGGCGCCGATCGCGAGCGCGGCGACGAGGCCGGCGAAGAGCACGGATCGGCGCGGCGCCGAGGCCAGGGCAGAAGAGGGTCGGGTCATGATGGCTCTCGCTTGGTCAAATGCTGCTTGGTCTGTGCCACGCAGCCGATGATTACAGAGAACGACGTCAGGCGCGGCGGCGCGAATGCAAGAGCCTTCACGCTTCCGGCAGCGCGCCGTCGCCGAGGTAGGCGCCGTCGGCACGCAGCGCCGCCTGCAGGGTCTCGACCGGTACCTCGCGCAGGCCGAGCGAGCGGCCGGCGAGGGCGGCGAGCGTGCCCGCCGCCTGGCCCATCGCGAAGCAGGCGCCCGAGACGCGCGCCGCCGACTGGCCGTCGTGGCTCATCGAGGCGCAGCGGCCGGCGATGAGCAGGTTGGTCGCGCCGCCGGCGCCGTCGCGGTGCGGCAGCAGCATGCGCAGCGGCAGCTGGTTGAAGCCGCGCGACTCGGGGATCGGCGGCCAGCGCCATTCGACGTCGCCGGCGACGTGCAGCTCGAGCGGCCAGCCGTTGACGCCGATCGAATCGGCGAAGCTCGCGCAGGCGACGACGTCGTCGCCGCTCAGCACGTACTCGCCGGCGAGCCGGCGCGTCTCGCGGATGCCGACCTGCGGCGCGATCTCGAGCAGGTACGCGCGCTCGAAGCCGGCAACGCGCGCACGCAGGAAGCGCAGGTAGTCGATCGCCTGGCGCCGGCCCTCGACCTCGCCGCGCGAGAGCGACTTCGCGTCGGTGCCGTCGACCGCCGAGCCGTCGGCGTTCTTCAGCTGGGTGACGTTGACGCGCCATTCGCCGCCATGGCGCTGCGGCCGGACGATCGCGCCGCGGCGCGGGAAGCGGAACTCGCCGGCCGCCTCGGCCGCGTCCATCAGCGCCGGGATCGTTCGCCACGCCTCGCCGGCGCGCGCGTCGTCGACGTGACCGACGCGAAACATCAGCGTCGGAAAGAGCAGCGGCCCGCTCGCCTGCATGGCGACGCCGGCGAAGTGGCCGAGGTCGCCGTCGCCCGAGCAATCGATGAAGGTCGCCGCGCGGATCGCGAAGCGACCGGACCGGGTCTCGACGAGCAAGGCGTCGATCGAGCCGGTGTCGCCGCGCACGACGCCGACCGCGACCGCATGGAAGAGCAGCTCGGCGCCCGCCGCGAGCAGCATCGCATCGGCCGCGCACTTGAGCGCCGCGTTGTCGTAGGCCTGGGCGAAGATCTTGGCGAACACGAGATGCGGCTCGCTGAGGCCGTCGAGCGCGCGCATGCGCTCGAGCAGCTCGTCGGCGACGCCGCGGACGACGCGCCGGATCGTGCCGTGGACATTGGCGTGCAGGCCGCAGAAGTTGGTGACGCCGGCCGCGGTGCCCATGCCGCCGAGAAAGCCGTAGCGCTCGACGACGAGCGTGCGCGCGCCGCGCCGCGCCGCCGCCGTCGCCGCGGCGATGCCGGCCGGCCCGCCGCCGAGGACGACGATGTCGTACTCGCCAAAGACCGGGGTCGCGCGTGCCGGCTCGACGACGGTCGACGCGTGCATCGCCGGGCTAGTCCAGCGTGATGTTGTTCTTCTGGATGATCGGCCGCCAGCGCTCGACGTCCGCGGCGAGCACGGCGCGCGCCTCGGCCGGCGTGTCGGCGACGACGTCCATGTACTGCAGCTTCAGCTTCTCGCGCACCTCGGGGTCGGCGAGGATCGCCACCAGCTCGGCGTGCAGGCGCCTGACGATGGCGTCGGGCGTCTTCGCCGGCACGACGAAGCCCATCCAGGCATCGGCCTGGATGTCCTTGAGGCCTGCCTCGGCGAGCGTCGGCAGCTCGGGCAGCGCCGCCGAGCGCTTCGCCGTCGCCACCGCGAGCGCCTTGATCTTGCCGGCCTTGATCTGCGGCATCACCGCGGCCGCCGGCAGGACGGCGATGTCGGCGTTGCCCGAGAGCAGCGCGGTCACCGCCGGTCCCGAGCCGGCATACGGCACGTGGACAACGCTCGTGCCGCTCTTCGACGCCAGCGACTCCATCGCCAGGTGCGAGATGCTGCCCGCGCCCATCGACGCGTAGTTGTACTTGCCCGGGTTCTTCTTCATCAGCGCGACCAGCTCGTCGGTCGTCGCGACGCCGAGCGTCGCCGGGACGACGAGAACGCTCGGCTGCGTCGCGGCGATGCTGACGAGCTCGAGGTCCTTGGCGTCGTACGGCATCTTCTTGAACAGCAGCGCGTTGACGCCGAGCGGGCCGGCGATGCTGACGCCGATCGTCGAGCCGTCGGCCGCCGCCTTGGCGATCGCGTCGGTGCCGAGGTTGCCGCTCGCGCCCGCCTTGTTGTCGACGATCATCGGCTGGCCCGTGCGCTTGGCGAGCTTGTCGCCGACGATGCGGGCGATGATGTCGGGCGTCGAGCCCGGGCCGTACGGGACGACGATGCGGACCGGGCCCTTCGGCCAGTCGGTCGCCGGCGCGGGCTGCGCCGGCACGGCGCCGGATGCGGCGACGAAGGCGAGCGCGGTCGCGGCGCGGCGCAGGCGCAGGCGCAAAAGAGAGTGGCGTTGCATGCGGGGAAGTCTCCGTCGAAGGTTACGATTCTGGCGGCATTCGCCAGCTTCCCCGGACCCCTTGCCCATGACCGCCGAGCCTCCCGCTGCCGCTGCCGTTGCCGTTTCTGTCGACCCCGACCTCTCGCACGTCTCGCCGCGCGACAAGGCCGAGATCCTGGCCCAGGCGCTGCCCTACATCCGCAGGTTCCACGGCAAGACGATCGTCATCAAGTACGGCGGCAACGCCATGACCGACCCGGCGCTGCAGCAGGATTTCGCCGAGGACGTCGTCCTCCTGAAGCTGGTCGGCATGAACCCCGTCGTCGTCCACGGCGGCGGGCCGCAGATCGAGGAGGCGCTCGCCAAGATCGGCAAGAAGGGCCAGTTCATCCAGGGCATGCGCGTCACCGACGACGAGACGATGGAAGTCGTCGAGTGGGTGCTCGCCGGCCAGGTCCAGCAGGACATCGTCGGCCTGATCAACGTCGCCGGCGGCAAGGCGGTCGGTTTGACGGGCCGCGACGGCGGCCTGATCCGCGCCAAGAAGCTGCGCATGATGGACCTCAACGACCCGAGCAAGGAGCACGACGTCGGCGCGGTCGGCGAGATCGAGTCGATCGACCCGAGCGTCGTCAAGGCGCTGCAGGACGACGCCTTCATCCCGGTCATCTCGCCGCTCGGCTTCGGCGCCGACAACGAGAACTACAACATCAACGCCGACGTCGTCGCCGGCAAGCTCGCCGAGGTGCTGAAGGCCGAAAAGCTGATGATGCTCACCAACACGCCGGGCGTGCTCGACAAGTCCGGCAAGCTCCTCACCGACCTCACCGCGCGCGAGATCGACGAGTTGTTCGCCGACGGCACGATCTCGGGCGGCATGCTGCCGAAGATCCAGTCGGCGCTCGACGCGGCCAAGAACGGCGTCAACACGGTCCACATCATCGACGGCCGCGTCCCGCACGCGATGCTGCTCGAGGTGCTCACCGAGCAGGCGTACGGAACGATGATCCGCTCGCGTTAGCGAGCGGATCATCGTGCTCCGCACTTACAGGATCGCTCCCACCCCAGCCCCGCCCTCCGAGAGGGCGGGGCGGCCTTCTGCGAAGGCCCGTCGCGCTGCGCAAGCCCTGTCGCAAAGGGACGCTGAAGGCGTCCGCCCCTCCCGCTCGGCGGGAGGGGAGCGAAGCTGGGGAGGGTGCAATCCTGCGGCGAAGCCAGGTGGCGGCCGCAGCGCGGCCACCACCTGGCTTTTCGACCTCGACAACACGCTGCACGACGCCAGCCACGCCGCCTTCGGCGCGATGCACGCCGCGATCGGCGACTACGTCGTCGAGCACGTCGGCGTCAGCCGCGAAGACGCGGACCGGCTGCGCCAGAAGTACTGGTTGCGCTACGGCGCCACGCTGCTCGGGCTGGTCCGCCATCATGGCGTTCGCGCCGCGCACTTCCTCGACGAGACGCATCGCCTGCCCGGGCTCGAGGCGCGCTTGCGAACGAGCACGCACGACCGGGCCGCGCTGGCACGCCTGCCGGGGCCGAAGTTCATCCTCACCAATGCGCCGCGCGCCTATGCGTTGCGCGTCCTGACGACGCTGCGCCTGCTGCGTCACTTCGACGGCGTCATCACGATCGAGGACATGACGATGTTCGGCGCGCTCCGGCCGAAGCCCGACGCGCGCATGCTGCGCCGGGTCGCCGCGCGCCTCGGCGTCGCGCCGAGCCGCTGCATCCTGGTCGAGGACACGCTCGTCCACCTGAAGGCGGCGCGCTCGATCGGCATGCGAACGGTCTGGATGCAGCGCTACCTCGGCGGCCGCTTCCGCGGCGCCTTGCGCGACCGGCTCAATGCCGGCTTTCGCGCTGCGCCGCCACCGCGTCGCATCTGTCCGAAACCGCTTTACCTCTATGCCAAAATCGGCGCGCTGCGGCACCTGACACGCCCCCGATGACGCCCTCCTCAGATCTGCCCGCCGGGGCTTCCGGCGACTCCGAGGACGGTCCGGTCGACGGCAACACTCCCTTTCCCGACGAAGCGCTCGTTCCCGGCACGCCGGCCGCGGTCGTGCCGCTACCCGCGGCCGCGCGCAAGCGGCCGCGGCCGGGCGAGCGGCGCGTCCAAATCCTCGAGACGCTGGCGACGATGCTGCAGGAGCCGGGCGCCGAGCGCGTCACGACCGCGGCGCTCGCCGCCAAGCTCGATGTCTCCGAGGCCGCGCTCTATCGCCACTTCGCGAGCAAGGCGCAGATGTTCGAGGGCCTGATCGAGTTCATCGAGCAGAGCGTCTTCACGCTCGTCAACCAGATCGTCGAGCGCGAGACCGACCCGCGCGTGCAGGTGCAGAAGGTGCTCGCCGTGCTGCTCCAGTTCGGCGAGAAGAATCCGGGCATGACGCGGGTGATGGTCGGCGACGCGCTCGTCTTCGAGAACGATCGCCTGACGGCGCGGATGAACCAGTTCTTCGAGCGCATCGAGTCGCAGCTGCGCCAGAGCCTGCGCCAGCTCGCCGAAGGCGCCGGCTCGCAGACGCCGACCGTCGACGCGCACGCGCAGGCCTCGGCGCTGACGGCCTTCGCGATCGGCCGCCTGCAGCGCTTCGCGCGCTCGGGGTTCAAGAAGAGCCCGACCGAGCACCTCGACGTCGCGCTGCGCCTGTTCGCGGCCTGACGCAGAGGCGGCGCCCTTGACGACGACGATCCTCGCCGGCGGCCGGCCGCTGACGCTGCTGGCCGAGAAGGCGGCGTTCCTCGCCGCCAGCCGCACGCTGCTCGTCGCCGACGCGCACATCGGCAAGGCCGTCACCTTCCGCGCCCTCGGCGTGCCGGTGCCGCGCGGAACGACGAGCGAAACCCTGGCGGCGCTGTCGGCGCTGATCGCGACCTGGCGGGCGCGCCGCGTCGTCTTCCTCGGCGACTTCCTCCACTCGGCCCACGCCAAGGCGCCGGCGACGCTCGGCGCGGTCGCGCGCTGGCGCCGCGCCCATGCGGCGCTCGATCTCGTCCTCGTCCGCGGCAACCACGACGGCCGCGCCGGCGACCCGCCGCCGTACCTCGGCATGACCGTCGTCGACGAACCGTTCGAGCTCGACGGCCTCGCCCTCTGCCATCACCCGCGGCCGCGGCGCGGCGCCTACGTCCTCGCCGGCCACCTGCATCCGTGCGTCAGCCTCGGCGGCCGCGCCTTCGACCACCTGCGCCTGCCGTGCTTCTGGCTCGGCGACGACGTCGGCGTGCTGCCCGCGTTCGGCGCCTTTACCGGCATGCACCCGATCCGCGCCGGCGCGAGCGATCGCGTCTTCGCGATCGCCGACGGCGCCGTCGCGGCGATGCGCAGCCCGGCGCCGATGCAGGCCGGCGATCGCCGCGCCGCCTGACCGCGAATGGCCTTCGACGCTGCTCCGCTGCTGGCGCTGATCGCGCGCGTCGAGGCGCTCGTCGGTCGCCTCGAAGGGGTGCTGCCGCATGCGCTGACGGCGCCCGACTGGAACGCGTCGACGGCGTTTCGCTATCGCACCCGCGGCGGCGCCGGCGGCGGCCGTCTCGAGCCGGTGCGCCACGTCGCCTCGATCCGGCTCGCTTCGCTGGTCGAGGTCGATGCGCAGAAGGAAAGGATCGTCCGCAACACCGAGCAGTTCGTCGCCGGCAAGGCCGCCAACAACGTGCTGCTGACGGGCGCACGCGGCACCGGCAAGAGCTCGCTGATCAAGGCCTGCCTGAACGAGTTCGCGCCGCAGGGACTGCGCCTGATCGAGGTCGACAAGAGCGACATGGTCGACCTGCCCGATCTCGTCGACCTCGTCGCCGAGCGCGCCGAGCGCTTCGTCATCTTCTGCGACGACCTCAGCTTCGACGAGGGCGAGCCCGGCTACAAGGCGCTCAAGTCGATCCTCGACGGCTCGGTCGCCGAGAGCACCGACAACGTCCTGATCTACGCGACCAGCAACCGGCGCCACCTGCTGCCCGAGTACATGAAGGAAAACCTCAGCTACCGCCACACCGAGGACGGCGAGGTCCACCCCGGCGAGGTGATCGAGGAGAAGATCTCGCTTTCCGAGCGCTTCGGCCTCTGGGTCAGCTTTTATCCGTTCAGCCAGGACGAGTACCTGGCGATCGTCGCCGAGTGGCTGCGCGGCTTCGGCGTCGGCGCCGAGCAGGTCGCGGCGGCGCGCCAGGAGTCGCTGGTCTGGGCGCTCGAGCGCGGCTCGCGCTCGGGCCGCGTCGCCTACCAGTTCGCCAGGGACTACGCGGGACGCCACGCTTGAGCGCGGCCGACGAGCGCGACGACGCCGTCGTCGATGTCGCCGTCGGCGTGCTGATCGACGCGCGCGGGCGCTTTCTCCTCACCTCGCGGCCGGCCGGCAAGGTCTACGCCGGCTGGTGGGAGTTCCCGGGCGGCAAGCTCGAGGGCGGCGAGTCGGTCGTCGCCGCGCTCGCGCGCGAGCTGCACGAGGAGCTCGGCATCGACGTCGTCGACGTCGAGCCCTGGCACGTCACCCGCATGGACTACGCGCACGCCCGCGTCCGCCTCCACTTCTGCAAGGTGCTCGCCTGGCGCGGCGAGCTCGAGATGCGCGAGGGCCAGTCGATGGCGTGGCAGACGCTGCCGGTGACGGTCGCGCCGGTCCTGCCCGGGACGATGCCGGTGCTCGACTGGTTCGCCGCCGAGCAGGGATTCAGCGGCCCGACCTGCGTTGCCGCGGAGGCCGCAGATACACTGAAGCGATGAGCTGGCTCGACGAGGTGAAGTGGGACGCGAACGGCCTCGTTCCGGCGATCGCCCAGGAGGTCGGCTCGAACGACGTCCTCATGCTCGCCTTCATGAACCGCGAGGCGCTCGCCAAGACCGCCGAGCTCGGCGAGGCGGTCTACTGGAGCCGGTCGCGCGGGCGCCTGTGGCGAAAGGGCGAGGAGAGCGGCAACGTCCAGAAGGTGAAGGAGCTTCGCCTCGACTGCGACAACGACGTCGTCCTGCTCAAGGTCGTGCAGACCGGCGCCGGCGCGGACGAGCCGACGATCGCCTGCCACACGGGCCGCCACTCGTGCTTCTTCCAGCGCCACGAGAACGGCGCCTGGCGCGCGGTCGATCCGGTCTTGAAAGATCCGGAACGCCTCTACAAATGAGAGCTTGAGACTGCGATGGATGAACGCACCGCCCAGGGCAACGAGACGCTGGCACGGCTCGCCGGCGTCGTCGCGGCGCGGCGCGGCGCCGACCCGGCGTCGAGCTACGTCGCCCGCCTCGTCGCCAAGGGCGAGGACGCGGTGCTGAAGAAGATCGGCGAAGAGGCGACCGAGGTCGTCATGGCGTGCAAGGACGGCGATCCGCAGCGGATCGTCGCCGAGGTCGCCGACCTCTGGTTCCACACCCTGATCGCGCTCGCCGGCCACGGCCTGACGCCCGGCGACGTCCTGGCCGAGCTCGAGCGGCGCGAAGGCCAGTCGGGGCTCGAGGAATTCGCCGCCCGCAAGATGACATCACGAGAGGCGGACGGAACATGAACGACGTCATTTCCAGCGACCTGGCGCTCGACCGCGAGCGCCAGAACCTGACCACGCTCACGCACGTCATGTACGCGCTGCACACCGCGTCGTGGTTCTCGGGCGGGATCTTCTCGGTGATCGCGATGATCATCAACTACGTCAAGCGCCCGGACCTGCCCGACGACTTCTTCCGCAGCCATTTCCGCTGGCAGGCGCGCAGCTTCTGGTTCACCGTCCTCTGGCTGGTGCTGACCGCGCCGCTTTGGCTGCTGCTCTTTTTCCCCGGCGTCGTCGCGTACACGGTGATCGGCCTCTGGTACCTCTATCGCTTCATCCGCGGCTGGCTCGCGTTCGCGGAGAAGCGGCCGATGCCGGTGCCCGCCGACCTATGAAGCGGGACCCGAGCTGCATCTTCTGCCGGATCGTCGCCGGCGAGATCCCGAGCCGCAAGGCCTACGAGGACGACGAGATCCTGGCCTTCCACGACATCGCGCCGTGGGCACCGGTGCACGTGCTCGTCATCCCGAAGGCGCATGTCGCCAGCTTCTACGACGTCGAAGAGACGCACACCGCGCTGCTCGGCCGGATGTTCGCGCTTGCGCCGCGCCTGATGCGCGAGCTCGGCGTGACGAACGGCTTCCGCACCCTCGTCAACACCGGCGTCGACGGCCTGCAGGAGGTGCAGCACCTCCACGTTCACGTCATGGGCGGCCCCCGTCCGTGGGCGAAGGGCTGACCTAGAATCTTCGCCAATTCCTTATCGGAGAACCATCATGGGTTCATTCAGCGTCTGGCACTGGCTGATCGTGCTTCTGATCGTCGTGCTGATCTTCGGCACGAAGAAGCTGAAGAACATGGGCAGCGACCTCGGCAGCGCGGTCAAGGGCTTCAAGGACGGCGTCCGCGACGGCACCGCGTCGCCGGCCGATCCGGCGGCACCGACCCAGCGCGTCGGCACCGAGCGGCCGCTCGATCCGGGCACCGTCGACGTCGAGACCAAGACGACGCGCAACTGAGCGACGCCCTGCCGACGCTCGCGCGGCCCGCGCCATGATCGATTTCGGCTTCGACAAGCTGGCGCTGATCAGCGCCGTCGCGCTGATCGTGATCGGCCCGGAGAAGCTGCCGCGCGTCGCCCGCACCGTCGGCACGCTGCTCGGCAAGGCGCAGCGCTACGTCGCCGACGTCAAGGCCGAGGTCAATCGGTCGATCGAGCTCGAAGAGCTGAAGAAGATGAAGACCGAGTTCGAGGACGCCGCGCGCAACGTCGAGCAGACGGTCTCGAACGAAGTGCACCAGACGACCTCCGACCTCGCCAACGCCTGGCAGGCGCCGGCCGACACGGTCGCGCCGCTCGGCAGCGACAGCCCCTATTCCACGCCCGCGGCCTACCGGCCGCCGAAGAAGAACTGGCGCCTCAAGCGCGGCGCGATGCCGCAGTGGTACAAGCAGAAGAACGGCATCCGCGGCCGGGCGCAGTCGGGCGCGGCGAGAGTCGCGCGCTTTCGTCCTCCCCGCACGACCGCCTAGATGAGCGGCGGTGTCGACAAGGACCCCGACGAGCTGGCGGGGACCGAGCAACCGTTCGTCTCGCATCTCATCGAGCTGCGCGACCGGCTGATCCGGGCCGCGATCGCCGTCGGCGTCTGCGCCGCGGCGCTGTTCTTCTATCCCGGCCCGGCGGCGCTGTACGACCTGCTCGCCGCGCCGCTCGTTGCCCATCTGCCCGCCGGCGGCACGCTGATCGCGACCAACGTGATCTCGCCGTTCCTGGTGCCGATGAAGATCACGCTGATGGCCGCGTTCCTGCTCGCCCTGCCGGTCGTCCTGTACCAGGCTTGGGCCTTCGTCGCGCCGGGCCTCTACCTGCACGAGAAGAAGCTCGTCCTGCCGCTCGTCGTCTCGAGCACGATCCTCTTTTTCCTCGGCGTCGCCTTCTGCTACTTCTTCGTCTTCGGCAAGGTCTTCACCTTCATCCAGAGCTTCGCGCCGAAGAGCGTCTCGGCGATGCCTGACATCGAGGCCTACCTGAGCTTCGTGATGACGATGTTTATCGCCTTCGGCGCCGCCTTCGAGGTGCCGATCGCGGTCGTCGTGCTCGCCCGTCTGGGCATCGTCAGCATCGAGAAGCTGAAGGCATTCCGCGCCTATTTCATCGTCCTCGCCTTCATCATCGCCGCCGTCCTGACGCCGCCCGACATCGTCTCGCAGCTGGCGCTGGCGATCCCGATGTGCCTGCTCTACGAAGTCGGCATCTGGGCGGCGCAGATCTTCATCCGCCACACGCAGGCGCCGGCGGAGGAGAACGCGGCGCCCTGAAGCTGCGTCTCGAGCGCCTCTGCGAGGAGCGAGCGCGGGTCCCGTGCATTGACCGAGCGCGCAAAAGCCGCGGCGCGCGTTTGCGAAGCAGCATTGGGGATCGCGAAAAGGCCTTCCGAGCTCCTCGCTACTGCACGCCAAGGCGCGGGCGGGTGGTCGGTGGCGCGCCTCTGCGGCGCCGAGGAGCGGAAGCCTCGGGGCCAGCGCGCGCAGCGCGCATCAATAACTGACTCGCCGCCGCTGTTTGAGCGCAGTGAACGTAGCGAGTTCGGCGGCGGGCTCCGAGACTGAGCACCGCAGGGCAGTCACCGCGCAGCGGTGACCGCCGCAGTGAAGCGCCACCGGCCACCCGCCCGCGCCTTGGCGCGCTGGAACGACGAATCGAGTCGGTGAAGGGAAGCGCCTACTGACGTTCGAGATTGGTCGGCCGCAGCGGTGGCCGTTGTCCGACCGTGACCTTGATGTCGAGCGCGCTCGCGCCGCGCTGGACGCTGACCGTGGCCGTCTCGCGCGGCTTCAGCGCCGCGACGGCGTTGAGCAGCTGCGGCGTGTTGGTCACCGGCGCGCCGGCGATCTTGAGGACGACGTCGCCCGGCTGCAGGCCGCCTTCGCTCGCCGGGCCGCTCTGCACGACGCCGGTGATGAGGACGCCCTGCTTGACCGAGAGGTCGAGCGTCTTGGCGATCTCGGGCGTCAGGTCGCGCGGCTCGACGCCGATCCAGCCGCGCGTGACGCGGCCTTCCTTGATCAGGCTTTCCATCACCTGCCGGGCGGTGCTCACCGGGATCGCGAAGCCGATGCCGAGGCTGCCGCCGCTGCGCGAGTAGATCGCCGTGTTGATGCCGAGCAGGTTGCCGGCGACGTCGACCAGCGCGCCGCCCGAATTGCCCGGGTTGATCGCCGCGTCGGTCTGGATGAAGTTCTCGAAGATGTTGATGCCGAGCGAGTTGCGGCCGAGCGCGCTGACGATGCCGGACGTGACCGTCTGGCCGACGCCGAACGGGTTGCCGATCGCCAGCACGACGTCGCCGACCTGGACGTGGTCGACGTCGCCGAACTCGATCACCGGCAGCTTGTCGAGGTCGATCTTCAGGACCGCGATGTCGGACTCCGGGTCGGTGCCGATCGTCTTCGCGCGCGCGGTGCGGCCGTCGCCGAGCATCACCTCGACGTCGTCGGCACCGTCGATCACGTGGTTGTTGGTGAGCAGGTAGCCGGCGGGCGAAACGATGACGCCCGAGCCGAGGCCGACCTGGCGCTCCTCGGGCGCCTGACGGGCGCGGTCGCCGAAGAAGAAGCGGAACATCGGGTCGTCGCTGCGCGGCCGCGGCGCCGCGCCGCGGCTGGCGGTGATGCTGACGACGGCCGGCGACGCGCGCCTGGCGGCCGCGGCGTAGCTCACCGTCGCCGTGCCCGTGCCGATCAGCGAGACGCTGCGCACCGGCGCCGGCAGCGGCACGACCGGCGCGGCGGCGACGGCGACCGGATCGGCGCCGCGCTTCAGCCACCCGGGCTTGAGCGTCGCGACGACGAACAGCAGCGCGACCGCGATGGTCACCGTCTGCGAAAAGAGGAGCCAGGCCTTGCGCATCGTCGTCGCCGATGTGCGGCGCCGCAAAAAGTGTGACGCCATTATCACGGCGCCTCGGGCCGACAATGGCGAATGGCTTCACCCGTGACCCGGCCGCTCGCCCTGACGATGGGCGATGCCTGCGGCATCGGCCCGGAGATCATCGCCGCCTGGTTTCGCTCGGCCGAGGCGGGCAGCGCCTTCGTCGTCGGCGACGTCGCGGTGATGCGACGTGCCGCCGGGTTCACCGGCGGAATGCTGCCGCTGGTGCGGATCGACCGCGCCGACGACGTCGCTGCGCTGCCGCCCGGCTGCATTCCGGTGCTGCAGGTCGACGGCCTCGTGCCCGACCTCCTCGACGCGCCGATCGGCAGCGTCGACGCGCGCGCCGGTGTGGCGGCGGCGCGGTCGATCGAGCGCGCCGTTGCCCTCGTTCGCGCCGGCGACGCCGCCGCGCTGGTGACGGCGCCGATCCACAAGGAGGCGTTCGCCGCCGCCGGCATCGGCTACCCGGGTCATACCGAGATGCTGCAGGCGCTCGCCGCCGCGCCGGGCGCGGCGCCGCCGCCGGTGCGGATGATGCTGGCCAACGACGAGCTGCGGACAGTCCTGGTGACGATCCACACCTCGTTGCGCCGGGCGATCGAGGCGGTCACCTTCGATGCCGTCCTCGAGACGATCCGGATCGCCGACGCCGCAGCGCGCCGCTTCGCGCCGGGGCGGCCGCGCGTCGCTGTTGCCGGGCTCAATCCGCATGCCGGCGAAGGCGGCCTCTTCGGCGACGAGGAGCTGCTCGTCATCGCCCCGGCGGTGCGGGCGGCGCGCGCCGAAGGGATCGACGCGAGCGGGCCGTTCGCCCCCGACACGGTGTTCATGCGCGCGCGCGACGCCGCCGGCCACCCGGGCGAGTTCGACGTCGTCGTCGCGATGACCCACGACCACGGCCTGATCCCGGTGAAATACCTCGGCGTCGAACACGGCGTCAACGTCACGCTCGGCCTGCCCTTCGTCCGCACCAGCCCCGATCACGGCACGGCGTTCGACATCGCCGGTCGCGGCAGCGCCGATCCGGCGAGCTTCGCGGCGGCGGTGCGAATGGCGCGGACGCTGGTCGGCGGCGCCGGCGCGACCGGTCAGCGCCCTAGTGGCGCGTCGGCGTCTTGAGCTGGGCGAGCTGCTTTCTCGCCCGCACCGTCGCCCGCTCCATCAGGTACGAGCTCTCGACGGCGCGGAAGCGCCCGGTCTCGCACATCCGCGCCAGCATGCGCGAGGTCATCGAGATCGTTTCCTGGTGCCTGCCGCCGCGCGTGAAGACGAAGAAGCTCCGCCCCGAGCTGACGTGGGCGAGCTGGACCTTCTGCCATTCGTTCTTGAGGTGCATCTGGTAGGCGAAGCCGAGCTTGATGTGATCGATTAGCTGCGGCCCGCGCGAGGGCTCGCCCGGCTCGCCCGCTTCCGAGGTCGTCGGCCCGAGCTGGTCGGCCGCCGCCGGATCGAGGTGAGCGGCCATCGACGCCGACGGCAGGACGGGCGCCTGGGTGGCCTCGCCGAGGTCGACATCGACGCCGTCGACGCCCGTGGCGCCGACCGGCCCGGCCCAGTCGACCGCCGTCTCGTTGAGGAGGCCGACCTGCTTCGCCTCCTCGGGCGTGAAGCGGCGCTCGATCACTTCCGGCGCGACGTCGGGAACCGACTCCGTGCGCGCGAAGCTCTCGGTCATCGGCACCGGCGTCGCGAAGATCGACTCGAGCTGCTTCACGAGCAGGTTGTGGTCGAGCTCGCTCATCGCCTGGCCCTTGAGCGACTCGGCGTGGGCCGGCAACAGCTTGCCGAAGAAGTCCTTCTGCGCCGGATCGGGCCAGCCGATCAGCTTCATGCCCTCGTTGAGGTCCTTCATGAGCGGCGGCAGCTGCATCAGGAATTTCTTCCTGAACATCGGCGAGCCCTTCGGCTGGATGCTCATGACGAGGTCGACGCCGACGCGGCGATAGCGCTTGGCGCGGTCGGAGTCGTTGCCGTCGCGGCGCACCGCCAGCACCAGCGCCTGGCTCCAGACCTGGGCGACGAACTCCTGCATGTACGCCGGCAGCGACAGCGGCGCGAGCGACGACTGCAGCTGCAGCATGTAGCGCTGCTGGACGCGCAGCTCCGATTCCTTCTGGTCGAGGACGACCGCGGCGCCCGACTTCTCGACCGCGCCCTCGGTCTGCTCGGCGATGAAGCGCTCCAGGTCGGCGACCTTGGCCGCGTAGAGGTCGATCTGGTCGAAGTCGCCCTCGACGATTTCGTCGACGAGCTTCCTGACGCGGGTCAGGAATTTCGCGCCCGGGCCGACGTCGAAATCGTCGAAGGCGTTGGCGAGGGAGGCGATCCGGTTGATGAAGCGGCGCACCGGGTGGCGCCGGGTCGAGAAGAAGGTGGCGTCGCTGAGGGCGACGCGCAGCACCGGCAGCTGCAGCCGGGCGATCTCGCGCGCCATCTGCGGCGGCACGCGCGAATCGGAGAGGATCTGGTCGAACAGGCTGCCGACGACGTCGATCACCATGTGATCGAGCTTGCCGGTCGACGCCTGGATCAGCTCCTCGCGGTGGGCGCGGATCAGGTTGACGGCCATCAGGCCGGTCAGGCCCTCGTTGTACTGGCCGCCGCCGCCGTCGGCCATCGCCGCGCCGCGCGACGAGTCGCCACCGAGGCCGCTGCGCGACGTGTTCGAGCCCTTCTCGGCGCCGCTGACGCTGCCGCCCTGGCGCGGGCTGGCGTAGTTGCGCATCGGCGGCACGCGCACGCCGCCGACGGGGCCGAGCAGGCTGGCTGGGTCGAGGTCGCCGGGCTGGCTCGCGATCGACGTCAGCCGGCGCAGCAAGGTCATCAGCTGCTGGTCGGCGGCGGCGTTGACGCGGGCGCGGGCGACGTTGCTGCCGCGTGCCGAGGGCAGGGTGTCGCGGACGCTGTTGACGGCCTCGGCACGGCCGGGCGGAAACGCCGTCGCCAGGGCGCGCCGATGCGCGGCGAGCAGGTCCATGTCGCTGCCCGGACCGGAGATCGACTCGATCTCGCCGTAGCCGCCGCCGCGCGACGAGCTGTGGCCGTCGCGCGGCAGGCTGGCGTAGCCCGAGTTGGCGGAGCCGAGCTGGTTGCCCGGGCCTTCGACGGTGCGAACGGTGAGGTGCACCGGGCGCACGCCGCGCTCCTGGAGCATGCGCAGGATCTCCTCGTAGCACTCGGGCATCGCGTGGGCGACCGCCTGGCCGAGGTCGCGGGCGAGGATGCGGCGGCTTTCTCGCTCGCCCGAGATCGCCTCGATGCCGCGATGCAGCGCCGCGCCGACGATCTCGGCGCGCAGCGGGTTGCGCTCGTCGTCGGCGCTGCCGAGATGGAGCAGCGCCGCCATGTAGGCGGCGAGATCGCGCAGCTGCCACTCGCACTCGTGCGAGATCATCTGGCCGAGGCGGACGAAGTTCATCTGCTCCTCGACCTCCTTCTCGTCGACGAGGCTGAGCGACTGCCAGTCGGCCGATTCGAGCTTGCGCTTGTGGTCGACGCGCGGCGCCAGCTCCTTCGACACCTTCTCGCGCAGCGACTCGAAGAGCGCGTTCTGGAACGAGCCGATGTTCCTGCGCAGCTCCTGCTGGGTTGCGACCATCTGGTCGCGCTCGGAGATCTTGGTCGCGGCCTGGATCGCGACGGTGAGGTTTTCCGCCACGCGCATCGCCGCCGACGCTGCCGCGGTCCGGATCAGGTTCATGGCCGCGTCGAGCGTGGCCTGGGCGCGCGGTTCGATCGGATTCATCTCTGCGTTGGGGCCGGGATGGCGTCGATGACCTCGGGAGCGGGCGAAGATTCTCCTAGTATGGGGCCAAAAATCGCGCCTCGCCCGGGCACTGCGTCACGCTCGGGCAGGGCACGACGCGAGACGCCGCTCAGCGCCGCAGCGAGTCGCGGATCTCGCGCAGCAGGACGACGTCTTCCGGGGTCGCCGCGGGCGGCGGCGGCGCGGTCCGGCGCAGCCGGTTGATCTGCCTGACCATCATGAAGATGATGAAGGCGAGGATCAGGAAATTGAGCAGCACGGTGATGAAGTTGCCGTAGGCGAACAACGGCACGCCGGCCTTGGTCAGCGCTTCGTAGGTCATCGGGCCGGCGTAGCTCGGCGGCGGCGGCGCCAGGACGATGAAGTAGTTCGAGAAGTCGAGGCCGCCGAAGATCCGGCCGACGACCGGCATGATCAGGTCCTTGACCAGCGAGTCGACGATCTTGGCGAACGCCGCGCCGATGATGACGCCGACCGCCAGGTCGACGACGTTGCCCTTCGAGGCGAACTCCTTGAACTCGGTCGCGAACCCCATCGTTTCCTCCTCGGCTGAACCTGCCGCCCGTATCGGAACGGCGCGGCCAGTATTGCCGGGCGCTGCGACAAGTCAAGGCGCGGCGCGCGCCGCCGCTCGCGCTTGACGCGTCCGCTAGAATTCCGGGTTGACTTCTCGCGTCGCGTTCGAGCGTTCGCGACTGACAGGGGTGAACAAAAACATGACCGACCAGAAGATCGACGGTGGCAAGCGCACCTGGATCATTGCATCGAGCTGCGTGGGCGCCATCGGCGCTGGCTTCGTCGCCGTTCCCTTCATCAGCAGCTTCGAGCCTTCAGAGCGCGCCCGTGCCGCCGGCGCCGCCGTCGAGGTCGACATCAGCGGCATCCAGCCGGGCGAAAAGCTCACCGTCGAATGGCGCGGCAAGCCGGTCTGGATCGTGCGGAGAACGCCGGCTCAGCTCGCCGAGCTGCCCAAGCTCGACAAGGAGCTCGCCGACCCGCTGTCCAAGCGCGACAACTTCGCGCCCACTCCCGAGTTCGCGCGCAACGACTGGCGTTCGCTCAAGCCCGAGTACCTGGTCGTGGTCGGCATCTGCACCCACCTCGGCTGCTCGCCGGGCGACAAGTTCAACCCGGGGCCGCAGCCCTCGCTTCCCGACGACTGGGCCGGCGGCTTTCTCTGCCCGTGCCATGGCTCGACCTTCGACATGGCCGGCAGGGTCTTCAAGAGCAAGCCCGCGCCCGACAACCTCGAGGTGCCGCCGTACACCTTCCTCACCGACAGCCGGCTCCTGATCGGCGAAGAGAAGCAGGCCTGATGACGCCCCGGCCGAGACAACGAATTCGCAGGAGCACGATGAATGGCTGAGATGCAAACCGCGCCCGCCGGCGCCGGTGCCGGTCAGCGGCTGTTGACCTGGGTCGACAACCGCTTCCCGCTGTCCAAGCTCTACAACGAGCACATGGCGCAGTACTACGCGCCGAAGAACTTCAACATCTGGTACGTCTTCGGCTCGCTCGCGCTGCTCGTGCTGGTGATGCAGATCCTCACCGGCATCTTCCTGACGATGCACTACAAGCCCGACGCCGCGAAGGCGTTCGAGTCGGTGGAATACATCATGCGCGACGTGCCGTGGGGCTGGCTCGTCCGCTACATGCACTCGACCGGGGCCTCGGCGTTCTTCATCGTCGTCTACCTGCACATGTTCCGCGGCCTGATCTACGGCTCGTACCGGAAGCCGCGCGAGCTGGTCTGGCTGTTCGGCTGCGCCATCTTCCTGTGCCTGATGGCCGAGGCCTTCATGGGCTACCTGCTGCCGTGGGGGCAGATGAGCTACTGGGGCGCGCAGGTCATCGTCAACCTGTTCTCGGCGGTGCCCTTCATCGGCCCCGACCTGTCGCTCCTGATCCGCGGCGACTACGTCGTCGGCGACGCGACGCTGAACCGCTTCTTCAGCTTCCACGTCATCGCCGTGCCGCTGGTCCTGCTCGGCCTGGTCGCCGCGCACCTGATCGCGCTGCACGAGGTCGGCTCGAACAACCCCGACGGCGTCGAGATCAAGGACAGCAAGGACGCGCGCGGCAACCCGGTCGACGGCATCCCTTTCCATCCGTACTACACCGTGCACGACCTCTACGCGGTGAGCGTGTTCCTGTTCATCTTCAGCGCCGTGCTCTTCTTCGCGCCCGAAGGCGGCGGCTACTTCCTCGAGTTCAACAACTTCATCGAGGCCAATCCGCTCAAGACGCCGGCGCACATCGCCCCGGTCTGGTACTTCACGCCGTACTACTCGATGCTGCGCGCGACCACCGACCTGATGGTCAACGTGCTGGCGATCATCCTCGGCCTGGCCGCGGCGCTGGCGATCCTGCGCGGCGGCTTTCGCGCCTCGGCCAAGATCGCGATCGCCGTCGTCGCGATCGTCGCGGTGTTCCTGCTCAAGACCTTCGACGCCAAGTTCTGGGGCGTCGTCATCATGGGCGGCGCGGTGCTGATCCTGTTCGTGCTGCCCTGGCTCGACCGCAGCCCGGTCAAGTCGATCCGCTACCGGCCCGATTGGCACAAGCTGGTCTACGGCGCGTTCGTGATCTTCTTCCTCGCCCTCGGCTACCTCGGCTCGCAGCCGCCGTCCACGGCGGGCAACTACATCTCACAGATCGGAACGCTCGTCTACTTCGGCTTCTTCCTGCTGATGCCGTGGTGGAGCCGGCTCGGCACCTTCAAGCCGGTGCCCGACCGCGTCACGTTCCACTCCCACTGACCGCCGCAGCCCGAGCCCCAACGATGAAGAAACTCCTGCTCAGCCTGCTGCTCGTCCTCGGCTTCGTGCTGCCGCTCGCGCCGGCGTCGGCCAACGAGGGCGGCTACCCCTGGGATACGTTCCCGCGCGCGAAGATGACCGACATGGCGGCGCTGCAGAACGGCGCCCGCATTTTCACGAACTACTGCCTGAACTGCCACTCGGCCGCGTACATGCGCTACAACCGCCTGCACGACATCGGCCTGACCGACGACGAGATCAAGAAGAACCTGCTGTTCGCGACCGACAAGGTCGGCGACACGATGAAGACCACGCTCGACCCGCGCCAGGCGAAAGACTGGTTCGGCGCCGCGCCGCCCGATCTCTCGGTGATCGCGCGCTCGCGCGCCGAGGTCGGTAAGGGCAGCGGCGCCGACTATCTCTACACGCTCTGGCGCACCTTCTATCGCGACGACACCAGGCCGACCGGCTGGAACAACCTGGCCTTTCCCGACATCGCCATGCCGCACGCGCTCTGGCAGCTGCAGGGCGAGCGGCGCGCCAAGTTCGTCGAGGTCAAGGATCCGCACGAGGAGGGCAAGACGACGCACCGCTTCGACGGCTTCGAGCAGATCACGCCGGGCACGCTCGACGAGCACCAGTACGACGAGGCGGTCGCCGACCTGGTCGCGTACCTGCAATGGATGGGCGAGCCGACCCAGGGAACGCGGGTGCGCATCGGCGTCGGCGTTCTCCTGTACCTCGGCTTGCTCGTGCTGATCACCTGGCGCCTCAGCGCGGTGTACTGGAGAAGCGTCAACTAGGCCTGACGCCGCCTCGCGAGGCGGCGCGTTCTGCAGGCGAAGCCGGCGCCGCGCCCGCTTCGCCTTCCGCTTTTTTCAAAGATCCTGGAGATCCCGATCATGATGGTGCTCTATTCCGGAACCACCGACCCTTACTCGCACCGCTGCCGCTTCGTGCTCTTCGAAAAGGGCATGGACTTCGAGATCCGCGACGTCGACCTATTCGCCAAGCCCGAAGACATCGCGCTGATGAATCCGTACAACGAGGTGCCGATCCTGGTCGAGCGCGACCTCATCCTGTACGAGTCGCACATCATCAACGAGTACATCGACGAGCGCTTCCCCCATCCGCAGCTGATGCCGGGCGACCCGGTGGCGCGCGCGCGGGTGCGGCTCTTCCTCTTCAATTTCGAGAAGGAGCTGTTCGCCCACGTCAACGTCCTCGAGGGCCGCGGCGTCAAGGGGACCGACAAGCAGCTCGAGAAGGCGCGCTCGCAGATCCGCGACCGCCTGACCCAGCTCGCGCCGATCTTCCTCAAGAACAAGTACATGCTGGGCGACGACTTCTCGATGCTCGACGTGGCGATCGCGCCGCTGCTCTGGCGGCTCGACTACTACGGCATCGACATGTCGAAGAACGCGGTGCCGCTCCTCAAGTACGCCGAGCGGATCTTCTCGCGGCCGGCCTACATCGAGGCGCTGACGCCGTCCGAGAAGGTGATGCGCAAGTAAGCGCGCCGCGACCCGACCGAACGCCAGCCATGACGTCGCCGATCGCTCCCGCCACGGCCGGCACGTCGACGCGGCCCTACTTGATCCGGGCCCTGCACGACTGGTGCACCGACAACGGCTTCACGCCCTACATCGCCGTCTTCGTCGACGATCACGTGCAGGTGCCCAAGGAATACGTCAAGAACAACGAGATCGTCCTCAACGTCGGCTTCGAGGCGACCAGCGCCCTCAAGCTCGGCAACGAGCTGATCGAGTTCAAGGCGCGCTTCGGCGGCACGTCGCGCGAGATCGCCGTGCCGATCGACCACGTCATCGCGATCTACGCGCGCGAGAACGGCCAGGGCATGGCGTTCCCGATGCCGAGCGATGCCGCCGGCAGCGATGCCGCGGACGCCGGCAAGCCGGAGAGCCCGGGTGCGTCAGCGCGCGGGCCGCGCCTCGCCGGTCCTACTGGCGCCGGCGGTCGCAAGGGCGGAACCGCGCTGACGCTCAGCCCGAGCCCGCGATCGAACCCGGAGCCGCCGTCCGAGCCGCCGCCGCCGAGCGTGCCGCCGACCCCGAAGCGGCCGTCGCTCAAGCGCGTGAAGTAGGCAGAGGCTTCGGCGCGTTTTGCGCGCCCGGCGCGGCGCGACCGGCGCCGACCCGCACCTATACTGCCGCGCGGCCCGGCGCTCGCTCGGCGATGCGTCGCCCCGGCCGGCTTAGCTCAGTTGGTAGAGCACCCGCCTTGTAAGCGGAAGGTCGTCCGTTCGATTCGGACAGCCGGCACCATCGGCTCGCGTCGATCTGCTGAGCGCGGCGAAATGGGCTTCGCTTATTCCGCGGCGCCGTCGAGGTATTTCATCCCGGAGTCGAATCCGGCATGCTGTTGCCAGCGACCTGCGCCGAGCGCGGGACTGTCCGACCCGGAAGCGTTTGCCATTCCCGCCACCGTACTAGGGCGAACCATTAGTGGGCTTCTCATTTTGTCGAAGTTGATTCCGGTCAAGAGATTTCTCGCCCGGGCGGACGACATTGAAATCCCTTCGAGTCACGTCGAGTGCCCCTTCGTCGACGGCAAAGACCAAACAACGTAGCACCCGAGACCCATGAGCGTTCATGGCTCTGCCGGGAGTGCCAAGGAGACCATCGCCATGGATCACGCAATCGGCGCGACCGCCCCCCTGGGCGGCAGCAGTCAGTCCCCCGCCATCGCCCGGCATCCGCTCTATCGATGGGGCCAGCTGTTGATGGGCATCGTCTGCATGGCGATGATCGCCAACCTGCAGTACGGCTGGACCTTGTTCGTCAATCCGATCGCCGACAGGCACGGCTGGAGCCGCGCCGCGATTCAGGTGGCATTCACGATCTTCGTGTTGACCGAGACCTGGCTGGTGCCGATCGAGGGATACCTCGTCGATCGCTTCGGTCCGCGCCCCGTCGTGCTCGTCGGCGGCATCCTGTGCGGGCTTGGCTGGGTGTTGAACTCCTACGCGGATTCGCTGACGATGCTCTACATCGCCGCCGCGGTCGGCGGCATCGGCGCCGGCGCGGTCTACGGCACCTGCGTCGGCAATGCGTTGAAGTGGTTCCCCGATCGCCGCGGCCTCGCCGCCGGCCTCACCGCCGCCGGCTTCGGCGCGGGCTCGGCGCTGACGATCATTCCGATCTCGGCGTTCATCAAGTCCAATGGCTACGAGGCCGCCTTCTTCTATTTCGGCATCGGTCAGGGCGTGGTCGTGTTCCTGATCTCCTGGTTTCTCACCCGGGCGCCGGCGCAGCCCGCGAAATCGGCGACGGTCGTCCACGTCCAGCAGACCAAGCGTGACTACAGTCCGACCGAGGTGCTGCGCAATCCGGTCTTCTGGGTGATGTACGTCATGTTCGTGATGGTTGCGGCAGGCGGCCTCATGGCCACTGCGCAGCTCGGACCGATCGCCAAGGACTTCAAGATCGGCGACGTCCCGGTGAACATCATGGGCCTGGTCCTGCCGGCATTGACGTTCGCGCTGGCGATCGACCGCGTCCTGAACGGAATCACGCGGCCGTTTTTCGGTTGGGTCTCCGATCAGATCGGTCGCGAGCAGACGATGTTCATCGCCTTCGCGCTCGAAGCGGCCGGCATACTGATGCTCTACCAGTTCGGCCAGAACCCGGTCGCCTTCGTGGTTCTCACGGGCCTGGTCTTCTTCGCGTGGGGCGAAATCTACAGTCTGTTCCCGTCCACCTGCGCCGACACTTTCGGCTCGAAGTACGCGGCGGCCAACGCGGGACTGCTCTACACCGCCAAGGGCACCGCGTCGCTGCTTGTGCCGTTGTCGAGCGTATTGGCAGCGACCACCGGCAGCTGGCACACGGTGTTCATCGTCGCCAGCATCATGAACGCCGTCGCGGCGCTGATGGCGTGGTTCGTCTTGCGGCCGATGCGGCGCGCGCACATGAGCCGGGCGGCGGGATAGCCATGGCGCGCGGCTGTCCCGGCCGCCGGTGGGACGCCTCGCCGGCGAGCGTCAGCCGAGCGGCCGCGGGCCGGTCACACCTTGTCGCTGTGCCTCAGCCGGCTCAGCGTCTCGGCCGAGAGGTTCAGGTAGGTGGCCAGCTCCTTGCCGGGGATTCGATCCACGAGCTCGGGATGCTTGCGGAGAAACCGATGCAGGCGGCCGGGCGCGTCGAGCAGATGAAGCGTGATCGTATGCGCCATGATCTCGCTCATGACCTGCATGACGCAGTACTCGAACGCCTTCTTCGCTTCGCCACGCTTCTCGAGAAACGCCGCCCACTGCTCCAGGGGCATTCGCGCGACCCGGCTCTTCGTGACACAGACGATGCCGTAGGGCGTCGGCGTGCCGAGGCGCCACGCCGCGTAGCTCGTCTCCATGTCGCGCTCGTCGGCGAAGCGCAGGATCATTTCCTTGCCCTCCCGGTTCGAGACGACGCGCTTCAGGATGCCGTCGAGGATGAAGTACTGCTCCATCTCGCGCACGCCCTGATAAAGCAGGAAGTCGCCCTTGTGGCCGTCGACGACGACGAGGTGCGGCTCGAGCTCGGCGCGATCCTCGTCGTCGAGGCCCTGCAACGCCACGTTCTGCTTGAGCTGCAAGCGAATCACATTCCTCTCGGGATGATCCGAGAGCGTCGTCATGGGATTTTTAGGCACCGAAGAGCGTGGCGTGCAGCCGATCGTTTCCGCAAGGTCAATTCGCGAAAATTGACGGCGGTCAATGGGCAAAACCGGGGTCGATTTGATGATACCGCGAGCGCTTACCCGCGAGGCCGGCGGGAGTGGCAATGCCCGGTCAGGGCGCCGCGACCAGCCGCCGCCAAGCGGCCTGCCTAGCGGTCAAAATGGAGATGCAACTCAAATGACGAACGACTCGCAATCACGAGAGACGACCGACGGATTCCATCTCGTCGTCGACGCGCTCAAGCACAACGACATCGACACGATCTTCGGTCTGGTCGGCATTCCCATCACCGACCTGGCGCGCCTGGCGCAGGCCGAAGGAATGCGCTTCATCGGCTTTCGCCATGAGCAACACGCGGGCAATGCCGCCGCGATCGCTGGATACATGACCCAGAAGCCGGGCATCTGTCTGACCGTGTCGGCCCCGGGCTTCCTGAACGGCCTGGTGGCGCTCGCCAATGCGACCGTCAACTGCTTCCCGATGATCCTGATCAGCGGCTCGAGCGAGCGCGAGATCGTCGACCTCCAGCAGGGCGACTACGAGGAAATGGATCAGCTGAACGCCGCGCGACCGTACGCCAAGGCGGCGTATCGCGTGCTCAATGCCGAAGACATCGGCATCGGCGTGGCACGGGCGATTCGCGCCGCCGTCTCCGGCCGTCCGGGGGGCGTCTATCTCGACCTGCCGGCGAAGCTGCTCGCCCAGACGCTCGACGCCGAGCACGGCAGGAAATCCCTGGTGCGCGTGGTCGACGCCGCGCCGCGGCAGATTCCCGCGGCCGATTCGGTCGAGCGCGCGCTCGACGTGCTCAAGGGCGCCAAGCGCCCGCTCATCCTGCTCGGCAAGGGTGCCGCCTACGCCCAGGCCGATGCCGACATCCGCGCGTTCGTGGAGAAGACCGGGATCCCCTACCTGCCGATGTCGATGGCCAAGGGCCTGCTGCCGGACAACCATCCGCAGTCGGCTTCGGCCGCACGCTCGTTCGTTCTCGCCGAGGCCGATGTCGTCGTGCTGGTCGGCGCCCGGCTGAACTGGCTGCTGTCGCACGGCAAGGGCAAGACCTGGGGCGCGCCGACGCCCAAGCAGTTCATCCAGATCGATATCTCGCCGACCGAGGCGGACAGCAACGTCGCTATCGCCGCCCCGGTGATCGGCGACATCGGCTCCTGCGTTTCGGCGCTGCTGGCAGGCATCGATTCGGGCTTCGCCAAGCCCGGTGCGGAGTGGCTCGGCGCGATCGCCGAGCGCAAGGACAAGAACCTGACGAAGATGGCGGCGACGCTCGCCCAGAATCCTTCGCCGATGAACTTTCACAGCGCCTTGCGATCGATCCGCGACGTGCTCAAGGAGCGGCCGGACATCAACATCGTCAACGAAGGCGCCAACACGCTCGACTTCGCGCGCAGCATCATCGACATGTACCAGCCGCGCAAGCGGTTCGATTCGGGAACGTGGGGGATCATGGGCATCGGCATGGGCTACGCCATCGGCGCCGCAGTCACCAGCGGCAAGCCGGTCGTCGCCATCGAAGGCGACAGCGCGTTCGGCTTCAGCGGCATGGAGCTCGAGACCATCTGCCGCTACGACCTTCCGGTCTGCACCATCGTCTTCAACAACAACGGCGTCTATCGCGGCACCGACGTGAACCCGACCGGCGGCAAGGATGTCGCGCCCACGGTGTTCGTCAAGGGAGCGCGCTACGACAAGCTGATCGAGGCCTTCGGCGGCGTCGGCTACCACGCGACGACGCCGGCGGAGCTGACGAAGGCGCTGACCGAAGCGATCGCATCGGGCAAGCCGACGCTCATCAACGCGGTCATCGACGAGGCCGCGGGCACCGAAAGCGGCCGCTTGACGAATCTCAACCCGCAGAGCGCGGCGAAGAAGAAATAATCCAGGCAACCAAGGAGTATCAAATGGGCAAGCCCCTCGAAGGCATCAAGATCATCGACTTCACGCACGTGCAGGCCGGCCCGGCCTGCACGCAGATGCTGGCCTGGTTCGGCGCCGACGTCATCAAGGTCGAGCGTCCGGGCTCGGGCGACGTCACGCGCACCCAGCTGCGCGACATCCCGAATGTCGACGCGCTGTATTTCACGATGCTCAACAGCAACAAGCGCTCGCTGACGCTCGACACCAAGAAGCCCGAAGGCAAGGAAGTGCTGGAGACGCTGATCCGTCAGTCCGACGTGCTGGTCGAGAACTTCGGCCCGGGCGCGCTCGACCGGATGGGATTCTCGTGGGACCGCATCAACGAGCTCAACCCGAAGCTGATCGTCGCATCGGTCAAGGGCTTCAGCGACGGCCACCACTACCAGGACCTGAAGGTCTACGAGAACGTCGCCCAATGCGCCGGCGGCTCGGCCTCGACCACCGGCTGGTGGGACGGCCCGCCGACCATCAGCGCGGCCGCCCTCGGCGACAGCAACACCGGCATGCACCTGGCGATCGGCATCCTTACCGCGATCATCGGCCGCCAGCAGACCGGCAAGGGCCAGAAGGTCGCGGTGTCGATGCAGGACAGCGTCCTGAACCTGTGCCGGGTCAAGATGCGCGACCAGCTGCGCCTCGATCGCCTCGGCTACCTGGAGGAGTACCCGCAGTATCCGCACGGCACGTTCTCCGACGTCGTGCCGCGCGGCGGCAACGCCGGCGGCGGCGGCCAGCCGGGCTGGGTGCTCAAGTGCAAGGGTTGGGAGACCGATCCGAACGCCTACATCTACTTCACGGTGCAGGGCCACGCGTGGGCGCCGATCTGCGATGCGATCGGCAAGCCGGAATGGAAGACCGACCCGGCCTACACCACCGCCAAGGCGCGTCAGCCGCACATCATGGACATCTTCGCGACGATCGAGACCTGGCTGGCGGACAAGACCAAGTTCGAGGCCGTCGACATCCTGCGCAAGTTCGACATCCCGTGCGCGCCGGTCCTGACGATGAAGGAGCTCGCCAACGACCCGTCGCTGCGGGCCAGCGGCACGATCGTCGAAGTGCCGCACAAGGAGCGCGGCAGCTATCTCACGGTCGGCAGCCCGATCAAGTTTTCCGACCTGAAGCCCGAGATCACCGGCTCGCCGCTGCTGGGCGAGCACACCGACGAGGTGTTGGCGCAGCTGGGCTACAGCAAGGACAAGATCGCGGCGCTGCACCGGGCCGAAGCCGTCTGACCGATCGCCTGAAAATCGCCGTGCATTCGAATATCGATCTGACGCAGCTCATCGCCGGTGCCGGCGATGCCATCATCGTCAGCGATGCACAGGGCAGCATCACGCTCTGGAACCCGGCCGCCGAGCGCGTCTTCGGATTCAGCGAAGCGGAAGCGCTCGGCCAGTCGCTCGACCTGATCATTCCGCTGCGTCAGCGACAGCGGCACTGGGACGGATATCAGAAGACGATGGAAACCGGGATCACGAAGTACGGCGCCGACGTGCTTCGGGTCCCGGCGCTGCACAAGGACGGCCGCACCTTGTCGATCGCCTTCACGGTCTCGATGCTGTCCTCGGCCGACGGCAGGGTGACCGGCATCGCCGCGATCGTTCGCGACGAGACCAGCCGCTTCGCCGCGGAGCGCGAGCTGCGCAAGCGGCTGACGGAGCTCGAAGTCGCCGGCTCGCGGAGCGGCTGATGGGCAAGGCGCTCGACGGCGTCCGGATCCTCGATTTCACCCACGTGCAGTCGGGCCCGACGTGCACGCAATTGCTGGCTTGGTTCGGCGCGGACGTGATCAAGGTCGAGCGCGCCGGCGAGGGCGACGCGACGCGCGGGCAACTGCGCGACATCCCCGACGTGGACAGCCTCTATTTCACGATGCTGAACCACAACAAGCGGTCGATCACTCTCGACACCAAAAAGCCCAAGGGCAAGCAGGTCCTCGACGAACTGATCAAGACCTGCGACGTGCTGGTCGAGAACTTCGCCCCCGGCGCGCTCGACCGCATGGGCATCACCTGGGCTCACATCCAGGAGATCAATCCGCGCATGATCGTCGCGTCGGTGAAGGGCTTCGGCGGCGGCAAGTACGAGGACTGCAAGGTCTACGAGAACGTGGCGCAGTGCGCCGGCGGCTCGGCGTCGACGACCGGCTCCGAAGACGGCCCGCCGATGGTGACCGGGGCGCAGATCGGCGACAGCGGAACCGGTCTGCACCTCGCGCTCGGGATCGTCGCCGCCCTCTACCAGCGCAACACCAGCGGGCGCGGCCAGAAGGTGCTGGCGCCGATGCAGGACGCGGTTCTCAATCTGTGCCGCGTCAAGATGCGCGACCAGCAGCGGCTCGAGCGCACCGGGACCTTGCACGAATTTCCGCAGTATCCCGACGGCAGGTTTGGCGCAGCGGTGCCGCGTGCCGGCAACGCATCCGGCGGCGGCCAGCCCGGTTCGATCCTGAAGTGCAAGGGCTGGGAGACCGATCCGAATGCCTATATCTACTTCATCACCCAGGGCGCGGTGTGGCCGGCGGTCTGCAAGATCATCGGCGAAGAAGGCTGGATCACCGACGAGGCCTATGCCACGCCTGCTGCGCGGCTCCTGCATCTGAAGCCGATCTTTGCGCGCATCGAGAAGTGGACCATGACCAAGGACAAGTTCGAGGCCATGGACATTCTCAACAAGTACGACATTCCCTGCGGGCCAATCCTGTCGATGAAGGAGATCGCCGAGGACCCGTCGTTGCGCGCGAGCGGCACCATCGTCGAGGTGGACCATCCGACAAGAGGTCGATACCTCACCATCGGCAACCCGATCAAGATGTCCGACAGCCCGACCGAAGTGACGCGCTCGCCATTGCTCGGCGAGCACACCGAAGAGGTGCTCGGCCAACTCGGCTACAGCGCCAAAGACCTGGCGATGCTGCGCGCCGAACACGTGATCTGAGCCATGACCTGACGCGCGCGCGCCAGTTCGGGAACCGCGAGCCCACAACGAGAATGAACAGCCAAGCCATACCAATCGCGGTCCTGAAGGTCGAAGTCTCGAAGAAGCGGAAGCGCCAGGCGCCGAGAGGGCGCCGCGTCGATGCCGGCGCACTCGAAGACGTCCGGCGCCTGCTCGGCAACGAATCGCGCCAGCCCGACCTGTTGATCGAGCACCTGCACAAGATCCAGGACAGCTTCGGCCACTTGTCCGCGGCGCACCTTGCGGCACTGGCCGAGGAGATGCGTCTCGCGCAGACCGAGGTGTACGAGGTCGCGAGCTTCTATCACCACTTCGACATCGTCAAGGAAGGCGAGGCGGCGCCGCCCGAGCTCACCGTGCGCGTCTGCGACGGCCTGTCCTGCGAGATGGCGGGAGCGCGAGAGTTGCTGGCGCGATTGCCCGCGCTCCTCGGCGACAAGGTGCGCGTCCTCGCCGCGCCGTGCATCGGCCGCTGCGAACAGGCGCCGGCCGTCGCGGTCGGCCAGAGCCCCGTGGCGCACGCGAGCTGCGATTCGGTCGTGGCTCGGGCCGCGGCCAACGCCACCCGGCACCTGCCCGAAGGTCACATCGACTACGCCGCCTACCGGGCCGAAGGCGGCTACGCGCTGCTCGACGCCTGCGTCGCCGGCGCGCGCGACGTCGAGTCGGTGATCAAGACGCTCGAGGATTCCGGGCTGCGCGGCCTCGGCGGGGCGGGCTTTCCTGCCGGCCGCAAGTGGCGCATCGTTCGCGCCGAGGCGGCGCCGCGCCTGATGGCGGTCAATATCGACGAGGGCGAGCCCGGCACCTTCAAGGACCGTGTCCTGCTCGAACGCGATCCGCACCGCTTTCTCGAAGGCATGCTGATCGCGGCGTGGGCGGTCGGCATCGCGCGCATCTACATCTACCTGCGCGACGAATACCACGGCTGCCGCGCGCTGCTCGAGATCGAGCTCGAGAAGCTGCGCGCCCATCCGCCCGTCGCGGCGATGCCCGAGATCATCCTGCGGCGTGGCGCCGGCGCCTACATCTGCGGCGAAGAGTCGGCGATGATCGAATCGATCGAAGGCAAGCGCGGCATGCCGCGGTTGCGCCCGCCCTATGTCGCGCAGGTGGGCCTGTTCGGGCGGCCGACGCTCGAGCACAACTTCGAGACGCTGTACTGGGTGCGCGAGCTGGTCGAAAAAGGCGGTGCCTGGTTCGCCGCGCAGGGCCGCAACGGTCGCAAGGGCCTGCGCTCGTTCTCGGTCTCGGGCCGCGTCAAGAGCCCCGGCGTGAAGCTCGCCCCGGCCGGCATCACGATCCAGGAGCTGATCGACGAATACTGCGGCGGCATGCTCGACGGCCACACCTTCTACGCCTATCTGCCCGGTGGCGCGTCGGGAGGCATCCTGCCGGCGACGCTCAACGCCATCCCGCTCGATTTCGACACCTTGCAGCCGTACGACTGCTTCATCGGCTCGGCTGCGGTGATCGTGCTCTCGAACCACGACAGCGCGGTCGGCGCGGCGCGCAGCATGATGCGCTTCTTCAAGGACGAGTCCTGCGGCCAGTGCACGCCCTGCCGCAACGGCACCGCCAAGGCCTTGGCGCTGATCGACAAGCCGCACTGGGACCTCGAACTGCTGGCCGACCTGTCGATCGTGATGCGCGACTCGTCGATCTGCGGCCTCGGCCAGGCGGCGCCGAACCCGGTCGACTGCGTCGTGAAGTATTTCCCGCACGAGCTCGCCTGAGAACACCGTCATGAACGCCATCACCCGGAACGAAGCGGCGCAGCTCGCGGCGCCGATCGTCACCTTCCAGCTCAACGGCCGCGCCGTGTCGGGCCGGGCCACCGAAACGCTGATCGAGATCGCCGACCGCGAGGGCGTGGCGATCCCGCGCCTCTGCTTCAAGCCCGGCTTCGAGGCGGTCGGAAATTGCCGCTCGTGCATGGTCGAGATCGCCGGCGAGCGCGTGCTCGCGCCGTCGTGCTGCCGCGTCCCTGTCGCCGGGATGGCGGTCACGACCGACAACGAGCGCGTGCTCAAGTCGCAGAAGCTCGTCCTCGAGCTGCTCCTCGCCGACATGCCCGAGACGGCGTACACGCGGCACAACGAAGTCGACGAGTGGGCGCTCAAGCTCGGCGTCGGCAAGCCGCGTTTCGCGGCGCGCGCGCAGGTCGCGCCCGACCTCTCGCACCCGGCCATCGCCGTGAACCTCGATGCCTGCATCCAGTGCACGCGGTGCGTGCGCGCCTGCCGCGACGAGCAGGTCAACGACGTCATCGGCCTGGCCTTTCGCGGCGAGGGGACGAAGATCGTCTTCGACATGGACGACCCGATGGGCGCGTCGACCTGCGTCGCGTGCGGCGAGTGCGTCCAGGCGTGCCCGACCGGGGCGCTGATGCCGGCGCGCGACGTCGCCCTTGCGGTGGCGGACAGGCAGGTGGCCTCGGTGTGTCCGTACTGCGGCGTCGGCTGCCAGCTCACCTACCACGTCAAGGACGACAAGATCCTCCACGTCCAGGGCCGGGACGGCCCGGCCAATCGCGAGCGCCTGTGCGTCAAGGGCCGCTACGGCTTCGACTACGCGCACCATCCGCATCGGCTCACCCGGCCGCTGATCCGCCTTGCCGGCGTGGCCAAGAGCGGCGACTTCGCGATGGATCCGGATCGCTGGCGCGAGGTCTTCCGCGAAGCGAGCTGGGACGAGGCGCTCGAGCTGGCGGGCGGCACGCTCGCCCGCCTCCGCGATCGGCACGGACGCAAGTCGCTTGCCGGCTTCGGCTCGGCGAAGGGCAGCAACGAGGAGGCGTACCTGTTCCAGAAGCTCGTTCGCACCGGCTTCGGCAGCAACAACGTCGATCACTGCACCCGGCTCTGCCATGCCTCGTCGGTCGTCGCCCTGCTCGAAGGCATCGGCTCGGGCGCGGTGTCGAATCCGGTGATGGACGTGATGAAGGCCGAGGTCGTGCTCCTCATCGGCGCCAATCCGACCGTGAATCACCCGGTGGCGGCGACCTGGATGAAGAACGCCGTCAAGAACGGCACCAAGCTCATCATCTGCGACCCGCGTCGTTCCGATCTCGCGCGCCTGGCGCATCGCTACGTCCAGTTCAAGCCCGACACGGACGTGGCGCTCCTCAACGCGATGATGAACGTCATCGTCAGCGAAGGCCTGGTCGACGCCGATTTCATCGCCTCGCGCACGATCGGCTACGACGAGCTGAGCGCCAACGTCGCCGGCTACTCGCCCGAGGCGATGGCGCCGATCTGCGGCGTCGATGCCGCGACGATCCGCGAAGTCGCGCGCCTCTTCGCGACCTCGAAGGCGTCGATGATCCTCTGGGGCATGGGCATTTCGCAGCACGTGCACGGCACCGACAACGCGCGCTGCCTGATCGCGCTGTCGCTGATGACCGGCCAGATCGGCAGGCCCGGCACCGGGCTGCACCCCTTGCGCGGCCAGAACAACGTCCAGGGCGCCTCGGACGCGGGCCTGATCCCGATGATGTTCCCCGACTACCAGCACGTCTCCGACAACGTCGTGCGGGCCCGATTCGAACGCGCGTGGCAGCTGCCGACCGGCACGCTCGACGATCAGCCCGGGCTGACCGTGGTCGAGATCATGCATGCCATCAAGGCGGGCGGAATCCGCGGCCTGTACGTGATGGGCGAGAACCCGGCGATGTCGGACCCCGACGCCAACCATGCCCGCGAAGCGCTCGCCGCGCTCGACCACCTGGTCGTGCAGGACATCTTCCTGACCGAGACCGCTTACCTGGCCGACGTCGTCCTGCCGGCCAGCGCGTTCCCGGAAAAGACCGGCACCTTCACCAACACCGATCGGCTGGTCCAGATGGGGCGCCAGGCGATCGATCCGCCCGGCGAGGCGAAGCAGGACCTGTGGATCATCCAGGAGATGGCCAGGCGCCTCGGCCTCGACTGGCAGTACCAGCACGTGTCGGCAGTGTTCGACGAGATGCGCCACACGATGCCCAGCATCGCCGGCATCACGTGGGACCGGCTCGAGCGCGAGCACTCGGTCACCTATCCCTGCGTCGCCGAAGGCGATCCGGGCGAGCCGGTGGTCTTCACCGACACCTTCCCGCGCGAAGGCGGCCGCGCCCAGTTCGTGCCGGCCGACATCATTCCGGCCGACGAACGCCCGGATGCCGACTTCCCGATGGTGCTGATCACCGGCCGCCAGCTCGAGCATTGGCACACCGGCAGCATGACGCGCCGCGCGACGGCGCTCGACGCGCTCGAGCCCGATCCGGTCGCGCTGGTCCATCCGCTCGACCTGGCCGCCCTGGGCGGGCAGCCCGGCGACGTCGTGACCATCGAGTCGCGCCGAGGGCAGGTGGCGCTGTACGCGCGCGCCGACGACAGCTCGCCGCGCGGTGCCGTGTTCGTCCCCTTCTGCTACTACGAAGCGGCGATCAACCGGCTGACCAACGCGGCACTCGACCCGTTCGCCAAGATTCCCGAGTTCAAGTACTGCGCCATCCGCGTTTCGCTCGGCGGCCCGGCGCCGGTGCAAGGCAGCTTCGGCGGTGGCCAGGCGCTGCGCGACCTGCTGGCGTCGTCTGCCGCCTGAGCTTCGACGCGCAGCGGCTGCTTGAACTCGCGTCGCGATCGCCTCTTCGAACCATAAGCTCGCAGTAATGAATCGGATTTAAAAGTTTAACTATTACTTATCGACCGTCGGACCTACATTTTGAACGCGCCGAGGAGATTCACCGCGGTGCTTTCACAGTTCGAGAGGAGAGAGTCATGGTCGACAGCAACGATGTGGAAATCGACTCGGCGCGGGCCGAGCTCGAACGAAACGCCTACAACGCCACCTTCTACGAGCTCGGCTTCAGGTGGCACTGGGACAGCGAAACGTACAGCGAGCTGGTGCGTCGAAGGGCGAGCGACGCGGAGCGGATCCATCACTACTTGTCGACGCGACAGCCGCATCTTCTCAAGGCCTACGACGCCGAGTTCCTGGTCAACGTCATCCAGCAGAAGCAGGCCCTGCACCGCAGCCGCGATTGCGGCGCGCAGGCGCCAAAGTATTTCGACTGGTCGCAGACGATCTCCGGCGAGATCGGCGCCTGATAGCGCGCCGAGGCATCGGTCGATCGCGACGTGATTCCTTCGACAGAGAGCAAGGCCAAGCCATGCGAGATTTGTGGATCCGGTTCGAATACGCCGGCAAGGTCGGCTTCGGCACGCTCGTCGGCGACCGCGTGCACGAATGCCGCGGCGACATGTTCGGCGTTTTCGAACCGGCGGGCAGCACGCTCGCGCTGGCAGATGTCAGGCTGCTGACGCCGAGCGCACCGAGCAAGGTCATCGCGCTGTGGAACAACTTTCACGCGCTCGCCGCCAAGCTCGGTCTGGCCGCACCCGCCGAGCCTCTGTACCTGCTGAAGGCGCCCAACTCCTATCTCGCCGCCGATGAAACCATCCGCAAGCCCTTGTGCGACGCCAAGGTGGCGTTCGAGGGCGAGCTCGCCATCGTCATCGGCAAGACCTGCACGGCCGTCGCCGAGGCGAACGCGCTCGATCACGTGTTCGGCTACACCTGCGCCAACGACGTGACCGCCGCCGAGATCCTCCACCGCGACGCGTCGTTCACGCAATGGGATCGGGCCAAGGGCTTCGATACCTTCTGCCCGATGGGCCCGGCGATCGCGACCGGCCTCGATCCGTCGACGCTCACCGTGACCACCCGGCTGAACGGCGACGTCCGCCAGAGCTATCCGATCAGCGACATGCGGTTTTCGGTGCAGCAGCTGGTCAGCCTGATCTCGCGCGACATGACGCTCTATCCCGGCGACGTCATCCTGTGCGGCACCTCGGTCGGCGTCGGCTCGATGAAACCGGGCAGCCTCGTCGAAGTCGAGATCGACGGCATCGGCACGCTGAGCAATCGCTTCGGCTAGCCCTCGGCCCCACAACCCACGACCGGACCCTCACATGAAGATTGCAATCATCGGCGCAGGTGCCATCGGCGGTCTCGTAGGGGCGAAGCTCGCGTTGAGCGGTGCGACGGTGACGTTCATCGTCCGCGGCGCCAATCTGGCGGCGATCCGCGAGAACGGCTTCACGCTCGTCACGGCCGAGGGCGAGCGGCAGGTGGCGCGCGACGTTCGCGCCACCGCCGACTACCGCGAGGCCGGCCCGCAGGACATCGTCATCCTGGCGATGAAGGCGCATCAGCTCGAGGCGGTGGCGAACGACGTGGCGACGCTGTTCGGCGCCGACACGGTCGTCGTGACGATGCAGAACGGCATCCCGTACTGGTACTTCCACGGCCACGGCGGCAGACTCGAGGGAACGACCGTGCGCAGCGTCGATCCGACCGGCGCGGTCGGTGCCGGCATCCCGGCGCAGCGCGTCGTCGGCTGCGTCGTCTACCCGGCGTCCGAGCTGGTGGCGCCCGGCGTCGTCAAGCACATCGAAGGCGATCGCTTCCCGGTCGGCGAGCTCGACGGGTCGTCGAGCGAGCGCGTCGCGCGCGTCTCCGCCTGCCTGACCCAGGCCGGCTTCAAGGCGCCCGTGCTCGACGACATCCGCGCCGAGATCTGGCTCAAGCTCTGGGGCAATCTGACCTTCAATCCGATCAGCAGCCTGTCGCATTCGACCCTGGTCGACATCTGCCAGTACCAGCCCTCGCGAGATCTCGCCAAGGCGATGATGCGCGAGGCGCAGGCGGTCGCCCACAAGCTCGGCATCGAGTTCCGCGTCTCGCTGGAAAAGCGCATCGCCGGCGCCGAGAAGGTCGGCAAGCACAAGACGTCGATGCTCCAGGACGTCGAGGCAGGACGTGCCCCGGAAATCGATGCGCTGGTCGGCGCCGTCGTCGAGCTCGCCCGCCTGACCGAGACGCCGACGCCGCACATCGACACGGTGTATTCGCTGGTCAAGCTGCTCGCGCGGACGATGCACGAGCAGCACGGCCAGGTCCGCCTTCACGAGATGGCCTGAACAGGATCGCACAGGGCTCGGGCGCCTTGCCCGGCGGCCTGCGGCACAGCTTCGCGAGCGCTCCCCACAGCGTGAGCAGGCCGTAGCGCGCGCAGAATTCACCGGTGAAGAATGCGACCCTGCGTCAGTTGAAGGTGTTCGAGGCGGTCGCCCGACTGCTCAGCTTTTCGCGCGCCGCCGAAGAGCTCCACCTGACCCAGCCTGCGGTATCGATACAGGTCAAGAAGCTCGAAGAACACGCCGCCAACGCGTTGTTCGAACAGTTCGGCAAGAAGATCTACCTGACACCGGCGGGCGCCGAGCTGCTGCAGATCAGCCGCGCCATCATCCAGCAATTCGACGCGGCCCAGAACGCCATGACCCAGTTCCGGGGCGTCTCGGGCGGCAGGCTCAACGTCGGCGTGATCAGCGCGGGCGACTACTTCTTTCCGCGCCTCTTGGTCGAGTTCGCCGGCCGCCACAGCGGCGTGGTCCTCAACTTCACGGTCCACAACCGCGAAGGCCTGCTGGCGCAGATCGACGACAACCTCACCGATCTCGGCATCGTCGTGCGACCGCCGATCGATCACGATTGCCTCAGTCAGCCGTTCGCGCCCCATCCCTACGTCATCGTCGCGCCGCCGGACCATCGCCTGGTCGGCAAGAAAAGGGTCGGCATGGCGACGCTGATGCGCGAGAGCTTCGTCGTCCGCGAGAAGGGCTCGGATACCCGGAAGTCGATGGAGGAGGGCTTCGGCGACCACATGAGCGACATCCGCATCGCGATGGAGATCCGCAGCACCGAGACCATCAAGCAGGCGGTAATCGCCGGCATGGGGATCAGCTTCCTGTCGGCCCACACGATCAGCCAGGAGCTGAAGGCGCGAAGCCTGCGCGTGCTCCACGTGCAGGGCTTTCCGCTGATGCTGAACTGGTACGTCGTTCACCGACGCAACAAGCGCCTGCCTCCGGTGGCGCAGGCCTTCAAGGACTTTCTGCTCAGCGACGGCGCGTCGCTGATTTCGCAGATCGTCCCGTTCGATCCTTCGCTCTAGGCCGGCCTGGCCGCCGGCCGCCCAAGCGGTTAGCTCCGAGAAACGCGGTTTCCAGCGGCCGGACGCGGGGGCGTCGCCGTCAGGGCGTTGGCGAATATGGCGAGCGGCGTCGCGGCGAAGAGATCGCGCAGCGCATCGAATACGCCCAGGCGGGGTGTCGACTGCGGCGGGGTCAGTTGGAACGCGTTGCTGTTCATTGGAGGCTTTGTGAGGAGAGGGTATCGAAGCCTCGATTATAAGTGTTTACCCTTAGTTCCGCAAGGCGAGACGACGGCGGCGGCGGGAAAAGCGTCACGCACAGCGCCGGTGGTTGCCGAGGCGATGCGCGCGGATGCGGCGGAAACAGGGCGCGCCGGCGTTGCCGTCACCCGGCTGCCGATCGCGCGCCGTCGTCGGCTCAGTCCGCCCTCTGGCCGATCTCGAAGTTGGCGAGCGCCTCCAGCGCACGCACCATCGCCGAGTGGTCCCAGGCCTTGCCGCCGTGCGCGGCGCACGAGTTGAACAGCTCCTGGGCGGTGGCGGTGTTCGGCAGCGACACCCTGAGCGCGCGCGCGGTGCCGAGGGCGAGGTTCAGGTCCTTCTGATGCAGCTCGATGCGAAAGCCCGGATCGAAAGTCCGCTTGATCATGCGCTCGCCGTGCACCTCGAGGATTCGCGAGGAGGCGAAGCCGCCCATCAGCGCCTGCCGGACGCGAGCCGGGTCGGCGCCGGCGCGGGCTGCGAGCAGCAGCGCCTCGCCGACCGCCTCGATCGTCAGCGCGACGATGATCTGGTTGGCGACCTTGGCGGTCTGCCCGTCGCCGTTGCCGCCGACCAGCGTGATGTTCTTGCCCATCAGCTCGAACAGCGGCCTGACCTTGTCGAAAGCGGCCTGCGGGCCGCCGACCATGATCGAGAGCGACGCGCTCTTCGCACCGACCTCGCCCCCCGACACCGGGGCGTCGAGGTAGTCGCAGCCGGCGGCGTTGATCTTCAGCGCAAACGCCTTGGTGGCGATCGGCGAGATCGAGCTCATGTCGACGACGAGCTTGCCCTTCGAAAGGCCGGCGGCGACGCCGTTCTCGGCGAACAGCACCTGCTCGACGTCGGGCGTGTCGGGCACCATCGCGAAAACGATGCTGGCGCGTTCGGCGACGTCGCGCGCGCTGCTGCACACGGTGGCCGAGGTGCCCGCCACCGACGCCGGCACCGCCCCGGTCGTGTAGACGAAGAGCTGATGGCCGGCCTTGATCAAGTGGCCGGCCATCGGCGCACCCATGACGCCCAGGCCGATGAAGCCGAGCTTGAGAGGCTGTGAAGTCATTGCACGAGGCTCCAGGAACGGATGGGTTTCAAACGGCGAGGCGTTGGCGCCATGCCAGGCCGGCCTCGGTGCCGGCGGCGGGCTTGTATTCGCAGCCGATCCAGCCGCGGTAGCCGATCCGGTCGAGGTGCTGGAACAGGAACGCATAGTTGATCTCGCCGCTGCCCGGCTCGTTGCGGCCCGGGTTGTCGGCGAGCTGGACGTGGCCGATTCGCGCCAGATGGCGCGCCAGCGTTGCCGCGAGCTCGCCTTCCATTCGCTGGGCGTGGTAGATGTCGTACTGGACGAAGGCGTTGTCGGCCGCCACCTCGTCGAGGAGGTCGATCGCCTGCTCGGTACGGTTCAGGTAGAAGCCCGGAATGTCGAAGACGTTGATCGGCTCGATCAGGAGCTTCAGGCCCGCGCTCTTCAGCGCCATGGCGGCGAAGCGCAGGTTCTCGACGAAGGTCCGGCGCAGCACGGCCGCGTCGACGTTGGCCGGCACCTTGCCCGCCAGGCAGTTGAGCTGAGGGACGCCGAGCGCCGTCGCGTACTCGACGGCGCGGGCGACGCCGCTGCGAAATTCGCCCGTGCGGTCGGGCAGACAGCCGATGCCGCGCTCGCCGCCGTCCCAGTTGCCGGCCGGCAGGTTGTGCAGCACCAGCTCGAGCCCGTTCGCGTCGAGGCGAGCCTTGATCTCGGCGGCGGGATGGTCGTAGGGGAAGAGGAACTCGACGGCCTTGAAGCCGGCCTTGGCGGCGCGATCGAAGCGGTCGAGGAAGGCGACCTCGGTGAAGAGCATCGAGAGATTGGCGGCGAAGCGTGGCATGGCGGCTTTCGGTCAACGAGGATCGAAGATCAGTCGAGCAGGCCGGCGATCTCGAGGCCTTCCTGGCCGAGCGGATGGCGGCAGTCGATGGCTTCGAATTCATTGACCTTGTCGATCTCGGTGCCCATCGCGACGTTGGTGACCCGCTCGAGGACGCACTCCACGACGACCGGCACGCGATGCGTCGTCGCCATGACCTGCGCCTGGCGCAAGGCGCCTTCGATCTTCTCGGGGTCGGTGACGCGGATCGCCTTGCAGCCGAGGCCCTCGACGACGGCGATGTGGTCGACGCCGTAGCCGCGAACTTCGCCGGCGCTCTCGGGCATGTTCTGGTTCTCGAAGCCGAGCTGGACGCAGTAGTCCATGTCGAAGCCGCGCTGCGCCTGGCGGATCAGGCCAAGATAGGAGTTGTTGACCAGGACATGGACGTAGGGCAGGCGGAACTGCGCGCCCACCGCCAGCTCCTCGATCAGGAACTGGAAGTCGTAGTCGCCCGAGAGGCCGACCACGGTCCGCGTCGGATCCGCGGCGACGACGCCGAGCGCGGCCGGAATGGTCCAGCCCAGCGGCCCGGCCTGGCCGCAGTTGATCCATTGCCGCGGTGCGTAGACATGGAGGAACTGGGCGCCGGCGATCTGGCTCAGGCCGATGGTGCTGACGTAGATCGTGTCGCGGCCGAAGGCCTTGTTCATCTCCTCGTAGACGCGCAGCGGCTTGATCGGCGTTTCCTCGAAGTGGGTCTTGCGCAGCATCAGGCGCTTGCGCTCGGCGCAGCGCGACGCCCAGTCGCCGTAGTCGGGCAGCGTGCCCGCGGCCTTGCGCTCGCGCGCCAGCTCGACGAAGAGGGCCAGCGCCGCCTTGGCATCGGAGACGATGCCGTAGTCGGGCGCGAAGACGCGGCCGATCTGGGTCGGCTCGATGTCGACGTGGACGAACTTGCGCCCCTTGCAGTAGACCTCGGTCGAGCCGGTGTGGCGATTGGCCCAGCGGTTGCCGATGCCGAGGACGAAATCGCTCGCCAGCATCGTCGCGTTGCCGTAGCGGTGGCTTGTCTGCAGCCCGCACATGCCGGCCATCAGCGGGTGATCGTCGGGGATCGTGCCCCAGCCCATCAGCGTCGGAATGACCGGCACGCCGGTCAGCTCGGCGAACTCGACCAGCAGGTCGCTGGCATCGGCGTTGATGATGCCGCCGCCGGCGACGATCAGCGGCTTGTCGGCGGCGAGCATCATGTCGAGCGCCTTCTCGACCTGGCGCCTGGAGGCTGCCGGCTTGTAGACCGCGAGCGGCTCGTAGGTGTCGATGTCGAACTCGATCTCGGCCATCTGCACGTCGAACGGCAGGTCGATCAGCACCGGCCCCGGCCGGCCCGAGCGCATCAGGTGAAAGGCCTGCTGAAAGGCGCGCGGCACCTGCGCCGGCTCGCGCACCGTGACCGACCACTTCGTGACCGGCTTGGCGATCGACTCGATGTCGACCGCCTGGAAGTCTTCCTTGTAGAGACGCGCCCGCGGCGCCTGGCCGGTGATGCAGAGGATCGGAATGCTGTCGGCCTGCGCCGAATAGAGGCCGGTGATCATGTCGGTGCCGGCCGGTCCCGAGGTGCCGATGCAGACGCCGATGTTGCCGGCCCGGGCACGCGTGTAGCCCTCGGCCATGTGCGAGGCGGCCTCGACGTGGCGCGCCAGCACATGGGAGATGGTGCCCCGCTCGCGCAGCGCGGCGTAGAGCGGGTTGATGGCGGCGCCCGGAATGCCGAAAGCCTGCGACGCGCCTTCCTTTTCCATCACCAGCACCGCGGCCATCGCCGCCTTCATCTTCGCCATGCTTGTCTCCACCATGATTTTTCGCGAGACGCAATGTTCGTCGGCCGAGGTCCTCTTGCGAAGCGAAGCCGGGGGATATCAGATATTCCGACCCGGAATCTCCCGCGCGGCGTCCGGCGTTCCCCCTACAGTCGTGCGATGGACCGATTGCAGGGCCTTCGGCTTTTCGTTCGGGTGGTGGAGACCGGCTCGTTCAGCAAGGCGTCGACCAGCCTGGGCATCACCCAGCCGACGGCGACGAAACATGTCGCCGCGCTCGAGCAGCGCATCGGCGCCAGGTTGTTCCACCGCAGCACCCGCGGCGTCACGCCGACCGAGATCGGCCTGCTGTATTACGAAAAATGCCTGCTGATCAGCCGGGAGCTCGACGAGGCGGACAACCTCGCTTCGCTGCAGCAGTCGAGCCTGCGCGGCCAGCTGCGCATCAGCACGTCGGTCGGCTTCGGGCGGCGCGTGCTGGTGCCGCTGGTCATCGGCTTCATGCGCGATCACCCCGATCTGCAGGTCGATCTGAGCTTCGACGACCGCTTCGTCAACCTCGTCGAGCAGGGCGTCGATGTCGCCATCCGCATGGGCAAGCTCTCCGACTCGTCCCTCGGCGCGCGCTATCTCGGTCTGAACCCGTGGGTCGTCGTCGCTTCGCCCGACTACCTCGCGCTACGCGCCGCGCCGACGCATCCCGACGAGCTGAGCCATCACGCTGCGTTGATCTACAGCACCGTTCAGGGCGACGAGCGTTGGCGCTTCGTCGGCCCCGACGGCGTGTCGCTGCAGGTCGCCGTTCAGGGACCGCTGCGTTCCAACAACCTCTCGGCCTTGCTCGCCGCGACCCGCGCCGGAATGGGCCTGGCCGCGCTGCCGTGGTACGTGGCCCAGGCGTCGGTCGCGAGCGGCGAAGTCCGCCCCGTGTTGCAGCAATGGACCTTGCCGTCGCAGGAGATTCACGCGGTCTTCCCCTCGCCGCGCTTCGTTCCGATCAAGGTGACCAAGCTGATCGGTTGGCTGCAGGGCTGCTTCGACGACCGGTGGTGGGTGCGGACGACCTAGTCGCTCCGGATGACGCGTGTGCGCGGCAACCGCCAGGTCCTACCTCGGCAACACCAGGGTGGCGCGCAAGCCGATTCCGCCGGCGCCGTCGCTCAGCTCGAGGCTGCCGCCCATCAGGCTGGCGTAGCGCGAGGCGATCGCCAGGCCCAGGCCGGTGCCCGCGTCGAGGCCCTCGCCCGCCGGCCCTTTCGCCCAGCGGCGCGCCAGGCCCTCGCGCTGGTCGGCGCTCAGGCCCGGGCCGGAATCGGTCACCGCGACGACGATCGCGCGCGCCTCGGTCGCGACCTCGACGGTGAGCGTGGCGCGCGCCGCGCTGCGGCCGTAGCGGAGCGCGTTGTCGATGAGGTTGGTCAGGACGCCCTCGAGCAGCACCGGCGAGGCGCGGCCGGTCACCGGCTCGTCGAGGCCGACGGCGCCGAGGTCGACGCCGGCGGCGTCGGCCCGCTCGACGAAGCCGATCAGGATCCGCCGCACCAGCTCGTCGATGCGCACCGCCTCGAGATGGACGCTCTCCTGCGCTTCGTCGGCGAGGGCGAGCGCGAGCAGCTGATCGACGAGGCGGTTGGCGCGCTCGCCGCTTTGCAGGATGCTTTCGAGCTGCTGGCGCCAGATCGCCGGCTCTTCGCGGGCCAGGCCGTATTCGGCAAGGGCGCGGATGCCGGCCAGCGGCGTGCGCAGATCGTGGGCGACGTTGCCCGTGAACTCGCGCTGCGCCTGGACGCTGCGCTTGATCCTGGCGAGGAGCGCGTTCGCGGCATCGCGCAGCCGCTCGAGATCCGCCGACGCCGACACCACGCCGATCGGCTCGAGCTCGCCCGAATCGCGGCGCTCGAGCTCGCGCTGCAGGTGCCCGAGCGGCGCCAGCTCGCGGCTGATCTGGCGCCACAGATAGAAGCCGAGCGCCGCCATGAGGAGAAGCTGCGGCGCGAGCGATCGCAGCAGGAGCCCCCGCAGCAAGCGCTGGCGCGCGAGCGTCGTCTGGCCGATGACAACGAGGAAGGGCGAGGGCGTCTGGACGCGCAGGCGCGCGATGCGGACGCTGGCACCGGCGACGACGCCATCGGCGAAGTCGCTGAGCTCGGGCCCCGCGTCGCGCGCCCACGCCATCAGGTCGGCGTTGGACGCGACGGTCGGGCCGTCGCTCGAGCGAATCAGGAAGTACTCCTTCTCTTCGTGGTCGAAGAGGACGCTGTCGACCTCGCGCGGCGACAGGTTGAGGACGAGCGCGCCGTCGCGAAGGACGACGTTGGCGGCGATCGCATACGCGTCGTCGAGCATGGCGCGATCGAAGGCGCGCCCGGCCAGGGCCCAGGAGAGGGTGAACGCGGTCGCGCTGCCCACCGACCAGGTCGCGGCGAGCGGCAGCAGGACCCGCCAGAGCAGGCGGGAACGCAGCGAACGCGCGGGAGAGGCCGGCGGCACGTCAGGGATGGCGCGCGTTCTCGGCCTCGATCAGGTAGCCGAGGCCGCGCAAGGTCCGGATCGTCGCGCCGCTGCCCGACAGTTTCTTGCGCAATCGCGAGACGAACGCCTCGAGCGCGTTGTCGCCGAGGTAGTCGTCGAAGTCGGAGAGCTTTTCCGAGAGCGCGCGCTTGCTGATGACGCGCCCCGGCGGCGTCATCAGCTCGACCAGCACCGCGTATTCGCGCGCCGGCAGCTCGAGCTCGACGACGGCGTCGTCGCCGACCTTGAACACTCGGCCGTTGGCGCGGTCGAGGCGCAGGCCCCCGGCCTCGGCGACCACGTCGGCGCCACGCACCCGGCGAGCGAGCGCGCGCAGCCGGGCGGCGAGCTCGGCGAGCTCGAACGGCTTGCCGAGGTAGTCGTCGGCGCCGGCGTCGAGCCCGGCGATGCGCTCGTCGGTCCGGTTGCGCGCAGTGAGGACGACGACGGCGGTGCGGTCGCCGCGCGCGCGCGCCGCCCGCAATGCGGTGAGGCCGCTGCCGTCGGGAAGGTTCAGGTCGAGCACGACGGCGTCGAAGGGCTGGATGCTCCAGATGTAGTTGGCATCGGCCACCGTCGACGCGCTGTCGACGATGTCGCCGGCGTCCTCGAGGCTGCGCCGGATCACCTCGCGCAGCACGACGTCGTCTTCGACGAGGAGGATTCGCATGGCCGATCGCTTGTCAGCTTGCAGTCAGGTACGCCGTGGGATAACCACGCCGAGCATACGTCACGTCCCCGCGGTCGACGCCTCGCGATCCGCGCCGGCCGCTTGTCCATGAGTGCATCAATGAACGACATCTTTCCTCGCGCCGCCGAGATTCTCGAGAAGAAGTTCGCCGTCGACCCCAGTTTGATCCGCCCCGAGACCACGCTCGATCAGCTCGGCCTCGATTCGCTCGCGCTGATGGAGTTCGTGTTCGAGGTCGAGGACGAGTTCGACGTGCGCATTCCCCAGGAAAAGCTCGATCCGAAACAGGCCGGCGTCACCCTCGCTCACCTGACCGATCTGCTCGCGGCCGAGATGGAAAGCGCCGCGACCCCGACCGTCGAAGCGAAGGCCGCGTGAGGCGCCCGCACGGGCGCGCCGCCTGGGCGGTGCTCTGCGACTTCGACGGCACCATCACGATCGACGTCACCGATTCGCTTCTCCTTCGCTTCGGGCGCCCCGGCTGGGAAGCGCTCGAGGAAGACTGGCACGCCGGCCGCATCGGCTCGCGGCAGTGCATGGCCGGGCAGGTGGCGCTCCTCGACTGCAGCCGCGAAGAGCTCGACGACCACCTTGCGCGGGCCGAGGTCGATCCCGGCTTCGCCGGCTTCGTCGCCGCGGTCGGCGGATCGGGCGCCCAGCTCTGCATCGTCAGCGACGGCCTCGACGTCGCGATCGATGCGGTCCTGCGCCGGCACGGCATCGAGGAAATCCCGGTCTACGCGAGCCGGCTCGTGCAGAGCGGCCCGCGCTCGTGGCGGCTCGAGTTTCCGCACGCGCGCAGCGGCTGCGACAGCGCGACGTGCAAGTGCTCGCTGGCGCTGCCGCCGCATGCGCCGCCCGGCTGCCCGGTTCTTGTCGTCGGCGACGGCGATTCCGATGCCTGCGTCGCCGCCAAGGCCGACATGGTGTTCGCGCGCAAGCGCCTGCTCGGCCATTGCGAGGCGGCCGGCCTGCCGCACCGTCGCACCAACGACTTCGCGGCGGCGCTGGTCGAATGGCACGCGCTCGTCGCGCCGTCGCGCGCCGACAGCACCGAAGGCACCGAGGAGACGCTCGATGCGTGAAGCCGACCTGCTCGCCGACGAGGCGCGCTACTGCTCGTTCGGCGACACCGTGCACTACGTGCAGCCGCCGAAGATCTTCGAGCGCTGCGAAGGAAGCTACCTCTTTGACGGCCGCGGCGTGCCCTATCTCGACCTGCAGATGTGGTACTCGGCGGTCAACTTCGGCTACGCCAACCCGCGCCTCAACGACGTCATGAAGCGCCAGCTCGACACGCTGCCGCAGGTCGCGAGCCAGTACCTGCACGCGACCAAGATCGAGCTCGCCAAGACGATCGCCGAGGACGCGCGGGCGAAGTGGGGCCGCGCCGGCCGCATCCATTTCAACGTCGGCGGCTCGCAGTCGATCGAGGATTCGCTCAAGCTGGTCCGCAACGCCAGCGCCGGCAAGAGCCTGATGTTCGCGTTCGAGGGCGGCTATCACGGCAGGACGCTCGGCGCCTCGGCGATCACCTCGAGCTACCGCTACCGGCGCCGCTTCGGCCACTTCGGCGAGCGCGCCCATTTCGTTCCGTTCCCCTACCACTTCCGCGGCGGCAAGGGGATGGACAAGGAAGAGTACGGCGAGCACTGCGTGCGCCAGTTCGAGCGGCTGTTCGAGACCGAATACAACGGCTTCTGGGACGCGAAGGCCGAGCAGTGCGAGCACGCCGCCTTCTACGTCGAGGCCGTGCAGGGCACGGGCGGCTACGTCATCCCGCCGAAGAACTTCTTCACCGGCCTGAAGAAGGTCCTCGACCGCTACCGCATCCTGCTCGTCGTCGACGAGATCCAGATGGGCTTTTTCCGGACCGGCAAGCTCTGGGCGATCGAGCACTTCGGCGTCGCGCCCGACATCCTCGTCTTCGGCAAGGCGCTGACCAACGGCCTCAACCCGCTGGCCGGGCTCTGGGCGCGCGAGGAGCTGATCAGCCCGACGATCTTTCCGCCCGGCTCGACGCACTCGACCTTCGCCTCCAACCCGCTCGGCACGGCCGTCGGCCTGGAGACGATGAAGATGCTCGCCGAGACCGATTACGAGCAGATGGTGATGGCCAAGGGCGCGCACTTCCTCGAGGGCCTGCGCGACCTGCAGCGCCGCCATCCCGAGATCGGCGACGTCGACGGCCTCGGCCTGGCGCTTCGGGCGGAGATCTGCGAGGCCGACGGCTTCACGCCGAGCAAGCGCCTGGTCGATCGCATGGTCGACATCGGCCTGGCCGGCGAGCTGCAGCACGGTGGCCGGGCCATCGGCCTGGTGCTCGACATCGGCGGCTACTACAAGAACGTCATCACGTTCGCGCCGTCTCTGCACATCACCGGCGCGGAGATCGACCTCGGCCTCGCCCTGCTCGATCAGCTGCTGACGAAGGCCAAACGCGAGGTCGGCGCATGAGCGGCGGCGCGACGCGCTCGATGGAGTTCGTGTGGCGCGCCGGCCGCTCGGGCGTGCTGCTCGTCCACGGCCTGACCGGCACGCCGAATGAGATGCGCTTCGTCGCCCGCGGCCTGCATGCCGCGGGGTTCACGGTGAGCGCGGTCCAGCTCGCCGGCCATTGCGGCAGCGCCGACGACCTGGTCGCGACCGGCTGGCAGGACTGGTACGCGAGCGTCGAGAGCGCGGCGCTGCGCCTGCGCCAGGAGGTCGACCACGTCTTCGTCGCCGGCCTGTCGATGGGCGCCCTGCTGGCGCTCGAGCTGGCGATCCGCCGACCGCAGGACGTCGACGGCGTCGGCCTCTACGGCGCGACCTTCCGCTACGACGGCTGGGCGGTGCCGCTCAGCGCGCGCCTGTCGTTCCTCCTGCCGTGGGCGACCGCGCTCGGCGTCGGCCGGCGCCGCCTCTTCATGGAACGCTTCCCCTACGGCATCAAGAACGAGCGCATCCGCCACTGGATCGTCGGCCCGATGCTCGCCGGCGACAGCGCCGCCAGCGGGCTCGCGGGCAATCCCTGGCCCTCGCTGGCGCAGCTCGTCCGGCTCTCGCGCCACGTGCGCCGGCGCCTCGGCCAGGTGCGCTCGCCTTGCCTGGTGATGCACTCGAGCCATGACGACGTCGCCGGCCTGAGCAACGTCGACGTCGTCGCCAACGGCGTGTCGGCGCCGATCGAGCGCGTGCTCCTCGACGACAGCTATCACATGATCGCCGTCGACCAGCAGCGCGATGTTGTCATCGAGCGTTCCGCCGCCTTCTTCGCGGCGATCGCCGCCCGCACCGCCGTTTCGCCGCGCCTCGCGCCGGCTGCGCCATGAACGACCGCAACCTGGCGCGAGGCCTCTTCCTGATCGCGATCGCGCTCGCCTTCGGCCTGCAGGCGCTGCGCTACCCGATCGGCCACTTCAGCCGCGCCGGGGCGGGTCTGTTCCCGCTGATGGTCAGTGCTCTGCTGCTGCTGATCGGCGTGATCACCGCCGTGCGCTCGCGCTTCGAAGAACGCGTGCCGGTCGACTTCAACGTCAAGAACATCGCCATCATCCTGAGCAGCCTGTGCGGCTTCGCGGTGATCTCGGCCTACGTGAACATGATCGCGGGCATCGTCTTCATGGTGTTCTTCTCGTCGCTGGCCGCCTCTTCGTACTCGACGGTGCGCAATCTCAAGATCTCGCTGGGCCTCGTCGCCATGGCCTTCGCCTTCCAGAAACTGCTCGGCCTGAACCTGCCTCTCTACTGATGGAAGTCCTTCACAACCTCGCCTTCGGCTTCGAGCACGCGCTGACCTGGCAGAACATCATGTTCTGCGCCATCGGCTGCACCGTGGGAACGCTCGTCGGCCTCCTGCCCGGCCTCGGTCCCCTGGCCACCATCAGCCTGCTGCTTCCGCTGACGTATTCGATCCCGACCCAGGGCGCGCTCATCATGCTGGCCGGGATCTACTACGGCGCCCAGTACGGCGACAGCGTCAGCGCGATCACGATGAAGATCCCGCACGCGAGCAGCATCGTCGCCTGCATCGACGGCTACCAGATGACGCTCAAGGGCAAGACCGGCCTGGCGCTGTTCACCGCCGGCGTGTCGAGCTTCATCGGCGGCACGGTGGCGATCGTGGTGCTCGCCTTCTTCGCGCCGATGCTGGGCGAGGTGGCGTTCCTGTTCGGCCCCGCCGACTACTGCGCCCTCATGCTGGTGGGATTCGTGTGCGTGAGCTTCGTCACCACGGGGAGCCTCCTCAACGGCATGGCCATGTGCCTGATCGGCGTGCTGCTCGGCCAGATCGGCACCGACGTGACCAGCGGCATGCAGCGCTTCACGATGGACATGGACTTCCTCGCCGACGGCGTCGGCCTGGTCAGCATCGCCCTCGGCTGCTTCGGCATCGCCGAGATCACCAAGAACCTCGACAACCGCGACGAGCGCACGCCCTTCACCGGCAAGATCAACCTCATCCCGACCTGGCCGGAGTTCAAGCGGATCATTCCGAGCGCGCTGCGCGGCAGCGCCATCGGCTCCTTCCTCGGCATCCTGCCCGGCGGCGGCCCGGTGATCGCCCAGTTCGCGGCCTATGCCGTCGACAAGCGATTCAGCAAGTACAAGGACGAGATTGGCAGCGGCGCGATCGAAGGAGTCGCCGGGCAGGCCGCGGCCGACGAGGCCGCCGCGCGGACGAGCTTCATCCCGCTCATGAGCATCGGCATTCCCGAGAACGCGGTCATGGCGCTCATGATGGCCGCCTTCATCGTCAAGGGCATCCAGCCGGGCCCGAACATGATCGCCAAGCATCCCGACCTGTTCTGGGGCCTGGTCGCGAGCATGTGGGTCGGGAACTGCTTCCTCCTCATTCTCAACGTGCCGCTGGTGCGCTACTGGCTGACGGTGTTCAAGATTCCCTACGCCGTGCTCTTCCCGTCGATCCTCTTCTTCTGCTGCATCGGCACCTTCAGCGTCAACAACAACCTGAGCGACATCTACACGACGGCCACCTTCGGCTTCATCGGCTACATGTTCCTGCGCCTCGACCTCGACGCGGCGCCGCTCATGCTCGGATTCATCCTCGGGCCGATGCTGGAAGAGAACTTCCGCCGCGCCCTGCTGATCAGCCGCGGCAGCTTCGCCGCGTTCTTCACGCGGCCGATCAGCGGCACCTTGCTCGGCCTGATCGGCGCCTTCGTCGTCTGGCAGGTGGCGGCGTTCTTCCTCAACGCGCGCAAGGCCGCGCCCCGGCCGGCCTTGACCCCCGCGCCCTAGCGTTGGCGGGGCCGGCGCGAACCGCTACTTGGCGCTGCGCGCGCGCTGGATCAGCTGGTCGACGACCGAGAGCGCGCGCTCCTGCGTGCCGGCGATGCTCGGCGACGTGACCCAGCGGCCCTGGACGACGAGCGTCGGCACGCTGTCGATCTTGTAGTCGGCCATCAGCTTCTTGGCGCGGGCGACCGAGGTGTTGACCGAGAACGACTTGAACGCGGCCAGGAACTTGTTGGCATCGACGCCGTTCTTGGCGACGAAGGCGGCGATGTTCTCGCCGGTGTCGAGGCGCTGCCGTTCGATGTGGATCGCCTGGAAGATCTTCATCTGGACCGGCTGCACCGCGCCGATCGTCTCGAGCGCGTAGTACGCGTGCATGAAGTTGTCGGCGTTCATGAGAAACGACACGGGCACGCGGCGCAGGACGACGTCGGCCGGCAGCGTCTTTTCCCAGGCCTCGATCACCGGCTCGAAGGCGCTGCAGTGCGGGCACGCGTACGAGAAGAACTCGAGCACCTCGACCTTGCCGGCCGGAACGCCCGGCGGCTGCGGCGTCTCGACGCGGGTGAAGTCCTTGCCCTCGACCGGGGCCGCCTGCGCGAATGCCGGGCCGCCGGGCAAGAGCGCGGCGGCGCCGACGCCGGCGGAAAGGAGGGCGGTGGCGAAGCGGCGACGGTTCATGTTCGTGTTCATGGTGATGGCAACGGTTGAAAGCGGATTTGCGCCGACACGGCAAGTTCCCGGCGGGCGCCGGGCGGGCGGCGCGCGGCGACAGGCGGCGCGCTCACCGCGGCTGGACCTTGACGCGGATCGCGGCGACCGGCTCGCCGACCTCGCGCAGCCGCTCCTCGAGGTGCGGGACGAGCTGGCGCAGCTTGGCGGCGACGGCGGCATTGGCGCAGAGCAGCGACCAGCCCTCGTCGTCGATCGGCCCGGCGCTCACCCAGGCGGCGAGCCCCGGCGGCACGACCGGCGCGATCGCCGCGAAGAGGGCGTTCGACCGGCGCAGCCGCTCGGCGAGCCGGCCGAGCGGGGCGCTGGCGCGCAAGGCCTCGGCGATCGGCATGGCGACGGCGAGCGGAACGGGCTGGGGCGGCACCGGCAAAGTCTAGCCGGCGGAGCCGGCTGGTAAAATTTCGGGTTCTTTCGCGCCGGGCGGTCGGCGCTCCTGCCTTGCATTCATGCCGGCCGGCCGCAATTCCAGGCGACCCTCACCGGCCGGCCGGCGCTACTGCAGCAGGGCGGCCCGCACTCCCGCCTCCCATCACCTTCCCGACACGCATGTTGCCCAAGCTTCTCACCTCGATCTTCGGCAGCCGCAACGACCGGCTGCTGAAGCAATACCGGCAGGTCGTGCTGAAGGTCAACGCGCTCGAGGCCTCGTTCGAGCAGCTGAGCGACACCGAGCTGCGCGCCAGGACCGAGGAGTTCCGCAAGCGCGTCGGCGGCGGCGAGACGCTCGACGCGATCCTGCCCGAGGCCTTCGCCGCCGTGCGCGAGGCGAGCAAGCGGACGCTGAAGATGCGCCACTTCGACGTCCAGCTGATCGGCGGCATGGCGCTCAACGCCGGCAAGATCGCCGAGATGCGCACCGGCGAGGGCAAGACGCTGATGGCGACGCTGCCGGTCTACCTCAACTCGCTCACCGGCAAGGGCGTCCACGTCGTCACCGTCAACGACTACCTGGCGCGGCGCGATGCCGAATGGATGGGGCGCCTCTACGGCTTCCTCGGCCTGACCGTCGGCGTCAACCTGCCGAACATGTCGAAGGAGGACAAGCAGGCCGCCTACGCCGCCGACGTCACCTACGGCACGAACAACGAGTTCGGCTTCGACTACCTGCGCGACAACATGGTGCAGGACACCGCCGACCGCGTCGCCCGCGGCCTCTCGTACGCGATCGTCGACGAGGTCGACTCGATCCTGATCGACGAGGCGCGCACGCCGCTCATCATCAGCGGCCAGGCCGAAGACCACACCGAGATGTACGTGCGCATCAACGCCGTCGTGCCGAAGCTGAAGAAGCAGATCGGCGAGCTCGACCTGCGCACCGGCGAGGGCGTGATCGACCCGGGCGACTTCACCGTCGACGAGAAGTCGCACCAGGTCTTCCTCACCGAAGACGGCCACGAGCACGCCGAGCAGCTGCTGCGCGACGCCGGCCTCCTGGTCGAGGGCGCGAGCCTCTACGACCCCGCCAACATCACGCTGATGCACCACGTGTACGCGGCGCTGCGCGCGAAGCACCTCTACAACCGCGACCAGCACTACGTCGTCCAGCCGGGCGAAGACGGCACGCCCGAAGTCGTCATCGTCGACGAGTTCACCGGCCGCCTCATGACCGGCCGGCGCTGGAGCGACGGCCTGCACCAGGCGGTGGAAGCGAAGGAAGGCGTGCCGATCCAGAGCGAGAACCAGACGCTCGCCTCGATCACCTTCCAGAACTACTTCCGCATGTACGGCAAGCTCTCGGGGATGACCGGCACGGCCGACACCGAGGCCTACGAGTTCCAGGAGATCTACGGCCTCGAGACGGTCGTGATCCCGCCCAACCTGCCGACGATCCGCCAGGACGAGCTCGACCTCGTCTACAAGACCAGCCGCGAGAAGTTCGAGGCGGTGATCGAGGACATCCGCGACTGCCACACGCGCGGCCAGCCCGTGCTCGTCGGCACGACCTCGATCGAGAACTCCGAGCTGATCTCGGGCCTGCTGCAGAAGACCAAGCTGCCGCACCAGGTGCTCAACGCCAAGCAGCACGCGATGGAGGCGGGCATCGTCGCCCAGGCCGGCCGGCCCGGGGTGATCACGATCGCCACCAACATGGCCGGGCGGGGGACCGACATCGTCCTCGGCGGCAACGTCGAGAACCAGATCAAGATCATTGACGCCGACCCGGCGATCCCGGCCGAGGAGAAGGCGGCGCGCGCGACCAAGCTCCACGACGAGTGGCAGGGCCTGCACGACGCCGTCAAGGCGCAAGGGGGCCTGCGCATCATCGCCACCGAGCGGCACGAGAGCCGGCGCATCGACAACCAGCTGCGCGGCCGCTCCGGCCGCCAGGGCGACCCGGGCTCGTCGCGCTTCTACCTGAGCCTCGACGATTCGCTGATGCGCATCTTCGCCGGCGACCGCGTGCGCGCGATCATGGAGCGGCTGAAGATGCCCGACGGCGAGGCGATCGAGGCCGGCATCGTCACCCGCTCGATCGAGGGCGCGCAGCGGAAGGTCGAGGCCCGCAACTTCGACATCCGCAAGCAGCTGCTCGAGTACGACGACGTCGCCAACGACCAGCGCAAGGTGATCTACCAGCAGCGCAACGACATCCTCGAGGCGCCGAGCCTGGTGGCGCAGATCGCGAGCCTGCGCAGGAGCACGATGGAAGACGTGGTGCGCACCTACGTTCCGGCCGAGAGCGTCGAGGAGCAGTGGGACCTGAAGAGCCTCGAGAAGGTGCTCGGCGAGGAGTGGAAGGTCGACCTCTTCCTCGCCGCCCACGTCGAGAAGAGCGATTCGGTGAGCGACGAAGACATCGTCGCGCTCGTCCAGAAGACGGCCGACGAGCTGTTCGACGGCAAGGTGGCGCGCGTCGGCATCGAGCAGTTCACGCCGTTCATGCGGATGATCCTGCTGCAGTCGATCGACCAGCACTGGCGCGAGCACCTGGCCGCGCTCGATTACCTGCGCCAGGGCATCCACCTGCGCGGCTACGCGCAGAAGAACCCGAAGCAGGAATACAAGCGCGAGGCCTTCGAGCTGTTCTCGCAGATGCTCGACATCGTCAAGATGGACGTGACGCGCATCCTGATGAGCGTTCGCGTCCAGTCGGAAGAGGAAGTGCGCGAGGCGGCGCTGGCGATCGAGGAGCGCGCCGAGCAGATCGGCAACGTCACCTACACCCACCCGAACGACGACGGCAGCGTCTCGGAAGAGCGCGGTAGCGAATCGCAGGCCGCGCAGGCGGCGATGGGCGCGGTGGCGGCGGCGATGGCGTCGTCGCGCACGGTGGCGGGCGGCGTGCCGAAGGTGGGGCGCAACGATCCTTGTCCTTGCGGGAGCGGGAAGAAATACAAGCTCTGCCACGGGAAGCTGGCCTGACTCATTTGCTAGTCGGGGATCGGGTGACTACGCGCGATCAGAAAGACGCATCGGCAGGCGTCGCCAGAGTAGTCGTTCACCCGGCCCTTGACATGAGGCCCGGGCCAAAGCGCGCGAAGCGGCCGTTGAAACGTCCGCTCGATGGAATGGTTAGGCGTCAAGCGCCGCTCCGGACTCCCATTCGAAAATTGACCGAAACAGCAATTCACCTGACGGGTCGCTCATCCACGTGGGGACGAGGTTTGGCGGCACGAACCATTGAGCGCCTTCGCCTTTAGCTCTGAGCCAATCCTCAACGAAAGGGCGCAAAACTCGTGAGAACTCCTCCTGAGATCGCGGCCGCAGAGAGCCGCCGCCAAGTACGTCAGTCCGTATGGGTCGCTCTTTCGACTGCGACTTGGAGGTGATGTACGTGACGCCACCTTCAAGCAAGCTAATTTGATAGAGGACCTTCACACACAACTCCTCGAACTGGATGGGGTGTAGCTTGCGGCCCGCGACGGCACTTACGTAGCGCCCGTAGCTACTTCTCGTTAGACCTGCGTCTTCGAGTGCCACGATGAAGCCAACCTCACCCAATCGGAGGGCGACGACCATGTGATGCAGACTGTCCCTGAAGCAGTAGTTCCTCGGTTGCCCAACATCATGGAGGTTGCATACCAGCACTGAATAGGGGACATCGGACGAAAATTCATGTCTTCCGCGGATTCCCTGAAGAAAGAGGTGTAGTTCAGAGAACGACTGCAGCACGTCTGCCCCAATGATGTTTCCATCGCGCGGGCGGGCTCGGTCTTGTAGAAGCGTGGTTTCCTTCCTAAGAATTCCGTAGTAGAGCTTTCCTGCCCATAGGTAGAGAAGACGCTCAGGGAGCGCGGCGCAAGCGTCGTAGCCTGAAGCGACTGCCGAACTGATGGTCGTTTCGAGTCGCGAAAGGTCTTCTTGATTACAAATGGAGCAGCATGGGATCCGCAGGCTCCGATATTGCATCTG
>DASYKC010000155.1:0-5555 GCA_035995885.1 Caldimonas sp. | reverse complement strand
GGCTTCTGCGTCGTCGCCGATTCGCCGCAGTTCTCAGCGCTGTCGGCGCAGTTCGCGCCGCCGCGGCTTCTCGGCAGCGCCCTCGTCGCGCAGAACGGCATCGGCTTCCTGATCACGGTGGCGAGCATCCTCGTCCTCAGCCGCGCAGTGCCGGCGTGGGGCGCGGCGGCGATGTGGATCCTGGTTCCGGGGCCGCTGCTCGGGCTCTGGGCGCTGCGACCGCTGCTGGGGCGTCCGGCCCGGGCCAACGCCCCGGTGACTACGGACTGATACACCTGTTCGCAGCGGGTGTTCTGTCGACGCAGTAGACAGCAGGCTGTCGCGCTCTTATCTTCGCGACAAAGCCCGATTTCGCACGATGAGAAAGACGGAAAAGCCCGGCGCGCCGATGCGCCGTCTCTGGCGCATGACCCCCGAGGCGCCTCGAGGCGAGTTCGTCGATGTCGACGACAACGCCCCGAAGGCGCCCGCACCGGCGCCGGCGCCTGACGAGCTGCAGGAGTCGAGCTGGCTGCGGTCGTCCTGGGATCTGCTCAACGGCCTCGAGGTGACCGAAAGCGGCCCGGGCGAGCTGCGCGAAGAGCTGTTCAATGAACGTCCGCGTCCGGCGCCGGCGAGCCCCGCGCGCGAGCGGCCGAGCAGCCCGGGCGAATGGGTCCGGCGCTTCGCGCTCAGGCTCGCCGAGCTCGACCTGCAGCGCGATCCCAGGGAACTGATCGAGATGGCGAAGCGCCGGTGGACGACGCAGCAAGACCGCGCGCCGGAAGAAGCGGCCGAGCTGGAGCACGGCAAGCCGGCCGGGCGTTGAGCCCGGGCGCGCCGCTCTCAGAACTCGGAGATCGTCGTGTCGAGCGGCGTCAGCTGCGTCGTCCGCCGCGTCGACGACGGCGCCGGCTCGGCGTCGAGGTCGTCCTTGCCGAAGGTGCCGAAGTAGATCGGCGCGCGCGACGGCGAGGCGTCGAGCCACTCGTCGAAGTCTTCCTCGGCGAGCAGCACCGGCGTGCGCTTCTCGGCCGGCTCGCCCTTGTCGTTGAGGCGGCGGTCGAAGCGGGCGAGGAGCGGATGCAGGTCGCAGTTGATCGTCAGCATCGCGAAGCTGACGACGGCGCGGCCGCTGTCGTCGACCCAGCGATCCCACAGGCCCGCGATGCTGAGCGGCGAGCGGTCGGCGCGGCGGATGCGCCAGCGCTCGGCGCGCTTCGAGCCGTCGGCGTAGTGCGGCACGAAGAGGCATTGCGCCGGAACGATGCACCACTGCCGATGCGCGTAGGCGGCCTTGAACGCCGAGCGCGTCGCCGCGGTCTCGGAGCGGGCATTGACGGTCGAGCCCGGCGCGCGCGCGGTCTTCGAGGTGGCCGGGATCAGGCCGAAGCGGGCGAGGACGACCTCGCGCTGCGCCGCGGCGCCGATGCCGAAGCGACGGATGATGGGCGCGTAGTCGCCGCCGGCGACGTCGGTGGGCCAATCGTCGTCGAGCGCCAGTCCCCACTCGCGCTCGAGCTCCGATGACGTGGGCGCAAGGAAATTGCTGGACATCCGCGTCACTGTAGCGCTCGGCGGCGCGTCGTGGACGACGGGCGGTGCGGAATTCGAGTGAACTGCGCCACGGTCGGGACCGACGGCGGCAGCCTCCGCCGCGACGACGCCCGACTAGACCGCGACCGGCGCCTTGATCGCCGGGTGATGCTCGTAGTCGCGGACGATGACGTCCTCGTAGCGGTAGTCGAAGATCGACGCCGGCCGGCGCGCGAGCTCGAGCACCGGGTAGGGCAAGGGCACGCGCGAGAGCTGGAGCTCGACCTGCTCGGCGTGGTTGCTGTAGATGTGGCAGTCGCCGCCGGTCCAGATGAAATCGCCGACGTCGAGGTCGCACTGCTGCGCCAGCATGTGCGTCAGCAGCGCATAGCTCGCGATGTTGAACGGCACGCCGAGGAAGATGTCGGCGCTGCGCTGGTAGAGCTGGCAGCTCAGCCGGGCGCGCTCGGTCGCCGTCGCCGGCGCGACGTAGAACTGGAAGAAGGCGTGGCACGGCAGCAGCGCCATCTCGGGCAGCGCGGCGACGTTCCAGGCGCTGACGATGATGCGGCGCGAATCGGGGTTCGTCTTCAGTTGCTCGACGACATGGGCGATCTGGTCGACATGACCGCCGTCGGGCGTCGGCCACGAGCGCCACTGCACGCCGTACACCGGGCCGAGGTCGCCGTCGGCGCTCGCCCACTCGTCCCAGATCGTCACGCCCTGTTGCTGCAGCCAGCGCGCGTTGCCGTCGCCGCGCAGGAACCAGAGCAGCTCGAGGACGATCGAGCGCAGGTGCACCTTCTTGGTCGTGACGAGCGGGAAGCCTTCGCTCAGGTCGAAGCGCATCTGGTAGCCGAAGACGCTCTTCGTGCCAGTGCCGGTGCGGTCGGCCTTGGCGACGCCGTGGTCGCGGACGTGGCGCAGGAAGTCCTCGTACTGCGAGCGGACCGGCCGCGCGACGTGATCGACCGAGGATGAAGCGGCAGCCTGCATGCGCCGATTATCGGATGTCGTCGACGGGCTCGCTTCGCCTCTGCCGCCCGGACGATTCGGCGCGCCGCGATCAGCGATCGAACTGCAGGGCCGCCAGGCGCGCGTACAGACCGCCGGCGGCGATCAGCTCGGCGTGCGTGCCGATGCCGACGATCTCGCCCGCCTCGAGGACGACGATGCGGTCGGCGCGCTGCACGGTCGCGAGGCGATGGGCGATGACGATCGTCGTGCGGCCGCGCATCGCCGACTCGAGTGCGGCCTGGACCATGCGCTCGCCCTCGGCATCGAGCGCGCTCGTCGCCTCGTCGAGAAGGAGGAGCGGCGCGTTCTTGAGCATCGCCCGGGCGATCGAGATGCGTTGCCGCTGCCCGCCCGAAAGGCGAACGCCGCGCTCGCCGAGAAAGGTGCGGTAGCCGTCGGGCAGAGCGACGATGAAGTCGTGCGCGAACGCGGCCTTGGCGGCGGCGACGACCTCGTCGTCGCTTGCGTCGGGCCGGCCGTAGCGGATGTTCTCCATCGCGTCGGTCGAGAAGATGACGCTGTCTTGGGGAACGATGCCGATGCGGCCGCGCAGCGCCTCGAGCGAGACGCGGTCGACGCGCTCGCCGTCGATCTTCACCGCGCCCGATTCGACGTCGTAGAAGCGCAGGATCAGCTGCAGCACCGTGCTCTTGCCGGCGCCGCTCGGGCCGACGAGGGCGACCGTTTCGCCGGGCGCGACGGCGAGATCGAAGTGCGACAGCGTCGGGTGCTGCGGCCGCGACGGATAGCGGAAGGTGACGTCCTCGAACTGCACCGATGCGCCGGCGACCCGCGTCGCCAGCGGCGCCGGCGAGTCGGGCGAGACGATCGGCGAGCGCAGCTGTAGCAGCTCCATCAGCCGCTCGGTCGCGCCGGCGGCACGGAGCAGGTCGCCGTAGACCTCCGAGAGGACAGCGACGCTGCTCACCAGGATGATCACGTAGACGACCGTCTGGCCGAGGTGACCGGCGCTGATGTCGCCGCGAATGACCGCCTGCGTGCCCTGGTACAGGCCCCAGAGCAATGCGCCGAACGTCGCGCTGATGATGAAGGCGACCAGGAACGCGCGCATCCGCGTCCGCCGCACGGCGGTGCCGAAGGCGCGCTCGGTCGAGGCCGCGAAGCGCTTCGCCTCGCGCTCTTCCTGCAGATAGCTCTGCACGACCGGCACCGCGTTCAGCACCTCGGCCGCGATCGCGCTCGAGTCGGCGATCCGGTCCTGGCTGGCGCGCGACAGGCCGCGCACGCGCCGGCCGAAATAGAGCGACGGCAGGACGACGAGGACGAGGATCGCCAGCACCTGCGTCATGACGACGGGATTAGTGACGATCAGCATCGCCATTGCGCCGATCCCCATCACCGCATTGCGCAATCCCATCGACAGGCTCGAGCCGACGACGGTCTGCACCAGCGTCGTGTCGGTCGTCAGGCGCGACAGCACCTCGCCGGTCTGCGTCGTCTCGAAGAATTCCGGGCTCTGCCGGACGACGTGCGCGTAGACCGCGCTGCGCAGGTCGGCGGTGATGCGCTCGCCGAGCCAGCTCACCATGTAGAAGCGCGCCGCCGAGAAGATGCCGAGGGCGATGCCGACCGCGAAGAGGGCGAAGAAGTGCTCGCGCAGCGCCATCACGCGGGCACCGGGATCGGCGGCGACGAAGCCCTGGTCGATCAGCGACTTGAGCGCGACCGGAAAGATCAGCGTGCTGACGGCGGCGAGGACGAGGAAGAGCGCCGCCGCGGCGATTCGCGCCCGGTACGGCCGCACGAAGGGAAGCAGGCCGCCGAGGGCGCGGACGTCGCCGGCCGTCGCTGCCACGGGCGCTCCCCGGGCCGATGCGTCGCGCACGGGCGCGGTCGAGGGCGGAGCGGTCGCGTTCGGCACGGCGGAAGTGTAGGGGGATGCGAGCCTCTGCAAATAAAGCACCGGCAATGACCGCCGGGGCAATGGGCGCCTTGACAATCATTGTCTAGGCATGTATATTGTTGCCTATGACACGCCCCGCCCACACCGCGCCAGCGACGGCCCGCTTCTACGAAGCGGTGGGTTATTGCGCCGACGAGAGCGTCGGCTGGCTGATGAAGCGCGCCCTGATGTCGATCGCGCAGGCGGCCGACCGGCGCCTCGAGCCGAAGGGCATCACCCACGCGCAGTGGGCCGCGCTCTTCATGCTGCAGCGCTGCCGGGCTTCGACCGTCGCCGAGCTGGCGCGCGAGACGCAAAGCGATCCGGGCGCGATGACGCGCCTGCTCGATCGGCTCGAGGCCAAGGGCTTCTGCCGCCGCCAGCGCTCGACCGACGACCGCCGCGTCGTCCATGTCGAGCTCACGCCGGAAGGCGAGGTCGCGGCACAGGAAGTGCCGGTTGTTCTGGCCCAAGTTCTCAACGAGCACCTGGCGGGATTCTCGAAGGCGGAGTGGTCGCAATTGAAGGACATGCTGCGGCGGATGGTCACCAACGGCGGCGCGGCCGAGACGAGGAACGGCGAATGAAGGATTGCGACAACTGCCCCGGCATCGGCGCGAGCGCGGTGGCACGAACGATGACGACGGTGATCGTCGCGGTGGCGTCGATGCTCGTCCTCGCCCTCGCCGGCTGCGCCAACCCGCGCGGCATCGACGCGAAGGCGACGCTGATCGCGCCGGGTGCGCTCGGCGCCGATGCCGCCGCCGCGGTCGCGCCGATCCCAGCCGACTGGTGGCGCGGCTTCGACGACCCGGTCCTCGCCGACCTGATCGCGCGCGCCACCGCCGGCAACCCGAGCCTGCGCGTCGCCGCCGCCCGCGCTGCGCGCGCATCGGCCAACGTCGACGCCTCTCGCGCCAACGAAGGCCCTCAGCTCACCGGCTCCTTCGACGCCTCGCGCCAGCGCTTCACCGAGACCGGGCTCTATCCGCCGCCGCTCGCCGGGACCATGCGCAACACCGCGACGGCGCAGCTCAACGGCTCGTGGGAGCTCGACTTCTTCGGCCGCAACCGGGCGGTGCTCGACTCGGCGATCGGCGTCGAGCGGGCATCGATCGCC
>DASYKC010000154.1:0-21441 GCA_035995885.1 Caldimonas sp. | reverse complement strand
GTCTTCAACCGTCACCACAGCGAGACCGGGATGCTGCGCTACCTGCGCGGCCTCGCCGACAAGGACCTCGCCCTCGACCGCTCGATGATCCCGCTCGGCTCGTGCACGATGAAGCTGAACGCGACCAGCGAGATGATCCCGATCACCTGGCCCGAGTTCGCGAACATCCATCCGTTCGCGCCGGCCGACCAGCGCGCCGGCTACGACGCGCTGCGGCGCCAGCTCGAGGCGTGGCTGTGCGAAGCGACCGGCTACAGCGGCGTCAGCCTGCAGCCGAACGCGGGCTCGCAGGGCGAATACGCCGGGCTGCTCGCGATCCGCGCCTGGCACGCGTCGCGCGGCGACGCGCAGCGGACGGTGTGCCTGATCCCGGAGTCGGCGCACGGCACCAACCCGGCGAGCGCACAGATGGCCGGCATGCAGGTCGTCGTCACCCGGTGCGACGCCGAGGGCAACGTCGACCTCGCCGACCTCGAGGCGAAGTGCAAGCTGCACGCCGAGCGGCTGGCCTGCGTGATGATCACCTATCCGTCGACCTACGGCGTCTTCGAGCGCCGCGTTCGCGAGCTGTGCGAGATCGTCCACCGTCACGGCGGCCGGGTCTACGTCGACGGCGCCAACATGAACGCGCTGGTCGGCGTGGCCGCACCGGGCGAGTTCGGCGGCGACGTCAGCCACCTCAACCTGCACAAGACCTTCTGCATCCCGCACGGCGGCGGCGGCCCGGGCGTCGGTCCGGTCTGCGTCGTTGCCGATCTCGTCCCGTTCCTGCCCGGCCACCTGAGCGGCGGCGACGGTGTCGCAAGAGAGGGCGGCGTCGGCGCGATCTCGGCCGCGCCGCTCGGCAATGCCGCGGTGCTGCCGATCAGCTGGATGTACATGCGGATGATGGGCAGCGAGGGGCTGCGCACCGCGACCGAGACGGCAATCCTCAGCGCCAACTACATTGCCGCGCGCCTCGCCGATCACTACGAGCTGCACTACAGCGGCAACGTCGAAGGCATCAAGGGGGGAGGCGTCGCCCACGAGTGCATCCTCGACCTGCGGCCGCTGAAGGAGGCCACCGGCGGGGCGAGCGGGATCAGCGCCGAGGACGTCGCCAAGCGGCTGATCGACTACGGCTTCCACGCGCCGACGCTGAGCTTTCCGGTCGCCGGCACGCTGATGGTCGAGCCGACCGAGAGCGAGTCGCTGGCCGAGCTCGACCGCTTCTGCGAGGCGATGATCGCGATCCGCGCCGAGATCGCCAAGGTCGAGTCCGGCCAATGGCGGCGCGACGACAACCCGCTGAAGGCGGCACCGCACACGGCGGCGGCGCTGCTCGGCGCCGACTGGCCGCACGCCTACACGCGCGAGGAGGCGGCGTTCCCGAAGGCGTCGCTGCGCCAGGCCAAGTACTGGTCGCCGGTCGGCCGCGTCGACAACGTCTGGGGCGACCGCAACCTGTCGTGCTCGTGCCCGCCGATGGCCAGCTACGAGGACTGACGCCGGGCTTGGAACGGCTTATGCGTGCGGCGGCGGGCATCGCCACTCGCCCCCGCCGCCATGCCGGACACCGCCGAATCGAGCACCGTTTTCAGCCACGTCTCGCCCGCCGACACGCCCTGGCGCAGCGGCGGCCTGCGCGACTTCTTTCTCTACAAGGACCTCGGCATCGAGGCGGCGACGCACGGCCGCGTCATCGCCCAGCTGGTCAAGGCCAACATGGCACCGGAGAAGGGCACGGGATGGCACCGTCACGAGGCCGATTTCCACATCGTCCTGATGCTGAAGGGCTGGGCGCGCTTCATGTACGGCGACCAGGAGACGCTCGTCTCGGCGGGCGATTGCGTGCACCAGCGGCCCGGGATCGTGCATTTCCTGTTCGACTACTCGCCGGACATGGAATACCTCGAGGTCGTCGGCCCGGCCGACTTCACGACGATCGACATGGCCGCCCCGGCGGCGGTGCCCGATCCTGCGCCCTGGCCGGCGCAGGCGCAGGCCGCCTAGGGCTCGACTAGAACTCCATGTCGAGCTCGGCGATGTCGTCCGGCTCGGCCTTGGCGGCGGCGAGCCACTCCTTCATCTCGGCCATCGCCATGATCGTGTCGCAGTAGCGGCGGCAGCGCGGGTCGAGGGCGACGTCGTAGGTCAGGAAGCGCGTCACCACCGGCGCGTACATCGCGTCGGCCATGCCGCGCCGCTTGCCGAACAGGAACGGCCCGCCGTAGGCGGCGAGACAGTCGCTCCAGATCTCGACGATGCGCTCGATGTCGGGCTTGGCACCGCCCCAGATGCGGTGCTTCGGGTAGTGCGCCTTCAGGTTCATCGGCAGCGACGCGCGCAGGTTGGCGAAACCCGAGTTCATTTCGCCGCTGACCGAGCGGCAGTGGGCGCGAGCGATGCGGTCGTCGGGAAGGAGGTGGGCGCCGGGAATCACCTCGTCGAGGTATTGGGCGATCGCCAGCGTGTTCCAGACCGTCGCGCCCTCGTGCGAAAGGCAGGGGACGCGGATCGAAGGCGCGAGCAGGAGCAGCTCCTTCCTGACGTCGGCGTCGTCGGGCGAGACCATCACCTCGTCGAAGTCGAGGCCGGCGAAGCGGGCCATCAGCCAACCGCGCAAGGACCACGACGAGTAGTTCTTGCTCGACAGCGTGAGCGTCGGGCGGGCGAGCGCAGCGGGCCGCCGGCTGCGGGCGGCGGCCGCGGGCTTCTTGGCGCGGGAAGGACTGGCGACGGGCGGCATCGGCGACGGCATGAGGCTGCGCCGTGGAACGCAAAGCACATGCCAAGGCCCGGCGCGCCGATGCTGGCGTGCAAGTTGCTCAAGAGGGTCTCGGTGAAGCCGCAACGATCCGCTCCTTGATGTACGAGACGTTCCTGGCCCAGGGCGACGCGCTCTGGCCATGGCGTGCCTTCGGCCGCGCCAGCGTCCCGGCGCTCCTCAACCCCGCCTATGGCGCGCCCGGCCGTGCCGCGCGCCGCCTCGCCGCCGCCTGGCGGACGATGGCGCTCGGCGAGATCACCCACGCCCGCCCCGACTGGGGCATCCGCAGCGTCGTCGCCGACGGCAGCGAGTACCCGGTCGTCGAGGAGACCGCGGCGCAGACGCCGTTCGCGACGCTGCGCCGCTTCCGCAAGGTCGGCGCGCCCGAGCAGCCGCGCGTCCTCGTCGCCGCGCCGATGTCGGGCCACTTCGCGACGCTGCTGCGCGACACCGTGCGGACGCTGCTGCGCGACCACGACGTCTACGTCACCGACTGGCACAACGTACGCGACGTGCCGCTCGCCGCCGGCCGCTTCGGCCTCGACGAGTACATCGACCACATGATCGACTTCACCGCCGCGCTCGGCCCGGGTGCGAACGTCGTCGCGATCTGCCAGCCGTGCGTCGCCGCGCTCGCCGCGGTCGCGATCATGGCCGAGGACGATCACCCCGCTCAGCCGGCGAGCCTGACGCTGATGGCCGGGCCGATCGACTGCCGCATCGGCCCGACGGCGGTCAACAAGCTGGCGACGAGCAAGCCGATCGGCTGGTTCGAGAAGAACCTGATCGGCCGCGTGCCGTGGCGCCTGAAGGGCGCCGGCCGCCGCGTCTATCCGGGCTTCCTGCAGCTGAGCGCCTTCATCGGCATGAACCGCGAGCGCCACGCCGAGGCGTTCAAGAAGTACTTCGCCCACCTCGCCGCGGGCGAGGAGACCGAGGCGAAGGCGATCGGCGATTTCTACAACGAGTACATGGCGGTTTCCGACCTCTCGGCCGACTTCTATCTCGAGACCGTTCGCCTCGTCTTCCAGGAGTACGCGCTGCCGCTCGGCAAGCTGACGCTGCGCGGCCGGAAGATCGATCCGATGGCGATCCGGCGCACGGCGCTCCTCACCGTCGAAGGCGAGCGCGACGACATCTGCGCGATCGGCCAGACCCTGGCGGCGCAGGACCTGACGAAACTGCGGCCCTACCTGCGGACCCACCACGTGCAGCCGAACGTGGGCCACTACGGCGTCTTCAGCGGCCGCCGCTGGCAGCAGCACATCTACCCGGTGGTTCGCAACGTCATCCAGGTCTCGCAGTAGCGACGACGGCTTCGCAGAGGAAGCGATCGCCCAGCGACCGCCGGCCTCAATCCGGCGACGCCGGCATGCTCGACGGCATCGCGCCGCCGCCGAGCGCCGGCCGGGCATCCTCTTCCGCCGCCTGCGTCGCCGGCCGCTTCCGGTCGCGGACCAGGTAGCTGTAGATCACCGGCACGACGACGAGCGTGAGCAGCGTCGACGTGATCACGCCGCCGATGATCGCCCGCCCCATCGGCGCCTGGATCTCGCCGCCCTCGTCGAGGGCGAGGGCGAGCGGCAGCATGCCGAAGATCATCGCCGCGGTCGTCATGATGATCGGCCGCATCCGCACCAGGCCGGCCTGCAGCAGCGCCTCCGGCACCGTCAGGCCGGCGCGCCGGCCGTGGTTGGCGAAGTCGACGAGCAGGATCGCGTTCTTCGTGACGAGCCCCATCAGCATCACCAGGCCGATCATCGAGAACAGGTTCAGCGTCGAGCGCGTGACGAGGAGCGCGAGCATGACGCCGATCAGCGCCAGCGGCAGCGACGCCATGATCGCCAGCGGCTGGAGGAAGCTCGAGAACTGCGACGCCAGGACGATGTAGATGAAGATCACCGCCGCGCCGAGCGCGAACAGGACGCCGACGAAGGCCTCCTGCTGGTCGCGCGTCTGGCCGCCGACGTCGAAGCGATAGCCCGGCGGCAGCTGCCACTCCTTGACGATCTTCTGCACGTCGGCGCCGACGTCGCCGCTCGGCCGCCCTTCGGTGCCGGCGTAGATCGCCTGGCGCCGCTGCAGGTCCTGGCGCTTGATGACGACCGGATTGACGACCGGCACGATGTCGGCGACGCTCGCCAGCGCGATCGGCGTGCCGTCCCTGGCGTAGGCGACCGGCAGGTCGTTGAGCTGGGCGATGTTCTCGCGCGAGGTCTGCGGCAGGCGCAGCTCGACGTCGACCTGCTCGCCGTCGGGCGAGGTCCAGTAGGTCGCGACGTCGCCGTTGACGTAGGCGCGCAGGCTCGAGGCGAGCTGCGTCGTCGTCAGGCCGAGCTCGCGGATCGCGTCGCGCTTGAGGCGCACCGCGTAGGCCGGGATGCCGGGCAGCACCGAGGTGCTGAGGTCGGCGATGCCGGGCACCTTCGCGACCCGCTCCTGCAGCTTCAGCACCTCGGCTTCGAGGACGGCTGGATCGGGGCCGAGCAGCGAGACGAAGATCGGCCGGTTGCCGAGCGTGACCTCGATGCCGGGGATCGGCTCGAGCGCCTTCCTGATCGCCTTCTCGACCTCGCGCTGGCTGAGCTTTCGCTCGTGCGGCTTGACGAGCTGGATCGACAGGAGCGACGAGTTCCGGCTGCCGCTGCCGGTGTCGCCGATGGTCGTCGAGATCATGCGGATCTCGGGCATCTTGCGAACGATGTCCTCGACCTGGATCATCTTGTCGCTGCCGCGCTTCAGGCTGGTGCCGACCGGCAGCGTCACGTTCATGCGGATGTAGCTGTCGTCGCTCTCGGGAATGAACTCGGTGCCGACGAGCGGCGCGATCGCGATCGCGACGACGAAGCTCGCGACGCCGGCGAGGACGACGACCGCGCGCGGCGTGATCGTCGCCAGGCGCCAGCGCCGCGGCGCCGTCGTGTCGCGCTGGCCGGCGACGTCGAACGGCCGGCCGTAGGCCGGGATCGGCGGAACGAAGACGCGATAGCGCCGCGCCGAGAAGATCCAGTGGATCAGCCGCTCGTAGACGCCGTGCAGGACGTCGAGCAGGCGATCGGTCGCGCGCATCAGGTGGCCGAGCACGGGGACGCGCAGCAGCCGGTTGCCGGGCGGATCGCGCCAGATGCTCGACAGCATCGGGTCGAGGGTGAAGCTGACGAACAGCGAGACGACGACCGCGACCGCGACGGTGACACCGAACGAGAAGAAGAACTTGCCGATGATTCCTTTCATGAACGCGACCGGCACGAAGACGGCGCAGATCGCGAAGGTCGTCGCCATCACCGCCATGCCGATCTCGTCGGTGCCGACCTGCGCCGCCTGGCGATGGCCGAGGCCGAGGTGGACGTGGCGGACGATGTTCTCGCGCACGACGATGGCGTCGTCGATGAGCAGGCCGATGCACAGCGACAGCGCCATCATCGTCATGAAGTTGAGCGTGAAGCCGAACAGGTAGACGGCGATGAACGCCGAGATCACGGCGATCGGCAAGGTCAGGCCGGTGATGATCGTGCTGCGCCAGCTGTGCAGGAAGAGGAAGACGATCGCGATCGTCAGCAGCGCGCCTTCGATCAGCGTCTTCTTGACGCCCGAGAGCGAGCGCGCGACCCAGTCGCTGTCGGCGTAGACCAGGCGCAGCTCGACGCCAGGCGGCAGCGTCTTCCTCAGCTCCTCCGCGGCGCCCTTGATGGCCTCGCCGGTCTCGACGATGTTGGCGTCCTGCTGCTTGAAGACCTGGAACGAGATTGACGGCACGCCGTCGTCGCGCGAGAGCGAATCGGGCTCACGCTCGCGCTCGACCAGCGTGCCGAGATCGGCGATGCGGATGACGTTGCCGTTGCGGGTCGCGACGACGACGTCGGCGAACGCCTTGGCGTCCTTCACCTTGCCCTCGACGCGGACGGTCGCGTCCTCTTTCGTGCCGGTCAGCAGGCCCACCGGCATGTCGGCGTTGGCGCGCTGCAGCGCCGTCGAGACGTCGCCCGGCGTCAGCTGCAGCGCGCGCAGGCGCTGCGGGTCGAGGTCGATTCGCACCTGGCGGATCGTCAGGCCGCCGACGTCGACGCGGGCGACGCCGGTGGCGCGCTCGAGGCGCTTCCTGACGACCTGGTCGGCGAGCAGCGACAGCTCGCGCGCGCTGCGCTCGTGGCCGAGGAGCGAGAGGTAGACCGTCGGCTGGGCGTTGTCGCCGTCGAAGCGCGAGACGTAGGGCTGCTTGGCGTCGCGCGGGAAGTTCGGCTGCACGGCGGCGACCTTGTCGCGGACGTCCTGGACGGCGCGGTTCATGTCGGCCGAGACCTGGAACTCGACCACCGTCTCGCTGCGCCCTTCGAGCGAGTTCGAACGGATCATCTTGACGCCGGCGATGCCGTTCAGCGAGAGCTCGATCGGCCGCGTCAGCTCGGTCTCGACCGCCTCGGGCGACGCGCCCGGATAGGCGATGGCGACGAAGACGATCGGCGGCGTGATGTCGGGCAGCCGCTCGACGCGCAGCTGGCTGTACGAGAACAGGCCGAGGACGCAGAGCGCGGCCATCACCATCGTCGCGAAGACGGGATTGGCGATCGAGACGCGCGTGAACCACATGAGTCGTTCCCCCGCCGGCGTCAGGAGCGCGTCGCCGGCGCCGCCGAGGCCGAGGCCGATGGCGACGAGCCGACCGGGACCGACGCCGCGCCGGTCGCGCCGCTGGCGACGTTGCGCTGGACGACGACCTTGGCCGGAGCGCCCTCCTTGAGGTTGTCGAAGCGGACGGCGAGGATCTGGGCGTCGGCGCCGAGGCCCTTGACCACCTCGACGCGGCCCGACGCCGGATCGCGCCGGCCGGTGACGACGATGCGGCGCACCAGGGCGCCCTTCTCGATCGCCCAGACGAAGTCCTGTCCCGACGCCTGGCCGACGGCGCCGCTCGGCACGGTCATCCGGTCCGCCGGGTCGGCGAGCTCGACGCGTGCCTGCGCATACTGGCCGGCGCGAAAGCGCTCGCCCTTGTTCTCGAGGACGACGACGACGCCGATGGCGCGCGTTCCCGCCTCGGCGGCGGGCGCGATCCGGTCGATGCGGCCGGGGACGTCGGCGCTCTGCCCTTCGATGCGCACCGCGGCGACCTGGCCGGCCTCGAGCAGCGACACCTCGTGCGTGCCGACCGAGCCGGCGAGCTCGAGCGAAGAGAGATCGACGATGGTGACGATCTGCTGCTCGGCGCTGACCTTCTCGCCGGGGACGACGTGGCGCTTGCCGACGATGCCCGAGATCGGCGCGGCGAGCGTCGCCTCGCGGATGCCGACACGCATCGAGTCGAGCTGCGCCTGCGCCGACTTCAGCTGCGCGCGCGCGGCGTCGAGGCGCGCCTGCGACGTCTGCAGCGCCGTCGGCGAGATGAAGTTCTGCGCCGCCAGGCCGACGTTGGCGGTGTTCTGCCGCTCGGCCTCGATCAACGCCGACTGCGCCGACTCGACCAGCGCCGCGCGGTCGGCGGCGCGGCTGTGCAGCTCGGCGAGGTCGATCGCGCCGATCACCTGGCCGGACTTGACGCGGCTGCCTTCGGCGACGCTCAGCGAGAGCAGCGTTCCCGCGGCCTTGGCGCGGACGACCGCCGTGCGCGGCGCGACCAGCGGCCCAGAGAACTCGAGCGTCAGCGGCAGTCGCGCGGCGACCGGCCGCGCCACCTCGGCGGCGACGAACTCGAGCGGCACCGGCTCCTTCTTGCCCTTGTCGCCGCCGATGCCGGCCTTGGAGAGCACGGCCGCGGCCAGCGCGGCGACGGCGACCGCGGCGACAGCACCGATCCAGATCCGGCGTTTCGCCTTGTGGGCGTGGGCCGGACGTTCAGTCGAAATTTGCATGGCCGCGAGTGTAGGACCGCCGTCGCGTCGTGCCCATGGCCGTGCGACAGGCTGCCAATCCGGGGGGCCAAAGCGCTGCGCCCGGCGACGAAGGCGGGCGACCTCTTCATTCGTCGAGCGCGATGTTGGCGCCTCGCAGCGCCAGGGCCGAAGCGTCGACGATCACGGCGGTCGGAATTCGCGCCAGATAGGCCCGGTAGCGGCCCTTGGCCTCGAAGCGCTCGCGAAACGTCGAGGCGGCGATGTCGCCGAGCTGGGCGACGATGCCCCCGGCGATGTAGACGCCGCCGCGTGCGCCGAGCGTGAGCGCGAGGTCGCCGGCGACGCTGCCGAGAAAGCCGAAGAACAGGTCGACCGCCCGGCGGCAGTCGACATCGCTGCCGAGGCGCGCCCGCGCGCTGATCTCCGCAGGGGCCAGGGGCTCTTCCACCCGTTTGCCGAGCTCGCAGCTCGCCGCATAGAGATTGACGAGGCCGGGGCCGGAGAGGGCCCGTTCGGCCGAGACATGGCCGAAGCGCCGGCGCAGGATGGCGACGACGCGATCTTCGGTGTCGTCGCCGGCGCTCAACGAGACGTGGCCGCCTTCGCCGACGACCGGCACCCGACCTCCCGGCGCGACGAGCAGTCCCGACACGCCGAGGCCGGTGCCCGGGCCGAGGAGCGCCAGCGGACCGTGCTCGACGGCCTCGCCGCCGCCGACCCGCCGCACCTCGTCGGGCCGGACGTCGCCGAGCGCGTGGGCGAGGGCCGCATAGTCGTTGATCACGAGCAGGCGGCCGAGACCGAGGCGCCGCTGCATGTCGCCGATCGAGAAGGTCCAGTCGCGATTGGTCATCGCGACGGTGTCGCCGCTGACCGGCGCGGCGATGCCCAGCGCGCACGACCGCGGTCGCGCCAGCCCGTGGGCGGACAGATAGCTTGCGACGGCCGCATCCAGACCGGCCCGGTCCGCGCCGACAGACGCGTCGACCTCGGTGATGCCCGACGCCGCGTCCTGCACCCAGCCGAATCGCGCATGGGTGCCGCCGATGTCGCCGACCAGCCGCGGATAGGGAGCGCCGGTGCCCATCGCGACCGCTACACCACCGTGTCCCAGCGACTCGAGAGGCGAACGGCGCCGTTGATGACGCCGACCATCGAATACGTCTGCGGGAAATTGCCCCACAGCTCGCCGCTCGCCACGTGCAGGTCCTCCGACAGCAGGCCGACGTGATTGCTGCGCGCCAGCATGGCCTCGAAGATCTCGCGCGCCTGTGCCGTGCGACCGATCCGCGCCAGCGCGTCGATGCGCCAGAACGAGCAGACGTTGAACGCGGTCTCGGGCTTGCCGAAGTCGTCGGGGGCTTCGTAGCGGCGCATGAACGGCCCGTCGCAGAGCACGTTCTCGAGCGCATCGACGGTCTTGACGAAGCGCGGGTCGCGCGGGTCGATGAAGCCGACCTCGGCCATCAGCAGGACGCTCGCGTCGAGGTCCTTGCCGCCGAAGCTCTCGACGAAGGCCTGCCGGCTCTCGCTCCACGACTGCTCGAGGATCTTGGCGCGGATCGTGTCGGCGCGGGCCCGCCACGTCGCCTGGTTCGCGGCCTGGCCGACGACCGCGGCGATCTTTGCCAGCCGGTCGCACGCGGCCCAGCACATCAGCGACGACGAGGTGTGCACGCGCGTGCGCGTGCGCAGCTCCCACATCCCGGCGTCGGGCTGATCGTGGAAGCGCCAGGCCTGCTCGCCCATGCCTTCGAGCTCGGCGAAGTCGCGCAGGTCGGCGCGACGAAACAGCCGATGGTCGAAGAACGCCTGCGATGCGCCGAGGACGATGTTGCCGTAGACATCGTGCTGGAAGTGCTCGAAGGCCTGGTTGCCGACGCGCACCGGGCCCATGCCGCGATAGCCCGGCAGGGTCGGCACGAGGCTCTCGGTGAGGGTCTGCTCCAGGCCGATCCCGTACAGCGGCTGGACATGCCCGTCGCGGGCGCTGCGGACGACGTCGTGGAGCCAGCGCAGGTAGTCCTCCATCGTCCCCACTTCGGAGAGGCTGTTCAGCGCCCTGACGACGAAGAACGCATCGCGCAGCCAGCAGAAGCGGTAGTCCCAGTTGCGGCCGCTGCTCGGCGCTTCGGGGATGCTCGTCGTCATCGCCGCGACGATCGCGCCGGTTTCCTCGAACTGGCAGAGCTTGAGCGTGATCGCGGCGCGGATCACGGCGTCCTGCCACTCGAAAGGCAAGGCCAGGCGGCGCGTCCACTGGCGCCAGTAGAGCGAGGTCTGCTCCTCGAAATCGCGCGCCGTCTCCTCGATGCCGGCGGAGAGCGTCTCGTCGGGGCCGAACAGCAGGCTCACCGGTCGGTACAGCGAGAACCAGGTCCCGTCGGCCAGATAGGTCGGCGGCGCGTTGGTCGTGAGCCGCAGGGTGCCGGCCGGCAGGACGAACCGGAGGTGGTTGCTGCCGCGCGTGAGCACCGGCGCGACGCTTCCCCATTCGCCGCGCGGCTGGACGACGATGCGCACCCTCGGGTGGCCCGCGATCGGCCGGATGCGCCGAACCAGCTGGGCCGGCCGGAAGACGCGGTCGCGGTAGAAAAAGCGCGGCGCGAAGTCGACGATCTCGATCCCTTCCCCGGACGCATCGAAGAGCCGCGTGCACAGGATGGCCGTGCCCGGCTCGTACGCTTGCTCGACCCTGGCCAGGCCTTCGAGCTCGACGCCCATGCTGCCCTCGCGCGGCAGCCCGTCGGCGGAATCGAGGAGCGCGTTGAACACCGGATCGCCGTCGAAGCGCGGCATGCAGCACCAGACGATGGCGCCGCCGCGGTCGACCAGCGCGCCGATCGTGCAGTTGCCGATCAGGGCGAGATCGAGCGAGGCCTGGCGACCGAGGCCGGCGGCCGTGGCGGAAGGGGCGGACGCGTTCACCGTGCGGCCGGGCAAAGAACCGACGAATTACAAAGCATTCGGTCGAATATACGATGATGCGGCGCCGCATCGCTCGTCTCGTCATGCGGCATCGGGCCAGTCGAATGCCATGCGATGTCTGCCTGGCACGCCACGGCCGTCCGGCCTCGAAGGCCGAAGACCCGGATCCGAACTCCTTGATCAAGGTACTGAACTTTCAGCTGCGTTTCCTGATCCCGCTCGTGATCACGCTGGTCGCGGCGGCCTACATTGCGGTGCCGCTCATGGACCAGCTGACGCTGCGCTGGTTCGCACGCGATCTGAACGCCCGCGGCGCCGTGATCGCGGGCGCGCTTTCCGACCCGATCGCCGAGGCGCTCAAGGACGACAAGAGCGCGCGTCTGCAGACTTTGTTCGATCGCGCGGCGCGCGACGAACGGCTCTTCGCCATCGGCCTGTGCTCGATCGACGGCAAGCTGCTGCGGCGCACGGCCGGCTACCCGGCCGACCTGAGCTGCGCGCAGGCGCAGCTCGATGCAAGCTTGCCGGAGCCGCGGCGCCAGCTCGCCGGCGGCGCCGTCCATGTCGGCATGCACACGGTGAGCGGCGAGAACGGACCGGTCGCCGAGCTGGTGCTGCTGCACGATCTGAGCTTCATCGACCGGCGCAGCCAGGACACCCGCCGCTATCTGATCGGCTTCATCGCCTCGCTCGGGCTCATCATCGCCCTGATCACGGTCGTCGTCGCGCAGCTCAGCTGGCGCGGCTGGGTCGCGGGCGTGCGCGGCCTGCTCCGCGGCGATGGCCTGCTTCGCCCGGTCATGGTGCCGGCGGAAATCACGCCGCTGGCCGACGAGCTGCGCTCGCGCCTGCGCGATCTGGAGGACGAGTACCGGCGCGCGCTCGGGCCGCAGACGATCTGGGACCCGAGCCGCTTGCGCAACCTGCTGCGAACGCAGCTCCGCGGCGACCAGGTCATCGTCGTCTCGAACCGTGAGCCCTACATCCACGAAACGTCGCCGGAGGGAATCGTCGTCAAGCGTCCGGCGAGCGGGCTGGTGACCGCCGTCGAGCCGGTGATGCGGGCGTGCTCGGGCACCTGGATCGCGCACGGCAGCGGCAGCGCCGACCGGCAGGTGACGGACGCCAACGACCACGTCGGCGTGCCGCCGGGCCAGGAGGAGTACGTGCTGCGCCGGATCTGGCTCACCGAGGCGGAGGAACAGGGCTACTACTACGGCTTCGCCAACGAGGGCATGTGGCCGCTCTGCCATGTCGCCCACGTGCAGCCGGTGTTCCGCGCCTCCGACTGGGAGTGCTACCGCGAGGTGAACCAGCGCTTCGCCGACGCGGTGGTGGCCGAAGCGCGCGGCGAGGATCCCGTCGTCCTGGTGCAGGACTACCACTTCGCCCTGCTGCCAGCGATGATCCGCGCCAAGCTGCCCCGCGCCACGATCATCACCTTCTGGCACATTCCGTGGCCCAACCCGGAGTCGTTCAGCATCTGCCCGTGGCGCCGCGAAATCCTCGAAGGCATGCTCGGCAGCACGATCCTCGGCTTCCATACGCGCTTTCACTGCAAGAACTTCATCGAGACGGTCGACCGTTTCCTCGAAGCCCGCATCGAGCACGAGAACTCGACCATCTCGTTCAACGCCGACGAGACGCTGGTCGAAAGCTATCCGATCTCGATCGAGTGGCCCTCCGATCGCGACCGCGCCGCGTGGCTGCCCGTCGACGAATGCCGGCGTCGCGTGTTCGAGCGCTTCGGCCTGCCGGCCGACACCTGCCTGGCGTTGGGCGTCGACCGATTCGACTACACCAAGGGCATCCTCGAACGGCTGCGCGCCGTCGAGCGGCTGCTCGAAAAGCACCCCGAGTGGATCGGCCGCTTCGTGTTCGTCGAGATCGCCGCGCCGACGCGCGTCCTGCTCGATGAATACCAGCTGTTCCACGAGCGCATCGCGCGTTTCAGCGAGCGGCTGAACAAGCGCTTCGGCAGCGCCACCTACCAGCCGGTGCACCTGATCGCGGCCCATCACGACCACAACGCCGTCACCGAGCTCTTTCGCGCCGCCGACATCTGCGTCGTCACCAGCCTGCACGACGGCATGAACCTGGTGTGCAAGGAATTCGTCGCGGCGCGCGACGACGAGGCCGGCGTGCTGGTGCTGAGCCGCTTCGCCGGGGCCGCGCGCGAGATGACGGAGGCTCTGATCGTCAACCCGTACGACGTCGAGGAATCGGCCGACGCGCTGCAGCGCGCAGCGACGATGGCGCCGGCCGAGCAGCACGAACGGATGGCGAGCCTGCGCATGACGGTGCGCGAGTTCAACGTCTTCCGCTGGGCCGGCAGGATGCTGGCCGACGCCGGACGCTCCCGGCTGCGCCAGCGCATCGAGGCGCGCGTCGAGCGGCACAGCGCCGAATGAGATGAGGCACCTGTTCTCGCCCGAAGGCGACGCCGCCCTGACCGCGGTGATGGCGGTGCGGCCGCTCCTGGCCTTCGATTTCGACGGCACGCTCGCGCCGCTCGTCGCGCGGCCCGACGCCGCGCGCATCCCGCTGGCCGTCGCGTGGCGCCTCGATCGGCTGGCGCGGGTCCTGCCGCTGGCCATCGTCAGCGGCCGCGCGGTCGACGACCTGCGGGCGCGCCTGCCGTTCGAGCCGCGCTACGTCATCGGCAATCACGGCGCCGAGGATCCGCTCGCCCCCGGTGCGGTCGATCCCGCGGCACTCGACGACGTGCGCGCGCAACTGGCAGCGGCGGCAGGCGCCCTCCTCGCCGCCGAGGTGGTCGTCGAGGACAAGCGCCATTCGCTGGCGCTGCACTACCGCCTCGCTCACGACCGCACGCGTGCGCTGCGCCTGATCACGACCTTCGTCGCCGAGCTCGGTCCCGGCGTGACCGCGTTCGGCGGCAAGCTGGTCATGAACATCGTTCCGACCGGTGCGCCGGACAAGGCGCACGCGGTCGCCAGCCTGGTCGGGCGCTCCGCAGCGCGCGCCGCCGTCTTCCTCGGCGACGACGTCAACGACGAGCCGGTCTTCGCGCGTGCAGAGACGGGCTGGCTCACCGTCAAGGTCGGGCGCGACGGTTCGGCGTCGCGGGCGATGTACTACCTCGACGGCCTCGCCGACGTCGCGACCATGCTCGACCGCATGCTCGGCCTGATGGGCGACAACGGCATCGAACCGTCCTTCGCGAGGGCGCCTTGATCGCGCTGTCCACGCCCTGGCTGCAGACGCTGCTGGTCGCGGTCGTCGCCGCAGTCCTGGCCTTGGTCGGCCAGTCGGTCGGCCGGATCGTCCTGACCCGTATCGCCCGCGGCACCCACGTGCTCGCCGCCGTGGTGCGACGCTGCGAATCGGCGGCGCGCCTGGTGTTGCCGCTCGCCGCGCTGCAGCTCGTCTGGCACGGGGCGCCCGACGACCTGCCCGCCATCGACGCGGTGCGCCACACCAACGGCGTGCTGCTGCTGGCGGCCCTCACCTGGGCCGCCATGAGCGCGGTCCAGGGCGTGGCCGAAGGGGTGGTCGCGAAACATCCCGTCGACGTCGCCGACAACCTGCGCGCGCGCCGCATCGGCACGCAGGCGGCGGTGCTGTCGCGCACGGTCATGGTTGTCGTGTTCCTGGCGGGCGTCTCCCTGATCCTGATGACCTTCCCCGGCGCGCGCCAGCTCGGCGCCAGCCTGCTCGCGTCGGCGGGGGTCGCGGGTCTGGTCGTCGGTCTTGCCGCGCGCCCGCTCTTCAGCAACCTGATCGCCGGCATGCAGATCGCGCTGGCGCAGCCGCTGCGGCTCGACGACGTCCTGATCGTGCAGGGCGAATGGGGCCGCGTCGAGGAGATCACCGGCACCTATGTCGTCTTGCGGATCTGGGACGAGCGTCGCCTGATCATCCCGCTGCAGTGGTTCATCGAAAACCCGTTCCAGAACTGGACCCGTACCAGCGCCGCGATCATCGGCACGGTGTTCCTGCACGTCGACTATGCGATGCCGATGGAGCCGCTGCGCGCCGAGGCGAAGCGGTTGTGCGAATCGTCGAAGGACTGGGACCGGCGCCTCTGCCTGCTGCAGGTCACCGAGGCCGGCGAGCGCACGGTGGAAGTGCGCGTGCTGGTCACGTCGGTCGATTCCAGCCGTTCGTGGGACCTGCGCTGCTTCGTGCGCGAAGGCCTGGTGAGCTACGTGCAGCGCGAGTACCCGCAGCACCTGCCGATCCTGCGCACGCATCGTGTCGGCGAAACGACTCCGGGCCCGCACGATCGCGGCGCGGCTTGATCGCGGGCGAGACGAGCGACGTCGTGACGGGTCGAGATGGCGCCGCGACGTTTCCGCTCACGCGCTCGCGCGATCCCTGCGCAGTGCGCGCCGGCAGCACCACGCGGCGGCCAGCGCGACGCCGCTCGCCGCCCAGAAGACCGAGGTCAGGCCCAGGGTCTCGCTCATCGCGCCGCCGACGACTCCGCCGATCACGCCCGACGCACCGTAGCCGAGCACCGTATAGAGCGCCTGGCCGCGGCCGCGCAGACGTCCCGGGAAGTGGCGCGTGATGACGGCGATGCACGCCGAGTGCTGCGCTGCGAAGCTGAGCGCGTGCAGGCACTGGGCGACGACGAGGACGGCGACCCAGGCCCCGAACGCGGCGATGAGCGCGAAGCGAAGCGCCGACGCGAGCGCGGCGACGACGAGCCAGCCGTGCATCGACAGCCGATGTTGCCAGCGCCCCTGGAAATAGAACCAGATCACCTCGACGACGACGCCGATCGCCCAGAGCAGGCCGATCTGGCCGTTGCTGTAGCCGAGCGAGGCGAGGTAGAGCGAATAGAAGGCGTAGAGGCTCGTGTGGGCGAGCACCGTCAGGAAGACACCGGCGAAGAACCAGGCCACGGCGGGCTGGCGCAGGACCGAAAGCGCGCCCATCACGACTGACGGCGGATGCGCCGGCTCGGTCGACGCGGGCAGCCGCCAGCACGCGCCGAGCAGGAGCGCGAGCAGGCCGCAGACGAGGATCGGAAAGCCGCCGAGACCCGACGTCTGCAGGACGAAGCCGCTGGCCGTGACGGCGCCGAAGAAGCCGACCGAGCCCCAGACGCGGACGCGGCCGTAGCGCGCGACGTCGAGGCTGCCGCCGATGCTGACGCGGTGCGCGAGCGCCGCTTCGTTGATCGGGATCACGCCGGCGGTGCAGACGTAGAGGACGACGGTCACCGCGGCGATCCAGGCGTAGCCGACCGGCGCGAAGTAGCCGATCGAGGCGAGCAGCGAGCCGCCCGAAGCGATCCTCAGCAGCTGCTCGCGCCGGCCGGTGTGGTCGGCGATCCAGCCCCAGGCGTACGGGCTGAAGAGCCGCGTCGCGCTTTGCAGCGACATGAGGACGCCGATGGCGAAGGTCGAGTAGCCGAGGCTCTTGAACCAGAGCGGTCCGTAGGTCGCGACCAGGCCGGCGTAGGCGAAGTACGCGAACGAGACGGCAGCGAACGGAACGACCGTCGGCCGCGCTGCCGAAGCGGCCGCGCTCGATGGTGCCGCCTCGGCCTGCGGCCGGTCCCGCCGACCGGGACCGAGCGTCCGCTTCCGGAGCGGCCGTTCGCGGACGCTCAAGGCGCCTGGGCGGGAATCGGCCGGACCGCGAGCTGGACGTCGCCGCACTGGGCGCGATGGCGCAGGGCGTGGTCCATCAGCACGAGCGCGAGCATCGCCTCGGCGATCGGCACGGCGCGGATGCCGACGCACGGATCGTGGCGGCCGAGCGTCTCGACGATCGTCGCCTTGCCTTCGAGGTCGATCGAGCGGCGCGGGCTGCGGATCGAGCTGGTCGGCTTGATGGCGAGCGAGACCGTGATGTCCTGGCCGGTCGAGATGCCGCCGAGGACGCCGCCGGCGTTATTCGTCGCGAAGCCTTCGGGCGTGAGCTCGTCGCCGTGGGTCGTGCCGCGCTGCTCGACCGCCTTGAAGCCGGCGCCGATCTCGACGCCCTTGACGGCGTTGATTCCCATCATCGCGTGGGCGATGTCGGCGTCGAGCTTGTCATAGAGCGGCTCGCCGAGGCCGACCGGCACGTTGCGGGCGACGACGTCGACGCGCGCGCCGCAGCTGTCGCCGTCCTTCCTCAGCTGGTCCATGTAGGCCTCGAGGCGGGCGATGTCGCTCGCGTTGGCGGCGAAAAAGGGATTGCTGGCGACGTGCTCGAAGCCTTCGAACGGGATCGCGATCGTGCCGATCTGAGTCATGTGGCCGGCGAAGGTCGTGCCGCAGTGCTCGCGCAGCCACTTCTTCGCGATCGCCGCCGCGCCGACCGCCGGTGCCGTGAGCCGCGCCGAGGCCCGGCCGCCGCCGCGCGGGTCGCGCCGGCCGTACTTGTGGTGATACGCGTAGTCGGCGTGGCCGGGGCGAAAGGTGTCGAGCAGGTTCGCGTAGTCCTTGCTGCGCTGGTCGGTGTTCCTGATCAGGAGCGCGATCGGCGTTCCCGTCGTCATGCCCTCGAAGACGCCCGAGACGATCTCGACCTTGTCGTCTTCCTTTCGCTGGGTGACGTGGCGCGAGGTGCCGGGGCGGCGCCGGTCGAGCTCGGGCTGGATGTCGGCCTCCGACAGCGCCATGCCGGGCGGACAGCCGTCGACGACGCAGCCGATCGCCGGGCCGTGGCTCTCGCCGAAGGTCGTGACCCGAAAGAGGTGGCCCAGCGTGCTGCCCGACATCGCCCGATGCTAGCCCGGCGCGATGCTGCCTTCGCCCGGCGCGATCGGCGCCTCGAGCAGGCACGTGAACTCTCGCGCGAAATCGACCGAGACGCGGGCGTGCACCGCCCCTTGCTTGTCGAAGAAGCGCTGGGTTCCGGCGAGTCCGAAGACGCCCTCGTGCCAGATGTCGGGATGGATGTAGAGACCTTGCGTGCCGTCGAAGCGGAAGCAGACGAAGCGCTCCGGCGTCACGTCGTCGCCCGGCAGGGCAAGCGGGACGAGAAAGGGCCGCTTGTCGAGCGGAAAGAAGAGCTGGCCGCCGTCCGGGTGGTAGTTCGCGTGCCAGAGCATGACCCGGCACGGCGGCCGGAAGTGGTCGGTGCGAGCGAGCTCCGGCGGCTCGCCATAGCCGAGGATGTAGTGACCGCCGACGGCGTCGTTGCGCCCGTAGAGGATGTCGCCGCGCCATTCGCTGACGAAGACACCCTCGGTCGTGCCGCCCTGATCGCCGGTGTCGGCGTCGATCGGCCGGATGCCGCGCTGCGGCCAGCGGACGATCTCGACCTCGCATTCGGCCGGGTCGTCGACCAGCCTGCCGTAGCCGCGCAACGCCGCCGGCGTGGCGTCGACGACGGGCATGACGACGCGCCTCAGGCCGGCCGGCAGATCCGGGTGGAGATAGTCGATCGGCGTGCGCGGCGCGTCGCCGCCCTTCGCCGGCGCCGGAGCCGGCGGGCTCGCGCTCGGCATCGGCTCGCCGCTAGTTCGGATTCGACGAGGGCAGCTCGTCGCGGCTCTCGACCGGCCAGTCGCGGATGTAGGCCTTGAGCATGCGGTTCTCGAAGTCCTGGCTGTCGACCACCGCCTTGGCGACGTCGTAGAACGAGACCACGCCCATCAGCGTCTTCTCGCTCAGCACCGGCATGTAGCGGGCGTGCCGGCCGAGCATCATGCGGCGCACTTCGTCGAGCTCGGTCGACGGCGTGCAGGTGAGCGGCGCGTCGTCCATGACGCCGCGGACGCGCGTCGCGCCGAGCGCGCCGCCGTTGCTGACGACCGCCTGGATGACCTCGCGGAAGGTGAGCATGCCGACCAGCTCGCCGCCTTCCATGACGACGAGCGAGCCGATGTCGTGCTGGGACATGACGTTGAGCGCCGACGAGAGCGGCTCCTCGGGCGCGACGGTGAAGAGCGTTCCGCCCTTCACGCGCAAGATGTCGCTGACTTTCATGATCGTCTCCGGTGAACTGTCGGTTGACGGACGGTCCTGCGCCGGGGCCGCCTGCGGGGCGTGTGAAGTTCAATATAGCCCACAATCGTCCGTCACAGGACGAAGGTTTCCGACCCATGCCCGGCTACTCGAATCCCGGCTTCGACACGCTCGCCCTGCATGCCGGCGCGGCCCCCGACCCGGCGACCGGCGCGCGCGCCGTGCCGATCCACCTGACGACCTCGTTCGTCTTCGAGTCGAGCGAGCACGCCGCCTCGCTCTTCAACATGGAGCGCTCCGGCCACGTCTACAGCCGGATCTCGAACCCGACCAACGCCGTCCTCGAGGAGCGCGTCGCCGCGCTCGAGGGCGGCAGCGGCGCGATCGCGACGGCGAGCGGGCAGGCGGCGCTGCACCTCGCGATCGCCACCATCGCCGGTGCCGGCTCGCACATCGTCGCCTCGAGCGCGCTCTACGGCGGCTCGCACAACCTGCTCCACTACACGTTGGCGCGCTTCGGCATCGCGACGACCTTCGTCGCGCCCGGCGACCAATCCGCCTGGCGCGACGCGATCCGGCCCGAGACCAAGCTGCTGTTCGGCGAGACGCTCGGCAATCCGGGCCTCGACGTCCTCGACATCCCGACCGTCGCCGCCCTCGCCCACGAGCATCACCTGCCGCTGCTGGTCGACTCGACGTTCACGACGCCGTGGCTGATGCGGCCGTTCGAGCACGGCGCCGACCTGCTCTACCACTCGGCGACGAAATTCCTCTCCGGACACGGCACGGTGATCGGCGGCGTCCTCGTCGACAGCGGCAACTTCGACTGGGACCGGGCGAGCGCGGCGAGCGGCCGCTTCACCGAGCTGACCGAAGCCTACGACGGCTTTCACGGCATGGTCTTCAGCGAGGAAAGCACGGTCGGTGCCTTCCTCCTGCGTGCCCGCCGCGAAGGCTTGCGCGACTTCGGCGCGAGCATGAGCCCGCACACCGCGTGGCTGATCCTTCAGGGGCTCGAGACGCTGCCGCTCAGGATGGCGCGCCACGTCGAGAACACGAGGAAGGTCGTCGCCTTCCTCGCCGGCCACGAGCGCGTCGCGCGCGTCGGCTATCCCGAGCTCGAGTCGCATCCCGACCACGCGCTCGCCAAGCGGCTGCTGCCGCGCGGCTGCGGCTCGGTGTTCAGCTTCGACCTCAAGGGCGCGCGCGAGGAAGGCCGCGCCTTCATCGAGGCGCTCAAGATCTTCTCGCACCTGGCCAACGTCGGCGACTGCCGCTCGCTCGTCATCCATCCGGCGTCGACCACGCACTTCCGGATGGACGACGCGGCGCTCGCGCGCGCCGGCATCGGTCCGGCGACGATCCGCCTGTCGATCGGCCTCGAGGACGCCGACGACCTGATCGACGACCTGAAGCGAGCCCTCAAGGCGGCGGCGTCGAGCCGGCGATGAAGTACACGGTCGCGACCGCCGCGGGTCCGCGCGACGCCTACGCCTACAGCGGCGGCAAGCCGTTCGAGCCGCGCCTGCCGACGGTCGTCTTCCTGCACGGCGCGCTCAACGACCACAGCGTCTGGACGCTGAACGCGCGCTGGTTCGCGCACCATGGTCATTCGGTGCTCGCGCCCGACCTGCCCGGCCACGGGCGCAGCGGCGGCGCGCCGCTGGCGACCGTCGAGGCGCTCGCCGACTGGCTGGTCGCGCTCCTCGATGCGGCCGGCGTCGAGCGGGCGGCGCTCGTCGGCCACAGCATGGGCTCGCTGATCGCGCTCGAGGCGGCGGGCCGGGCGCCGGCGCGACGCTCATCGGGAACGCGGTCGCGATGAGCGCCAGCGCGGTCGCGCGGGCCGGCGCGCGCGCCGCCGCTTCGAGCGCGATCAGCGAGCCCATGCTGTGGCCGACCAGCACCGCGTTGCCGATGCCGGCCGCATCGAGCAGCGCAAGCAGCCAGTCGGCGAGCGCCTCGACGCTGTCGAGCGCCGGCCCTTCGCTGCGCCCGTGGCCGGGCAGGTCGGGCGCGAGCACCGCGTGGCCGTGGTGCGCGAACCAGCGCGCGAGCA